>NZ_VJZZ01000002.1:0-310616 GCF_009659535.1 Aggregicoccus sp. 17bor-14
CCTCGGCGGACACCTCAAGCGCAACGGCCCCCCCGGCTGGCAGACGCTGGCCCGCGGCCACGAAGCCCTCACCGCCGCTCTCGTCGGCTTCCGCGCCGCAACATGTGATCAATCTTGAGGAACACTTCGTCCAGCAGCTCGCGCGCCCCCGGAGCGACGGCAGGGCGACGCCCCGCCGCGCTCGGCGAGGGCTCCGCGACCGTCCCTCCTGGACACCCCACGAGCCCGCAGCGTGGCCCCACGTCCTTCCGCCTTGTCGCGCGCGGGAGGAGGCGCAAAGGTGCGCGAGACCGTCCGCCGCAAGGGAGAGACCGATGCGCAGCAGCAGGGCACTCTGGAGGCTCGCACCCGTCGCGATGCTGGCGCTCGCGTGCGGCACTCCCGAGACCCCGCTTGCGGGCGTCGCGACGGGCAACGGCGGTGGCCGCAGCGATGCGACCTGCGCCTCGGGCGACCTCGTCCACGCGCCCGCGCCCGTGGATGCGTACGGCCGGCACCTCGTCCCCATCGACCTCGAGCGCACCGAGGCCGCCGTCGTATTCGACGCCGCGGCGAAGCGCGCCCAGGCCGAGGTGCGCGTGGACTTCACCATGGGCGTGGAGGATGGGCAGCCCCTCTTCGACCTGCGCCAGCGCGTCTCCGAGGCCTGGCTCGATGGTGCGCCCGTGAACCCCGCGGCCTTCGTGGCGCACGACCTGGGCGGCGGGCGCGGCGCGCAGATGCTGGGCGTGGACGTGACCCTGCGCGCCTGCAGCCGCCACACGCTCGTGCTGCGCTATCCCATCGGGCGTCCGGACTCGCCCCGCGCGCGGCCTCCCGAGTGGAATGCGGAGGGCGGCCGCGTCGCGTGGGACTTCTATTTCACCGACCTCATCCCCGGCCGCTACCTGGAGATGTGGCTGCCCGCGAACCTCCTCTACGACCGCTTCGCGCTCTCGCTGGACCTCGAGCTGCGCAACGTGGAGATCGGCCACACGCTGGTGACCAACGGTCAGGTCGAGCGGCTCGGCGAGTCGCACTGGCACGTGGACTTCCCGCCCACCTTCACGGCCTTCTCGCCCATGGTGGTGCTCGCGCCCGCGGACTTCCTCGAGGCCTACGAGGGGCCGCTCACGCTCGTGCCCGGCCGGCAGGGGCGGCTCGCGCTGTTCCGCGAGCGCACCGTGCACGAGGAGCTGCGCCCCATCGCCAGCGACATCGCCGAATGGGTGGCGGAGTTCACGCGCTCCACCGGCACCTACGTGCACGACGACGCGCTCAGCGTGTACCTGTGGAGCGAGCCCGACCGCTCGATGGAGTACGACGGCGGCACCACCAGCAGCCGCGAGGCGCTCGAGCACGAGCTCTTCCACAGCTGGTACGGCCGCGGCGTGAAGCCCGCGCGCCAGGCGGACGGGTGGATCGACGAGGCCTGGAACGTCTACACCACCGACCCGCGGCGCGGCTTCCGGCAGAGCCCGCTGTGCCTCGGCGGAACGCCCGTGGAGCTCTCGCCGCAGAACCCGTGGACCCGGGTGACGGCCTACCTCGCCTACACGCGCGGCGCGCAGTTCTTCGGCACGCTCGCGGCGCTGCTCGGCGAGCCGGTGCTGCTCGAGCGCATGCGCGACTTCTACGCGCAGCACGCAAACCAGCTCGTCACCACGGGGCAGCTCGAGCAGTTCCTCGCAGGCACCGCGGGGGACGCGGAGCTCGCGGCCGCCTTCCGCCAGCAGGTGTACGGGGGCGCGGCGCCCGCGGACGAGCCCACCGCCTGCCTGCGCTGAGGCTCGGAGCGCCGGCTCATGTCGCTGCGCGCTTCGCCTTCTGGCGCGCCTTGCCGAAGCCCTCGTAGTGGCGCACGGCCTGCTCGCCCACGGCCTGCAGGGCCTGGTTGTTGAGGTAGGCGCTCACCGGGGCGGCCACGAGCGGCAGCGCGCGCCCCAGCGTCTTGAGCCCGCCGCGCGCGAGCACCATGCCCCCGAGCGTGCCCACCACCTTGGGGCCCGAGCGGGTGATGGGGCCTGCGCCGCTCGCGTAGCCGAACAGGTCCAGCAGCTCGGTGCGGGCGCGCTCGGTCTTGAGGTTCGCCTTGTAGAGCGTGGCCACGTCCACCAGCAGGGTGATCTGCAGGTAGGCCACCGCCAGCAGGTCCGCGGGCAGGCCGATGAGCCCGAACACGCCGCTCACCCCGCCCAGCATCCCCGCGAGCCCCTTCTTGTGGTCCACCAGCCGCTGCGCGAGCTCGCGCGTGCCGGCGGAGGGGTAGGAGGCCTCCAGCGCCGCGACCCGTGCGCGCGAGCGCAGGGCCTCGCGCTGCACGAGCGCGTGCAGCTGCACGTCGGACAGGCGCTTGAGCTCGCGCGGGTCCAGCAGCTTGAGGAAGGCGAGCCGCTCGGCGACGGGATCGAAGAGGGACATGGGTGTCCTATCTACGCACGCGCCGCACGCCGCATTGCATGCGCGGCGCGCTAGGCGATGCGGCGCTGGGGACCGGGCAGCTCCTCGTTGGGCCCGCCCGGCACGATGCGGTTCTGGCGGTCCACGAACACCACGGTGGGCTTCCAGCCGGGCAGCTCCGCCGCCTCCACCTCCGCGAAGGTGGCGAGGATGACCAGGTCGCCCGGCTGGTTCAGGTGCGCCGCCGCGCCGTTGATGCACACCACGCCGCTGCCGCTCTCGCCCTCGAGCGCGTAGGTCTCCAGGCGCGTGCCGCGGGTGACGTTCCACACCGCGACCTTCTCGTAGGGGAGGATGTCGGCGGCGCGCAGCAGGTCGACGTCGATGGTGACCGAGCCCTCGTAGTCCACGTCTGCGTGGGTCACGGTGGCGCGGTGGATCTTGGACTTGAAGAGGATGCGTCGCATGGTGGCTTCGGCCTTGGTCCCGGCCCCGGCGGTGGGGTCCGTGCGCCGCGAACCCTAACGCACCGGCGCCCCGGCTTCACACCCAAAGCAGGCGGGGGCGCCGGCGGCAGCCCGCTTGCTACCGGTATGCGTCAGTTGGGGCAGCCCCCGCCCGCAGGGGTCTGGAAGGCCTCGTCGTAGCTCGCGGCGCACTGCACCTGGCCTGCGCCGTCGTCGGCAATCGTGGTGCGCCCGCCCGCCAGCTGCGAGCCGCCCACCTGCACGCGCATCAGCGCCGCCGCCATCACCGTGCGCGTGGCCCCGGTGAGCTGGGAGGCGTGCACCTGCACCTGCAGCGTGTGGCCGGCCGGGTTCTCGCTGCCCAGCCCCACCGAGGACACCCGCTCGCCCTCGCTCGCGAAGCCCTGCAGCACGCTGCTGCGCACCTGCGCGCCCACCGAGTCCAGGTACAGCCCGGCGGCGTAGTCGCCCACGCTGCCCACCGCCTGCACTCCGTCCAGCGTCACCGCGGGCACGCTGCCCACGCCCGCGCGCCGGTCGATGGCGTACACGCCGTAGCTGCTGCTGTGCTCGGCCCCGCGCCCCAGCGCCGTCACCTGGCGCAGGGCGAGCATGCCCTCCTCCACGAAGACGGCGCGCACGGGGTGACCGCCCTGCGCGCTCGCGGTGGAGTCCACCAGCGCCGCGGCGCAGCCCTGGCAGCGCAGCCCCGCCACGTCTCCGGAAGCCGAGCTCGCCTCCAGCGTGAGCCGCGCGAGCGTGCCCGTGGCCCCGGTGAGCCAGGCGGCCGCGGTGAAGAAGCGGCCGTTGCGCGCGCGCAGCGCCACGTCCGAGAGCAGCAGGTCCGCCGCGCTCGAGCGCAGCGCGTAGGCCTGGGGCCCTCCGCCCGCGTCGTTCTCCACGGCGAGCGCGCGCAGCCCGGCGCCGGGCCCCTCCACCTGCAGCGCCGCCGCGTCCGCGCTGCTCGCGCGCAGCAGCGTGCTCGCTGCGCCCGCGCCCTCCAGGTGCACGTGCGCGGGCAGCACCAGCGGCTCGGCCCCCAGCGCGTACACGCCCGGCTCCAGCTGCACCCGCCAGGTCACGTCCCCTGCCGCGAGCGTGGCCGCCGCGCCGGGGCCACCGAGCTCCGCCAGCACCGTGCGCAGCGCGCGCCCGCTCTCCTCCGGGCTCGCCGCGGGGCTCACCACGCGGGTGCGCACGTAGGCGACGCCGCTGGGGCCCGGGGGGCCCGGGGGCCCCTGGGGACCGGCCACGCCCTGAGGTCCCTGCGGCCCGGGGGCTCCGTCATTGCCGGCCACCGAGGTGCGCAGGCCGTCGCCGCTGCTGCAGCCGGCGCCGAGGCCGGCCAGGACGACCGTGAGGACGGCGGCGGAGAGGGCGCGCATGGGCACTCCAGAGGGCTGCGGGTATGCAGCGAGATACGGACACCTTGCCTGCCTGCCAAGCGGGGGACCTGGATCCCGGCTTTCCCCGAGCTTCAACGTTCAGCAGCGGGCAGCGCAACTGTCCGCCCCCAACGCGCCTAGCGGCTGAAGCTCAGGTGCTGGCTGAAGGCGAGCGGCACGCCGGCGCCGCCCGAGAGCACCTTGCCGTCGAAGGCCACGTCGGCACTGCCGCTGCGCAGGGCCGCGGCGGCGCTCGCGGCGTGCAGGAAGTTGATCGTCACCGGCAGCATCACCTCGCGCGCCGCGCCCGCGCCGAAGCTGCCCAGGTCCCCGGTGGCCACGTTGCCCACGTTGGCGCCCGCGATGCGCAGCGCGCCGGTGAGCCCGTTGATGGGCAGCGCGAAGGCGTTGCGGTTGGTGATGGTGAGCGGCAGCTCCACCGTGGCGCTGGTGAGCCCCAGGCTCTTGATGCGCGGCGTGGAGAGCGCCACCTGCGGCAGCTTGGGCACCGCGAAGCTGCCCTCGTGCGCGAGCGGGAGGCTGACGATGCCCACCGGCGTCTGCAGGCCCAGCGAGCCTTCCGCGCGGTAGGCGGCCTGGTCCTTGGTGAAGAAGGTGCTGAGCACCGGCACCACGTCCGCGAACTTCACGCTCGCCGGGAACACCAGCTCGCTCGAGCCGTTCGCCGCCAGCTTCATCCCGCTGGGCGGGGTGCCGGCCACCATCTGCCGGCCCTCCACGAAGAGCGCGTAGCTCACCTGCGCAAGGTCCAGCCCCACCGGGTTGGGGTTCTCCACGTCGTACACGAGGTTGAGCGTGGCCCCCGAGAGGCTCACCGCGCCCAGGTCCGCGCGCTTGAAGGTGAGGCGCGGGCGCTGGAAGGCGCCGGCGAGCACCGAGTTGAGGCCTGCGCAGCCCGCGAGCGTGAGCAGGCAGGTGGCGGCGGTGAGCAGCAGGGCGCGGCGGCGGAGGGACGGGTTCATGGTCGACATGGCGTGGTGTCCCGGACGTGGGCCGGGGCCTCGGGATTCAACCACCCGGCCGCCCCGCGTGCCCGCGCGAATCGCGCGCGCGCTCCGACCGTGGAATGCTAAGTCGCCTGCTTGCTCACGCGGGCCTACACGCCCCGTGCACGGGAGAGTCTGGTCGATGCCCTCTGGAACGCGCCCGCTGCACCTCCTCCTGTGCCTGCCACTGCTGCTGCTCGCTGCCTCGTGCACGCGCTCGGCCGAGGCCCCGCGCCGCACGCTCGCGCTCGCCCCCTGCAAGCTCGAGGGGCTGAACACGCCCGCGCAGTGCGGCACGCTGGAGGTGTGGGAGGACCGCGCGGCGAAGCGCGGGCGCAAGGTGCCCCTGCGCGTCGCGGTGGTGCCCGCGCTCGCAGCGAGCCCCGAGCCGGACCCGGTGTTCCTGCTCGCCGGCGGCCCCGGCCAGGGCGCGGTGGACCTCGCGGGCACGGTGATGCCCCTGCTCGAGCGGCTGCGGCGCGAGCGCGACCTCGTCTTCGTGGACCAGCGCGGCACCGGCAAGAGCCGCCCGCTGGACTGCGACACCGACCCGCCGGACGCGGGCCTCAGCGCGCGCTACGCGGACACCTTCGACCCCGAGCCCCTGCGCCGCTGCCTCGCCGGCTACGACGCGGACCCGCGCCTCTACACCACGCCCCTCGCCATGGACGACCTGGACGAGGTGCGCGAGGCGCTCGGCTACGCGCGCATCGACCTGTACGGCGTCTCCTACGGCACGCGCGCCGCGCTCGTGTACCTGCGCCAGCACGGCGAGCACGCGCGCGCCGTGGTGCTCGACGGCGTGGCGCCCATGGGCCTCCTGCTGCCGCTCTACATGGCGCGCGACTCGCAGCGCGCCCTGGACCTGCTCTTCGCCCACTGCGCGAAGGACGCGCACTGCGCGCGCGCGTATCCCAATCTCAAAGAGCGCTTCGAGGCGCTGCTCGCGGGCCTGCGCCGCACCCCTGCGAAGACGCGCGTGGCCCACCCGCTCACCGGCGTGGAGGAGGACGTGACCATCCCCTTCGACGCCTTCGTGGGGGGCCTGCGCGGGCTGCTCTACATGTCCGAGGCCACCGCGCTGGTGCCCCTGGTGGTGGACCGCGCGGAGAAGGGGGACTGGGCGCCCTTCGTCGCCGTGACGGCGGGGCTGCAGGACGGCTTCGCGCAGGGCCTGAGCCTGGGCATGTTCTTCTCCGTCGTCTGCAGCGAGGACGCGCCCTTCATCACCGAAGAGGCCATCGCGCGCGAGGGCCGCGGCACCTGGGCGGGCGAGGGCTTCGCGCGCAAGCTCTTGCGCGGCTGCGAGGTGTGGCCGCGCGGGAAGGTGCCCGAGGACTACCTGAAGCCGGTGAGCTCGCCGGTGCCGGTGCTGCTGCTGAGCGGCGAGCTGGACCCGGTGACCCCGCCCTCCTGGGGCGAGGAGGCCGCGCGCCACCTGCCGCACAGCCTGCACGTGACGGTGCCCGGCGTGGGCCACAACACCCTGGTCATGGGCTGCGCGCGCAGCCTCATGGCGGACTTCATCGTGAAGGGCAGCGTGGAGGGGCTGCAGCCGCGCTGCGACCCGTCCCTGGGACGCCCGCCCTTCTTCACCTCCTTTGCCGGTCCCACTCCCTGAGAGCCTGAGGCGCCCCCCGCGATGATCGACGTGAAGAGGCTGCACAAGCGCTTCGGCAAGGTGACGGCGGTGGAGGAGGTCTCCTTCCGCGCCGAGGACGGCGTGGTGACGGGGCTGCTGGGCCCCAACGGCGCCGGCAAGACGACCACGCTGCGCATGCTCTACACGCTGGTGCGCCCGGACTCGGGCACCGCGAGCGTGGACGGGCACGACGTGGTGCAGGACCCCATGGAGGTGCGCCGCCGCCTCGGCGTGCTGCCGGATGCGCGCGGCCTCTCGCCGCGCCTCACCCCGCGCGAGCACGCGCGCTACTTCGGGCAACTGCACGGCCTCGAGGGCAAGGCGCTGGAAGCGCGGGTGGGGGAGCTGGTGGAGCTGCTGGACATGAAGGACATCGCGGACCGGCGCGCCGAGGGCTTCAGCCAGGGCGAGCGCATGAAGGTGGCGCTCCTGCGCGCGCTGGTGCACGGGCCGCAGAACGTGCTGCTGGACGAGCCCACCAACGGCCTGGACGTGATGAGCACGCGCGCGGTGCGCACGCTCATCCAGGGGCTCAAGGCGCAGGGGCGCTGCATCGTGTTCAGCAGCCACGTGATGCAGGAGGTGGCGGCGCTGTGCGACCGCATCGTGGTGGTGGCGCGCGGCCGGGTGGTGGCCGAGGGCAGCCCCGCGGAGCTGCGCGCGCGCACCGGCAAGGACAGCCTGGAGGAGGCCTTCGTGAGCGTCATCGGGACGGACGCGGGGCTCGCGTCATGAGGCAGCTGCGGGCGGTCCTGGGCAAGGAGCTGAAGGACCACGCGCGCGACCGGCGCTCGCTCACCAGCGCGCTGGTGGTGCCGCTGTTCGGCCCCTTCGTCTTCGGCGTGCTCTTCACCATGATGGCCGGCTGGTACCGCCAGGACCGGCCGCTGGAGCTGCCGGTGGTGGGCGCCCAGCACGCGCCCCACGTGGTCGCCGCCCTCAAGCGCGCGGGCGTCACGGTGGTCGACCCGCCGCAGGACTACGAGGCGAAGGTGCAGGACGGCACCCTGGACGCGGTGCTGGTCATCCCGGAGAAGTTCGCCGAGCGCTTCAGCGCGGGGAAGACCGCGGACCTGCAGCTGGTGGTGGACAACTCGCGCCAGCAGGGGCGTGGGCAGGTGAAGCGCGTGGAGGCGGCGCTGCAGAACTACGCGAGCGTGCTCGGCGCGCAGCGGCTGTTCGCGCGCGGGGTGAGCCCCACGCTCGCCGCGCCCATCCACGTGGAGGAGCTGGACCTCGCGACGCCGGAGAAGACGGCGGCGAGCCTGCTCAACATGATCCCCATCTTCCTCATCATGGCCGCCTTCGTGGGCGGGATGAACGTGGCCATCGACGCGACGGCCGGCGAGCGCGAGCGCGGCTCGCTCGAGCCCCTGCTGCTCAACCCCGTGCAGCGCGGCAGCGTGGTGGTGGGCAAGTGGCTCGCCACCGTGCTGATGGCCTGCGCCGCGGTGGGCGTGTGCCTCACCGCCTTCATGGGGGTGGTGCACCGCGTGCCGCTGCAGGACCTCGGCATCAAGGCGCACTTCGACGCCGTCACGGCCGCGGGCGTGCTGCTCGCGGTGCTGCCGCTCACGCTCGCCGCGAGCGCGCTGCAGATGACGGTGGCCACCTACGCGCGCTCGTTCAAGGAAGCGCAGACCTACCTGCAGCTCTTCCTCTTCATCCCCACCGTGCCGGGCTTCGTGCTCGCCTTCAACCCGGTGAAGCCCGCAGGCTGGATGTACGCGGTGCCCGCGCTCGCGCAGCAGCTGCTGGTGGGGGACGTGATGCGCGGCGAGCCGCCGAGCGCCCTGCGCTTCGGGCTGGGGCTCCTGGGCTGCCTCGCGCTCGCGGCCGTGGGGCTGCTGCTCACCACCCGGCTGCTCTCCGACGAGCGCATCGTGTTCGGGCGCAGCAGCTAGGGCTGGCACGTCCACAGGTGCGCGAGCACCGCGGCGTGGCCGAGCCCCGGCCGCGTCGCGTGCACGAGCGCGCCGTGCACGTAGGCGGCCGCCGCCTCGCAGGCCTCGGGCATCGCGAGGCCGCGGCACAGGTTCGCCGCCACCGCGGAGGCGAGCGTGCAGCCGGTGCCGTGGCCCTCGAGGTCGAGCCGCTCGTGGCGCAGCTCGCGGCGCACCTGCGCATCTCCGTAGCGGTCCACCATGGGGCCACTGCCCGGCAGGTGGCCGCCCTTGAGCAGCGCCGCGCGCGCGCCGAGCGCCAGCAGCGCCTCGAGCGCCGCGTCCGCGTCCTCGGCACTCTGGATGCGGCGGCCCAGCAGCCACTCGGCCTCGGGGATGTTCGGGGTGACGAGGCTCGCGCGCGGAAGCAGCCGGGTGCGCAGCGCCTCGTGCGCCGCGGGCTCCAGCAGCCGCGCGCCCGAGGTGGCCACCATCACGGGATCCACGACGAGCGGCAGGTCGGCGTGGGCCTCCAGCGCGTCCGCCACGGTGTGGATGACCTCCGCGTTGGCGAGCATGCCCAGCTTCACCGCACCCACGCGGAAGTCCGCGAAGAGCGCGTCCAGCTGCGCGCGCAGGAAGGCGACCGGCGGCACGTGCACCGCCGTCACCCCGCGGGTGTTCTGCGCGGTGAGCGCGGCGATGGCCGAGAGCCCGTGCACCCCGTGCGCGGCGAAGGTCTTGAGGTCCGCCTGGATGCCGGCGCCCCCGCCCGAGTCCGAGCCGGCGATGGTGAGGGCCGCGACGGGCCGCGAGTCGGGGGCGTTCATGGCGGCGCAGTGTGCCAGCGCCCTCCCGCTCCGAGGAGCCGCAAAGTGCGGCCTGGGTGCGCGCTCTCCCTACCCGCGCGAGGGCCGCCTGTGGCCGCTCGCCTGCTCCGGGGGTCTCCGAGGACTCACTTTTTCCCGGGCCCCGCGCTCGGGCACAGTCCCGGTGTCTCCGCCATGCTCGAGCCGCTCGCCGCCCCCCCGCCCTCCGCCCGCACCAAAGGCTTCGTGCTGGAGAGCCTCTTTCGCGGGCTGCAGGTGCAGGGCGGCTTCCTCGATGACCTGCGCCAGGCGGGCTACGACCCCTTCCGGCCCGAGGTGAGCTACGGCACCCAGGTGATGCGCCGCTGCCTCGACGTGGCCCACCGCCACCTCTTCCCCACGCTGAGCAAGGAGGAGGGGCGGCGGCAGCTGGGGCGGCGCTTCGTGCAGGGCTTCGCCGAGACGCAGCTGGGCAAGATGGTGGTGTCCGGCCTGCCGCTCATCGGCCCGGTGCGCTACCTGCGCCGCTTCCCCGAGCACGTGAAGATGGACGCGCGCGAGGAGGCGCGCGTCACGGCCGTGCAGCTGGGCGAGCGCAGCTTCCGCATGGAGTTCCGCGGCGATGCCTTCCTCACGCCGGACTTCATGAGCGGCGTGCTCGAGGAGGGGCTGCGCCTCACCCAGGTGGAGCCCACGCTGAGCGCCGAGGCCCGCGGGCGCGGCGACTTCGACCTGCTGGTGAGCTGGTAGCCGAAAGCGGCGTCGGGGCATGGCGCGGGGCGCTCGTGCGGGGCTAGAAGCGCCCCCCATGCTCCTCCTGGACCCCGCCGCCGCCCCTGCCCCGGAAGTCGTACTGCCCCCCGTGCCCGCCTCCGTCGCGGACGCGAGCGGCACGCCGCGCTTCGGCACCTACGCCGGGGAGCTCGCGCGCGTGGACCTCGGCGCGCTCTCCGGGCGCTGGGCGCTGCCGCTCGCGCTGCGCCCCTTCAAGCGCAAGCGCTGGCTGTACAGCTTCGTCGCCACGCAGGAGGTGATTGCCTTGAGCGCCGTGGTGGACCTGGGCTACGGGGCCAACGCCTTCGCCGTCGCGTACGACCTGAAGGCGCGCCGCGCACTCGCGGACCTCTCCATGCTGGGTGTGCCCGGAGTGCTCTCGGCCGTGGGGGACTGCCCCGCCGAGGGTGCCCACGCGCGCTTCGACACGCTGGGGGCGCGCCTGCGCGTGCGCCGCGAGGCGGGCGCGAGCGAGTACGGACTGGAGGTGTCGGCGGCCGGTGTGCGCACGGGCTCGGGGCCGCTGCGGCTGAGGGCGCGCCTGCACACGCAGGACGCCGCGCCCGCGCTCACCGTGGTGGCGCCGGTGGAGGGCGACGGCCGGGTGAACGTGACGCAGAAGCGCAGCGCGCTGCTCACCTCCGGCACGCTGGAGGCGGACGGGCGCACCTGGTCGCTCGAGGGCGGGGTGGGCGGCATGGACTACACGCAGGGCTACCTCGCGCGGCACACCGCGTGGCGCTGGGCGTTCGCCGCCGGAAGGCTTCCGGACGGCACGCCCGTGGGGCTGAACCTGGTGGAGGGCTTCAACGACTCGGCGAGCGAGGCGAACGAGAACGCGCTGTGGGTGGGCGGGCGGCTCTTCCCGCTGTCCCGCGCGCGCTTCGGCTACACGCGCGGGCAGCTGCTCGAGCCGTGGACCGTGCGCACCGAGGACGGCGCGGTGGACCTGCGCTTCGAGCCCCTGCACGTGCACCGCGAGGAGAAGAACCTCAAGGTGGTGGTGAGCCACTTCGCCCAGCCGCTGGGGCTCTTCACGGGCACGCTGCGCGTGGGCGGGCGCACGCTCGAGGTGAGCGCTCTCCCGGGCGTGACGGAAGAGCAGGACATGCGCTGGTAAGGTCCCCTCTCCCTCTGGGAGAGGGTGAGGGAAGTGCGCAGTGCTACCGTGCGTCCCATGCTCCCTGTCCTGTTGCTCGTCGCCCTCGCCGCAGAGCCGCGCCCCTTCGAGACCACCGCGCTCTCGGTGGACGTGGACTTCACCTGCCGCACGCACGTGACGCGCAGCCTCGTGCTCACGCCGGAGACCCAGGCCCTCCTCGAGGTACCCAAGGGCTGCCCCGACGCGGGTCGCGCGTGGCGCCTCATGCTGCAGTGCCGCGAGGGCCAGTGCACGGGCGCGGTACTCGCGGAGGCGGGAAGCATCGCGCGCGTGCACGGGCCGCAGGGGAGGCTCTCCGTCACGCCGCTTGCGAAGGAGCACCCGGCCACGCTCGAGCGCCTGCGCGTGCGGGTGACCTCGCAGCAGTCCCTTCACGTGGAGGCAGAGGACCTGCGTCAGCGCCCACTCGAGCTGCGCTTCCATGCGGCCCCCTACAGCGTCTCGTACACGGTGGACACGGTGATGACGGAGGTGCCCACCCCGAAGCGAGGCTCGAACGCGCGGCTGGTGGTGCAGGCGGAGCGCGCGGACCTGGACCACGCGCGCGTGCGGGTGTGGAACGAGCGGCAGGAGCTGCTGGTCGAGCGGACGCTGCGGTTCGAGGAGCCGGTGTCACTCGACTGCGCACGCAGCGCCGGCTGGTGCACGGGGGAGGCGGAGCTCTCGGTGCGTGAGGCACACCCGCGCTGAAGACGGGGAATCCCGGAGAGCAGCCGAGCGCCCGTGCCTTGCGATTGCGGGCAGGCGCTGATACCTGCGGCGCCGTGGAGATCTACCGAGAGTTCACCTTCGAGTCCGCGCACCGGCTGCCCCACGTTCCGGAGGGGCACAAGTGCGCGCGCCTGCACGGCCACAGCTACCGCGTGCAGGTGCACGTGAGCGGGCCGGTGGGCGAGCAGAGCGGGTGGATCATGGACTTCGCCGAGCTGCGCGAGGCCTTCGCCCCGCTGCTGGCCCAGCTGGACCACTACTACCTCAACGAGATTCCGGGCCTCGAGAACCCCACCAGCGAGAACCTCGCGCGGTGGATCTGGCGCCGGCTCAAGCCCACGCTGCCGCAGCTCTCCGCCGTGCAGGTCCGCGAGACCTGCCTCTCCGGCTGCATCTACCGCGGCGAGCACGAGTAGCGCGCGCTCAGCCCATCGACATCGACCCTTATCCGCTGCCTTCCTGAAGAAGGCAGCGGGAGGACGCGGGCCTACGCCTTCACGAGCTCGATGGGCTGGCCCTCGGGCACGTGGTCCATCGCCGCGCTGTTCATGCAGTAGCGCAGGCCCGTGGGGGGCGGGCCGTCCGGGAACACGTGGCCGAGGTGCCCGTCGCAGCGCGCGCAGCGCACCTCGATGCGGATCATCCCGTAGGAGGTGTCGCGGATCTCCGTCACCGAGTCCTGCGACACCGGCTTCGTGAAGGAGGGCCACCCGGTGCCCGACTCGAACTTCTCGCCGCTCTTGAACAGCGGGTTGTGGCAGCCCGCGCACACGTAGGTGCCCGGCGTCTTCGTGCCCAGGAAGCAGCCCGTGCCAGGGCGCTCGGTGCCGTGGTGACGCAGCACCTGGTACTGCTCGGGCGTGAGGCGCTGCTTCCACTGCGCATCCGTCAGGACCAGCTTGTCGGCCATGGTTTCCTCAGGGAAAGGGGGAAGGGGTGTCGGAGCGGTACGCGCGAGCGGCGCGCCGGTTACACACTAAGCCGCCCGTGCCCGCGCAGCAGCCCTTCCAGCTTGCGCCGCGCGCGCTCCGTCAGCCCGTAGCTCGCCCACTCCTCTTCCAGCAGCTCCAAAGTCCCGTGTCCGCTCACGAAGCCGTTGAGGCGCGCGGCCACCGTGGACTCGCGCAGGGCCTCGTCCGAGTAACCCGCGAGCTCCTGCAGAAGGTCCGCGTGCCGGCGCAGCGCGTACTTCTGGTGGTAGTCCTCCGCCGGGCAGAAGCGCCCGAGCGGCTCCAGCGCCGTGAGCACCCGCTTGCCCAGCGAGCGCTCGACCTCGTCGCGCGTGCGACGCGCAGTCGCCTCCTGCTCACTTCCCGCGTACCAGAGCGCCGCGCGGTACTGCTGCGCGTACGCCGGGCGCTGAGGACGGTGCGCCGCC
Source organism: Aggregicoccus sp. 17bor-14 (assembly GCF_009659535.1). NCBI lineage: Bacteria > Pseudomonadati > Myxococcota > Myxococcia > Myxococcales > Myxococcaceae > Aggregicoccus > Aggregicoccus sp. 17bor-14. The sequence continues at coordinate 13,598 of NZ_VJZZ01000002.1, forward strand.
CAGAAGTGGCCGAGCACTTCCGCGTAGGACATCCGCGAAGGATCGAAGTCCACCTGCAGCGCCTCGGTGTGGTCGCCGAGCGCGTGGTACGTGGGGTCCGCGAGCGTGCCGCCCGTGTAGCCCACGCGGGTGCGAACGACTCCAGGGAGACACCCGAACCGGGCGTCCGGGGTCCAGAATCACCCGACGGCGAAGGTGGCCGTCTCCACGCGCGGGGGCTGCTGAAGGTCCAGGGGCCGGGTCATGGGCGAAGCTCCGGTGAGGCGAGGTCTGGGGAGAACGCGTCCCACGCCGGGGCTGTTCCACGGGGCTGCGAAGCATCCACGCCCGCGCGCTCGCGCCGCGCCAGCGCCTCCAGCTCGAGCACCGCGCGGTCGGTCCGCTGCTCCGCGCGCAGGGTCTCCGCGAAGCGCCGTGCCGCGGCCCGGAACTGCGGCTCGGACAGCAGGCGCTGCAGCTTCCGGCGCAGCCGGGCGGGCGAGCTGCCGGGCGAGGCGGTCAGCCCTGCGCCCAGGGCCGCGGCACGCGCAGCGTTGTCGAGCTGGTCGCGCCCCAGCGGCACCGAGAGCACGGGCACCCCGTGCGCGAGCGCCTTGATGACGCTCCCGTGCCCACCGTGGCACGCCATCAGCGCCGCCTGGGGGAGCACCGCGGCGTGGGGCACGGAGCTCACCGTCACCACGTTGGGTGCGGAGGGAAGCTCGCGGGGTGTGAGCTGGCCTCCCGTGGTGACGAGTGCGCGCACGGGCAGCGGCGCCACGGCCTCGATGAGGCGGGCGGTGGGGCCCTGCTGGTTCTGGAAGGTGGAGCCGAGCGAGACGAGCACCAGGGGCCGCGCATCCCCGGGCTCCCACGGCGCGCTCGAGCGCTCTGTCCAGGCCGGGTCCTCCAGCTCGGGGCCCACGTACACGGCGTTGGGCGGGAGCCGCACCGGGAAGTCGAAGGCGGGGCTGGTCTGCACCAGGAGCCGGGTGGCGGTGAGCCACTGCTCGTAGAAGTGGGCGAGCGGCCGCAGCCCGAGCGCGCTGCGCTGGGCGTTGAGCCGCGCGAGCCCCCCGCGGTCGAACATGCGGGTGAGCATGCGCCAGAGCAGCCGGTCCCGCGTGCGCCCCAGCAGGCCCGGATGCGGGCGGAGCCCGAGCCCTATCGGCACCGCGCCTCCGACCGGGAGCTGGAAGGGGGTGTGCACGAGCACGGCGTACGGAAGGCCGCTGCGCTCGGCGGCCGGAAGCGCGCCCAGCACGAGGAAGTCCACCACCGCGGCATCCGGCCGGAGGTCCGCGAGCTGCTCGGCGGCGTCGCGCGTGTAGCGCGAGAGCGGGCCGAAGAAGAGGTGCTCGCCGAGGCGCGCGAAGCGCTGGGTGGGGCTGCGGCCCTCCCAGTCCCGCACGAGGTCCCGCTCCCGGCTGCGCATGTCCTGGTGGGGGGCATGGCGGAAGGGCGCGAAGTCACAGCCTGCGCGCTGCGCGCCCGCGGCGAGCGACGGGTCACCCAGCACCCGCACCTCGTGGCCGCGCGCGACGAGCCGCCGCGCCACCGCCAGCTGCGGGGGAACGTTGCCCCCGCCCTCGATCATCACGAACAGGAACCTGCTCATCGCGTCCTCCTGGGGCCGGGCGAGCCCCCGTGCCGAACTGCTGCTGCAGCGCGCGCACTGCGTCCCGGATGAGCGACGTGGCCACCGCGCGCGAGTGGCCGAGGTCCTTGCGGTACAGCTTCCAGAGGTAGAAGTCCGTGGCGCCGAAGAGCAGCGCCAGCCTCCGCGCCCGCTCCGCTGGCGCCACGCCGCCGAGCTCCGCCGCGAACACGCGGGAGATCCACTCGCGGTGCAGCGCCCGCGCCGCCTCCATGCCTGCCGCCACGGCGGTGAATTGGTCCTCCTGGCACAGCGCCCGCCAGTTGAAGTCGCAGACGCGCTCGTAGCTCGCCGCGAGCTGCAGCAGCGCTGCGTCCACGCTGGAGGGCAGTGCCTGCGTGCGCTCCGCGCGCACGCGGCGCTCCGCCTCGCGACCCGCCGCCGCGAAGAGGCCCTCCTTGGAGCCGAACTTGCGCAGCACCGTCTGCAGCGCCACGCCCGCCTCGTCGGCGATCTCCTGGAGCGTGATGTCCGCAAAGGGCTCGCGGCTGAAGAGCGCGAGCGCCGCGTCCAGCACCGCGAGCCGCGTGCGCTCGGCCGCCTCGGCCCGGGCCACCATGCGATAGGCGCGCTCTGCTTTCATGTCAGTATCATTGACATGAAATAGGACGCCCACCACTGCCCTGGCGTCCCATCCCGCGGGACGCGCCGCAGCCGCCCCGTCCGCCCACCGATGGCGCAGCCGAGCGGCTGGAGGGCCACGCTCCACGCCCCGTGTCCATCGCTGCCGTTCCCGGTTGCTGCGCGCGCCCAGGCCCCGCACAGTCCGCCCCATGGACCCGAAGGACCGCACGCACGTGAGCAAGTTCCTCAGCCTCGTGCTGCGGCATGACCCTGCGGCGCTCGGCGTCACGCTGGATGCGCAGGGGTGGACGGACGTCGAGGCGCTGCTCGCGGCACTGCATGCTCAGGGCCGGGTGCTCTCGCGCGAGGCGCTGGAGGAAATCGTCGCGACGAGTCCCAAGCAGCGCTTCGCCCTCAGCGAGGACGGCAGGCGCATCCGCGCGAACCAGGGCCACTCGGTGGAGGTGGACCTGGGCCTTGCGCCCGCAGAGCCCCCGGAGACGCTCTTCCACGGCACCGTCGCGGCCGTGCTGGAGGCCATCCGCGCGCAAGGGCTGGTGCGCGGGCAGCGCCACCACGTGCACCTGAGTGCGGACGAGGCCACGGCGCGCAGCGTGGGCGCGCGCCGCGGCAGCCCCGTGCTGCTGCGCGTGCGCGCGGGCGAGATGCACCGCGACGGCCACCCCTTCTTCCGCTCGGAGAACGGGGTGTGGCTCACCGACGCGGTGCCGCCGCGCTACCTCGACCTCCCCTGAGCGCGCGCTACGAGTGCGCCGCGGGCTTCGCCTCCAGCGCCTGCACGCCGGGCGAGGCCTCCTCGATGGGCTCGCCGTCCGGCCCCAGCACCACGGGCTTCATGCCCAGCTTGCGCTCCACGAGGCTGTGGCCCGCGTACACCAGCGGCGTCAGCCCGATGGCGACGAGCAGCTTCACCGCGTAGCTGGTGAGCACGATGGAGACGATGGTCTTCGGCGTCAGCACGCCCCACCAGGCCACCACCTGCACCACCACGGTGTCGATGAGCTGGGAGATGACGGTGGAGCCGGTGGCGCGCAGCCAGAGGAAGCGGTTCTTGCTCAGGCGCTTGAGCGCGTTGAAGACGGCGATGTCCGCGAACTGCCCGATGAGGTACGCGAGCATGCTCGCGCCGAGGATGCGCTGCGAGCCGTTGAAGACGTTGTCGAAGCTGCTGCGCACCGTGCCCGTGTAGTCGGGCGCCTGGGTGAAGGGGGCCCAGGGGAGCGGGAGCGCCGCCTGGATGGTGGCGAAGGCGAACAGCGCCATCCCGAAGCCCACCCAGGTGACGAAGCGCGCGCTCTTCTTGCCGTAGAACTCGTTGAGGATGTCCGTGAGCAGGAAGGTGATGGGGAAGGGCAGCATTCCCACGCTCATCACCGCCACCACGCTGCCCAGGTGCACCTCCACCAGCTTGGGGCTGATGATGTCGCCCACGCACAGCGCCACGACGAACACGCTGGTGAGCACCACGAAGAGCTGAATCCGCTTGTCCAGTTGCATGTCGTCCTCTGCGCGCCCCGGCTACTCGCGCAGCATCAGGCCGCCGTCCACCACCAGCTCCGCGCCGGTGGTCCAGGCTGCGCCCAGCAGGTACTGCACGGCCTCGGCGATCTCCTCTGTACGGCCCACGCGCCCCAACGGATGCAGGTTGGCGAGCCCCGCCAGCTGCGCCACCTCGCGCTCCGCCCGCGCGGCCCCCTCGGGCGGCGCCTCCCCGGGTGCGAGCCGCAGCGTGCGCACCAGCTCCGTGTTCACCACGCCGGGCAGCACGGCATTGGCCCGCACGCCCCGGGGCGCCCCCGCGAGCGCGAGCACCCGCATGGCCTGCAGCAGCCCCGCCTTCGCCGCGCTGTAGGCCGCGCTGGTGAGGATGGGCCGGCGCGCGAGCGTGGAGGCGATGAACACCATGCCGCCGCCGCGCGGCAGCAGCTCGAGCGCCTCCTCGCCCAGGCGCAGCGGCGCGACCAGGTTCACCTCGAGCTGGGCGCGCAGGGCGCCGTCGTCGATGTGCCCCGGCGGCTGGTGCACCACCATGCCCGCGCTGTGCACCAGGCCGTCCAGCTCGCCCATCGCCTCGCGCGCGCGCTGCACCAGGCCCTGGCGCTGCGCCGGGTCCGAGAGGTCGCAGGGCAGGGCGAAGGCGCGGCCCGGGAAGCGCGCGGCCACGGCCTCGAGCGGCGCGGGCCGCCGCCCCACCAGCGCCACGCGCCCGCCCGCGGCCATGAGGCGCTGGGCCACCGCGAGCCCGATGCCGCTGCCGCCGCCGGTGACGAGCACCGCGCGGCAGCCGGGAGGGGGCAGCCCGCTCACGAGCGGCCCTCCGGACGCGCCGTGTCCTCGTGCACGTAGTAGCTGGTGCTGGGCTGCGGCTGCAGCCCCGCCGCGGGCGCCTCCACCTCCACCTCGTCGCCGGGGATGAAGGGCGGGCGGTCCACGCAGAGGATGGTCTGCTCGGTGTCGCCCGGGTTGTCGTAGCGGTGCGGCAGGCCGTGCGGCCAGCGGAAGGCGGAGCCGCGGCGCACCGGGGCGCCCTGCAGCTGCAGGCCCGCGCCCAGCACCAGCTCGCTCTCCTCCATCACCCGGTGCACGTGCGTGGGGATGGTGCCGCCGGGGCGCACGCGCAACCGGTAGATGCCGTAGCCCGTGCCCTCGTGGATGATGTCCACCTCGCCGAAGCCCTTCGTCTCCAGCGCGTACTGCATCTCCTCCGCGCGCCGGTGCACCTGCAGGCTGGGCATGGACTGGCCGCCCAGCGCGCGAGGCTTGGACAGGCGCAGGCTGACGGCCTGCACGCGCGCGCGCGGCGCATCCTGCGTGGGGGGCGCGAGGATGTAGCGGCACAGGGCCTCGGCGGCGCTCTCGAGCAGCTCGAAGCGGCAGGAGTCCAGGATGAAGCGCAGCTCGCCGGAGAGGCGCGCGTAGTTCACCGTGTCCGTCACCTTGCCGCTGCGCGCGGCCGCGCGCGAGTCGAGGAAGAGCGCGACGTCCAGCTCGAGGGGCTGCGGCCGCAGGCGCTCGGCGCTGTACATCCCGATGATGCACTCCACCGTCAGGCCGTGCAGCTCGATGACGTCCAGGGGCCGGCCCTGGGCGTCCAGCACGGGCGGGTGCAGGGCTCGCTCGCTCACAGCTGTGCGCTCCTTCCGCCGTCCACCGCGAGCACCTGGCCGGTGATGTACGTGGTGTCCTTCGCGAGGAACACCACCGTGCGCGCGATGTCCTCCACGCCGCCGGTGCGGCCCATGGGGATGCGCGCGAGCACCTCTTTGCGCTGGGCCTCGTCGAAGTCCTCGGGGAAGAGCACGGTGCCGGGGCTGATGCCGTTCACCCGCACGTGCGGGGCGAGCTCCGCGGCGAGCGCGCGGGTGAGCATGAGCAGCGCCGCCTTGCTCACGGAGTAGTGCGCGTACTGCGGCACGGGGCGCTCGCCGCCGATGTCCGTGAGGTGCACCACCAGCGGCGCGGGCGCGGCCTTCAGCGCGGGCAAGAGGCCCTGGGTGAGGAAGAAGGGGGCCTCCACGTTCACCGCCTGCATGTGGCGGTACTGCGCGCGGGTGACGGTGGCGAAGGGGGCGCGCTCGAAGAGGCCGGCATTGTGCACGAGCACGTCCAGCGCGGGGTAGCGCGCGAGCAGCTCCCGGGCGAGCGCGTCCACCGCGTCCGGGCTGCTGAGGTCCGCGGTGTGGAGGCTGACGCGGGTGCCCGCGGCGCGCAGCTCCTCGGCGAGCGCCTCGAGCGGGGCGACGGAGCGGTTCGCGTGCAGCGCGAGGTCGTAGCCGGCGCGGGCGAGGGCGCGCGCGATGGCGGTGCCGATGCGCACGCCGGCGCCGGTGACGAAGGCGGTGGCCATGGGCCCCTCCCTTAACAGGCCCGCCCCAGCGCGGCTAGGTGGCCCGCCGGCCCGGCCGGGCCGGCAGAGGGGAGTGGCGGGCGCCCGCGGACCTGTGACACTGGCAGTCATGCCCACCCTCACCCTCACGCTCTCCTCCCACCCGCTGGCCGTCTGCCGCCTGGAGCCCGGGGCGCCGGTCCCCGCCTGGGCGACGCAGGGGCCGCTCTTCAGCGTGACGCGCACGCCCGAGGAGCTCTCGGTGGTGTGCATCTACGGGGACGTGCCGGAGGGGGTGAAGCGGGAGGGCCCCTGGGCGGCGTTCAAGGTGGAGGGGCCGCTGGACTTCGGGCTCACCGGCATCCTCGCGTCCCTCACCGCGCCGCTCGCGAGGGACGGCATCCCGGTGTTCGCGCTCTCCACCTACGACACGGACTACCTGCTGGTGAAGGAGGAGCGGCGCGAGGCGGCCGCGGCGTCCCTGCGCGGCGCGGGCTTCAGCGTGAAGACGTGAGGCGAAGCGCGTGCAGGAGACCCAGAGGGGAACCTGGCGGAGGTGTGCTCAGGGGCCGCTCACCGCCTGCGCGGCGTGGCTGGTGTGCACGAAGAGCAGTCCGTCATACGCGGCGGCCGGCCGCACCGACTGGAGCGGAAGCAGCTCGGAGAACACCGCGCCCACCTCGCGGGTGTACAGCGTGTCGTAGAAGAAGTCGTGCACGGGTCCCTCTGACGGGAGCGCGCGCAGATTCAGCGCGAAGAGGGGCACGCCTGCGCTGGCGAGCTTCGCGTCCAGCGTGGCGGAGGGCGTGGCCGCTACGGTGTGGACGGCGAGGGCACTGCCCTGCTCAGCGGGGAGCCGGGCACGGAAGCTGCCCTCGCTGAAGGCAAAGCCGTAGACGGAGAGCTGCTCGCCCAGCGCGTCATCCAGGTACCAGCCCATGGGGTGGTAGCCGCGGGAACCGCGGCTCACGTGGAAGTTGTGCGCCCACAGGACCATGCGTCCCTGGGGACCCTCCTGCTCCAGCAGCCACAGGGCATTCTCCGCCATCGCCTGGTCACGCAGGACAACGGCCTCCGCGTCGTCTCGCCGCGTCAGCGCCAGGAACTGCGCGAGCACGCGGGCGTGCCGCGTGGCCCACAGGTACGCTTGCTCTCCCGCAGTGGCCACGTACGAAGCCCGCCGCTCCACCAGCCGCTGCTCCAGCGCATCCACCGGCGCCACGAGCGCCGCGGCCTCGGCCTGGCGCCCCGAGGCATCGACACTCACCCAGGGATACTGGCGCTCCAGCGGTGTGAGCCACCCACGCACCTCCTCGAGCGCGTCCGGATCCACCTGCTCGAGGTAGGCCTGCAGCGCGCTCGCCGAGGCCGCGCTGTACTGCATGTCCACCCCGTAGAAGTGCAGCTTGCGCGCGTGCGCCGGGTCCTGGTTGTAGGCGCGCATCCACTCGATGAGCGCGAGCACCTCCTCGGTGTTCCACGTCCAGAAGTAGAGCCCGGCGAGCGCCGCCGCGGCGCTGCCCTTGCCGTGCACCACGTAGTCGTCCACCGCGAGTGCCTCGCCGAAGTTCGCCTCGATGGCGAAGGCCGTGAAGCCCTGCTCCAGGACGAGGTACTCCAGCAGCCGGTGCTTGAGCTGGAAGAACTCGCGCGTGCCGTGGGTGGCCTCGCCCAGCGCCACCACGCGCGCGCCCGAGAGCTGCGGCGCCAGAGGGGCGAGGTCCGCGAAGCCCTGTCCTGCCTCCACGCCGCTGAGCGGCAGCGCCGTCTCCCGCACCCAGGCCGAGACCGGGTCGGGGCCCGCGTCCGGCTGTTCCTGCGGTGAGGGCGGCGTGCTGCAGGCGCTTGCGGCGAGCAGGAGAAGGAGACGACACCAGCGGAGGGCGTGGCGCATGGAGGCCTTCCTGGAGAGGGCGGACAGCGCGGGCTTCCTTGAAGTCCTCCCTCAATGCGGCAGGGCCCCCGCGCATATCGCACCCGGACCGGGCGGGCCTGGTGTGGCTCGTCCAGACGACAGAGCGCCGCGCCGACGCCTTGACGCGCCCTCCGCACCGCATTAGGACATACTCAAGATTGTTCTAGAACAATCTGGACTGCCCCGGGAGGCCCGATGCCCTCAGCGACGTGGAAGCCGCGGCTGCGCCGGGGCGATGCGCCCGTGTACGTGGCGCTGGTGGAGGCGCTCGCGGCAGACATCGGCAGCGGCAAGCTGCGCTCCGGGGACCGGCTCCCCACCCAGCGCGAGCTCTCCCGCGCGGTCGGCGCCTCGCTGGGCACCGTGACGCGGGCCTACGCGGAGGCGGAGCGGCGCGGGCTCATCCGCAGCCAGGTGGGCAACGGCACCTTCGTGCGCGACCTCACCGACCCGAGCGCCTACTCGCCGATGCTCGACTCCGGCCGCCTCGAGCTCGGGCCCATCGCGGCCCCCATCGTCCAGGGAGACGTGGGGCACCTGGCGCTCGCGGCGTCGCTGCAGGAGCTCGGCGCGCGCGCGGACCTCGCGGCCCTCAGCGGCTACCAGTCGCACGGCGGCACGCCCGCGCAGCGCGAGGCCGGAGTGCGCTGGCTCGAGGGCGAGGGCGTCCCCGCCACGGTGGAGGAGGTCACCGTGACCAGCGGCGCGCAGCACGCCACGTCGCTGCTGCTCGCCGCGCTGCCCACGCAGGCGGGCCTGCTCGTGGAGGAGCTCACCTACCCGGGGCTGCTCGGTGCCGCGCAGCTGCTGCGCATCCCGATGCACCCGGTGGCCATGGATGAGGACGGCCTCGTCCCCGAGGCGCTCGAGCGCGCGGCGCGCGAGAGCGGCGCGCGCGTCCTCTACTGCAACCCCACGCACCACAACCCCACCACCACGGTCACCTCCCGGGCACGTCGAGAGTTGCTGGTGGCGGTGTGCCGCGCGCAGGGGCTCACGGTCATCGAGAACGGAGCGCTCGCGCCGCTCGTGCCGGACGCGCCCCCGCCGCTCGCGGCGCTCGCGCCCGAGCGCACCTTCCACATCTCGAGCCTCTCCAAGGCGACGGTGCCGGCGCTGCGCACGGGCTTCATCCGCTCGCCCGCGGCGCACCAGCCCGCCATCGAGACCGCCGCAGCGGCGACCCTGTGGAGCACCTCGCCGCTGCTCGCGGAGGTCGCCCGGCAGTGGATCGCCGACGGCACGGCGCGCACCGTGCGCGACGCGCGGCGCACCGAGGCCGCTGCCCGCCAGGCGCTCGCAGCGCGCGCGCTCGAGGGCTTCCGGTACCGCGCGCACGCCACCGCCTCCTTCCTCTGGCTGGCTCTCCCCGAGGAGCGCCGCGCGCTGGAGCTCGTGGAGCAGGGGCTCGCGCGCCACCTCACGCTGGGGCCCGCGCACCTCTTCACGCCGCGCCCGGGCAGCGCCCCCAACGCCCTGCGGGTCTCGCTCACCGCGGCCCGCTCGCGCGACGAGCTCTCGCGCGGCCTCGCGCTCCTCACCGAGCTGCTGCGCTCGCCCGTGCGGCCGCTCGTCCCCGTCCTCTGACCCGGGAGTTCCGCCATGCCATCCTCTCTGCCCACCCGCTCACTGCTGCTGATGCTGATGCTGCTGCTCGCACCGCTCGCCCGCGCGGCCGAGCCGGCGGACCCGCTGCAGGCGCGCCTCGACTTCGCGGAGAAGGTCTTCCGCAGCGCCCAGCTCGTGAAGGACACGGTCATCCCGCCGCAGTGGCTCGGAGACACCGACCGCTTCGTCTACTGGTCCGCCGTGGGCGAGCACGCGGGTAGCTGGGTGCTGGTGGATGCACGCGCGCGCACGGCGCGCCCCGTCCTCACGCACGAGGCGCTCGCGGCGCAGCTGAAGGCGCTCGGCCAGGACCTGCCGCTCGCCGTCCCCTTCGTGCCCTTCACGGTCACGCCGGATGGCAAGCGCCTCGTCTTCTCGCTGCAGGGGCGCCCCTTCGCGCTCGGGCTCGAAGGCGCCGCGAAGGTGACGGCGCTCGCACCGACGGACGCGGCCGGGCTCGCCCTGAGGGACGGCGTGGCCGCTCCGGCCGGGGGCGCGGTGGCGCACCCGCGCGAGGAGGGCTTCGAGGTGCTCGACGCCACCGGGCGCAGCCTCGTCGCGCGGCCCGGCGAGAAGGACTACGCCTGGCAGGTGCCGGAGCGCGGCTGGTCTCCCGACGGCCGCTTCCTCCTCGTCGCGCGCAGCGACGCGCGCAAGGTGCACAAGCTGCCCATCGTGGACTACTCGAGTCCGCTCGAGCAGGTGGAGTGGGTGCCCTACTCGAAGACGGGCACGCCGCTCGCGCGCACCGAGCTGCACGTGGTGGAGCCCGCGACGGGCCGCGTGACGCAGGTCGCTGCGCACCCCGAGGAGACCTACGACTGGGTCGCGGGGTGGCGGCCGGACGGGAAGGAGGCGCTCGTCCTGCAGCTCTCGCGCGACGGCAAGCGGCTGGACCTGGTGGCGGTGGACCCCGCCACGGGCAAGTCCCGCCTCGTGCTGCGCGAGGAGCGCCCCCAGTCCTTCGTCGCGGCGCTCGAGTTCGCCGGTGACAGCCCGGGCGCCCGCGCGGGCTGGGCCACGCAGGTGACGCCGCTGCCGGACAACCGCCACTTCCTCTGGATGTCCGAGCGCGACGGCTGGCGCCACGTGTACCTCTACGACTACGCGGGCAAGCTCGAGCGCCAGGTGACGCGCGGCGCCTTCCCCGTCCACGAGGTGCTGGGCGTGGGCGCCGGAGGCCAGGAGCTGCTGGTGCTCGCGTCCGCCGAGGCCGGTGCGCCCTACGATCGCATCCCGTACCGCGTCCGGCTCGCCGGCGGCGCCCTCGAGCGCGTGGCGCCCGAGCCCGGCGTGCACCGCCTCTTCCCCTCGCCCACGGGGCGCTTCTTCGTGGACGGCCACTCGACCCGCACCGTCCCGCGCGCGTGGGACCTGCGCGCGGGTGACGGCCGCTCGGTGCTGCGCCTCGCGCAGGCGGACGTGAGCGGGTTCACCCAGCTCGGGCTGCAGCCGCTCGAGGGCTTCACGGCGAAGGCGGCAGACGGCGCGACGCCCCTCTACGGCGTGCTCTACAAGCCGCGCGACTTCGACCCCACGAAGCGCTACCCGGTCATCGACTACATCTACGCGGGCCCCTTCCTCTCCATCGTGCCGTGGAGCTACGTGAACAACGGCATGGCCACGGAGGCGCACGCGCTCGCGCAGCTGGGCTTCGTGGTCGCGGTGATCGACGCGCGCGGGACGCCCGGCCGCAGCAAGGCCTTCCAGGATGCGAACTACGGCCGGGTGGGGCAGACGGAGATTCCGGACCACGTCGCCGCCCTGCAGCAGGCGGCTGCATCCCGGCCCTACATGGACCTCGCGCGCGCCGGCATCTACGGCCACTCGTGGGGCGGCTACTTCGCGCTGCGCGGCATGCTCACCGCGCCCGAGTTCTTCAAGGCGGGCTACGCCGGGGCGCCCGGGGCGCTGGAGGAGGAGGCGCTCATCAACGAGCCGAACCTCGGCCTGCCGTCGGTGAACCCGAAGGCCTACGAGCTGGGCTCGAACCTGCGCGTGGCCGGCCAGCTGCGCGGCGCGCTGAAGCTGATGCACGGCACGAGCGACGTGAACGCCTCGCTCTCCACCACGATGCGCATGGCGCAGGCGCTCATCGCGGCGGGCAAGCGCTTCGACCTGCTCGTGATGCCCGGCGAGGGCCACAGCCCCCAGGGCCCCGCGGGCCGCTACTACCGCGACGACGTGCGCCGCTACTTCGTCGAGAAGCTCGGCCCGCCCCAGGCGGCCGCGGCCTCTGCGCAGGGCCAGTGACGGCCGTGCGGCCCCCCGGATGCAATGGCCTGCGGGGGCCGCCGTAGTGCGGGCATGACACCTGCGATCCTCCCGCTGCTGCGCCGCCACCGCTGGGCCACGCTCCTCCTTCAGCAGGCCGCCGTGTTCGGCCTCAGCTTCGGCTTCATGGCGGGGGTGCACGCGCTCACCGGCAAGTCGCTGCACGGGGGCCGCGAGGCGATGGGGCCGCTCGAGTACGCGGGCCTGATGGCGCTCTTCGCGGGCCTCGTCCTCTTCACCCGCTGGCTCTACCACCGGGTGGAGGGCAAGACCGCCCCGGCGCTCGGGATGGCGCTCTCGTGGCCCGCCTTCGGGCACCTCGTCGCGGGCACGCTCGGTGGCTTCGTGCTGCTGGGCTGGCCGCAGCTGGTGGGGCTCGACACGGGGAGCCTGCAGGTGAAGGCCACCGTCTTCCAGCAGGGCGGCCCGCTGGCGGTGGCGCTGCTGATGGCGGCGGGCGCCCTCTCGCTCACGGCCAACAGCGTGATGGAGGAGGTGTGCAGCCGCGCCTTCCCGCTCATGCTCTGGCGCGAGAAGAGCCTCGCCTTCCGCCTCCTCGTCCCCGCGCTGCTCTTCGCCGCGCTGCACCTGGCCGTGGAGCCCTTCCGCGCGGGGGCCTTCGCACAGCGCACGGTGGCGGGGCTCGCGTTCTCCGCGCTCTACCTCCTCACGCGCAACGTGTGGCTCGCGGCCGGCGTGCACACCGGCACGAACGAGGCCGTGCTCTTCACCACCTCGCGCTGGCAGATGGGCGGGCTCTTCGCCACCGAGGGCGCGGCGTGGGGCCCGGAGTGGCTGCCGCTCGCGCTGTGGACGCTGCTCTTCGTGGGCGTGCTCGCGGTGCTGGTGCAGCGCGAGCGGGCGGCGGTCCAGACGGGCGGCACCGGACGGGAGACGGGCCTGGCTCCGGCGCTCGCGCGCTGACCAGGCAGGCAGGTCGGCTCCGCGTGTCGGTAACAGGTGCTAAGGGTCTCTGGATGAGCACCGAAGCGACCGAGATCATGGAGCCGACGCTGTGGAGCAAGAACGGGTGGACCGCGCGCGTCATCAAGAACGAGGACGATGACGGCTGGGCGGTGGAGATCCGCAAGACGGGCATCCCCGAGCCCGTGCTCATCAGCCCCTGGGTGATGGGGCGCGACAAGAAGACCCCGAAGCCCTTCGACGCCTCCGCCTTCGCCACCTTCGTGAAGACGGCCTCCGAGGTGCTCGACCGCTCGGAGCGCCAGCGCGACGCGGCGCTCACCAAGCGGCTCTCCATCGCCTGGGAGGGCAAGTGGTACGAGGTGAAGCTCGAGCTGGTGCCCGACGAGCACGACCCGCACGCGCTGCTCTCGGCCGTGGATGACGCGCGCGAGCGCGTGGCCAGCTACCGCGTGGCGCCGAACTTCAAGTTCACCCGCGACACGATGAACGACTGGGCGCGCGCGGGCTTCCCGCAGCCGTAGCGCGGGGCCCTAGACGTCGCGCACGCCCGCGGGTGCGCCGTCCTCGAGCTCGTCCACGTTCGCGGTGGCCCAGGGGATGGCCTCCAGGCGCGCGAGCGGGATGGGCTCGTCGGTGAGGTCGCTCACGCCGTAGGTCCCCTCCGCGAGCTTGTCCAGCGCGCGCCGCACCTGGGCGAGCTCGCGGTCGTCCACGTCCGTGTGCGAGACCGAGACCGTGTCGCGCCGCTGGTCCTCGGCGAGGTCCGCGTCGTCCCCGGGGTCTGCCTGGGCGGGGTCCGGGTCGGGACGGGAGTCGGCGTGCATCGCGGTGAGCCGGTCGTACTCGGCGCGCAAGCGTGCGGTGAGGCGCTCCACGTCCTCGCGGGTGAGCTGGGTGGCCTGTCCCATGGTCGGTCTCCTGCGGCTCCGCGAAGGGTGTGGACCGGAGCCCTGGGGCACCCTAACGACGCTGGCCCGCGGCGGCACCCCGTGCGCTGCGCCTCACGCCCCGTCAGCAGCCCCCGGGCGGCAGGGTGCGCGGCCTTCCCGCAGCCGGGGCACGGGCCGCCCGCCCGGGCGCTGGTCCCCGGCTCGGGAGCAGGGGCCCGGGTGAGGTCCTGTGCAGCCGCCTGCACACGGGCCTGTGCAGGCCGGTGCACGTGGCCGGGACGGCGCGGCGCGGCATGCCACGGAAGCGGGGCTGGCCGCGGCGTTGCACGGGGCCCAGCTGTGTCGGGCCTCTGCGCTCGGGCATACTGCCGCACCCCCTCCCGTCTGGAGTCCCCCCGCGATGCCGCGCCCGCTGCCGCTCGTGCTGCTGTTGCTGTTGCCCCTCGCCGCCTGCGAGCCGCCCGCGCAGCGCTGGGACGTGCGCGAGCCCGTGCCGGTCATCCAGCGCGCGGGCGCGTGGACGCCGCCGCCCGCGCCCAGCCCGCTGCGGCTCAAGGTGATGACCTGGAACATCAAGTACGGGGCGGGCCGCATCGACTTCTGGTTCGACTTCTGGGGCGACCGGGTGGAGATGACGCGCGGCGAGGTGGAGGAGAACCTCGCGCGCGCCTACGCGCTGATCAACGAGGTGCGCCCGGACGTCCTGCTGGTGCAGGAGATCGAGGTGAACAGCCGCCGCTCCGCCTACGTGGACATGGTGCGCGGCCTGCTCGAGCACACCCACCTCAACTCGGCCGCCTACGTGGCCACCTGGGACAGCCGCTACATCCCCAGCGAGGGCGTGGGCCGGATGAACCTGGGCAACGCCATCCTCTCCACCTATCCCATCGTCTTCGCCGAGCGCATCCCGCAGGAGGACCGCTCGGACCAGGACCCGCTCACCCGCACCTTCTACATCCACCGCGCCGTGGCGCGCGCCGTGCTGCAGGTGGGAGAGCGCCAGGTGGCGGCGCTCACGGTGCACACCGAGGCCTACGACACCGACGGCACGAAGCAGAAGCACCTGAAGCAGATTGCAACCCTGTTGCAGGAGGAGAAGCTGCCCTTCGTCATCGGCGGGGACTTCAACTCCCTGCCGCCCGTCGCGGTGCGCACGAGCCACTTCAACGACGAGCACCCCTCGTCGCTGGGCACCGAGTTCGAGCAGCCGCCGTACCCGCTGGAGGACATGGTGCCCTTCTTCCGCGACTACGTGCCGGCCATCCCGCTCGAGCGCATGGGCAGCACCGAGAGCACGCAGCGCCGCTACTTCACCCACAGCGTCATCGGCCCGGACACGGTGGGAAGCCTCGGGGAGCCCGGCTTCTGGAACCGCACGCTGGACTACCTCTTCGTGCGCGCGCCGGACGCGTGGGTGCCGGGCACCACGGACGTGCTGCAGCAGGCGGGGGACTCCGGCATCCAGTCCAACCCGCTCTACCTCAGCGACCACTGCCCCACGGTGGGCACCTGGGAGGTGGAGCCGTGAGGCGCGCGCTCGTGCTCGGCCTGCTGCTCGCGGCGGGCGCTGCTGCGGCCGCGCCGCCGCTCGCGCCGCGCGACAGCGCCCTGCTCGCGCCGCGGGGCTCCTGGTCCGTGGGCGTGCTCGAGCCCCTGCGCTACGCCGTGAGCGACCGCGTGACGCTGAGCGCGCACCCGCTGCTCTGCGCGCTCGCGCCCAACGCGGGGGCCGAGGTGGCGCTGGGCCGCGTGGGCGGCGTCGTGCTCGCGGGCGAGGCGGGCGCGAGCGTCCCCACGCTCGCGCTGCGGGTGCTGCAGGGGCACCTGCTGCCGGAGTGGAAGACCTCGGGCCGCACGGTGGGGCTCTCGCTGGTGCCCCACGCCGGCGTGCGCGCGAGCCGCGCGCTGGGTGAGCCCGGGCTGCTCACCGTCTCGGCGGACGTGGCGGTGGGGCTGACCCGGCCGCTGGGCGAGACCCAGGGCCTCGGCGCCCCGGCGCCGCTCGAGCTGCTGCTCGCCCCCGCGCTGGGCGGCGTGCGCACCCGCGCGGGCGTGCTCGGCGAGTGGGCGCTGCGGCCGCGGCTGCGGCTGCGGCTTCAGGGGGACCTGTTCCACTACGACGCCGGGGGCTCGCCGTGGAGCACGCGGGTCGGGGCCGGGGTGGACGTGGGCGTGGGCGTGCACGGGCGGCTCGCCCTGGGGGCGCAGTGGTGGAGCTCGGACCAGCACGCCTACGACTTCGCCTCCGGAGAGCACCACCGCTCCCACGACTTCCTGCCCACGCTCGACTTCATCTGGGCGGGGTAAGGTCAGCCGCATGCGCACCCGGACGCCGCTGTGCCTGCTGCTGCTGCTGAGCGTGCTCGCGGCCTGTGGCGATGGCGTCCCTCCGGCCCACTACGACGCCTTCACGCTCGAGCTCGTCGACCTGGCCGAGGGCGCGCGCGTGGTGCCCGGCACGCCGCTCAAGTACCGCGTCCACTACGTGGGGGACCTCGCCCGCGACCTGCGCATCACCGCGGTGTTCACGCACGAGGCCACGGGGGAGAGCGCGTCCTTCTCGTGGTCCGGTCCCATCGAGGACACCTTCCGGATCGACGAGGGCGGCTTCTGGGTCATGCGCCACGCCTTCCTCGAGCGCGCGGGGCGCATCCGCGTGCAGCTGCAGGCCTCGCTCACCGCCACCCGCACGGGCAGCAAGCCGTGGGTGACGCAGGGCCCGAGCGTGTACGTGGAGCTGTACCCGAGCCTGGACCGCGTGGAGGTGGTGCTCCCGGCGGCGGGTGAGCCGGTGCCCTACGGCGCGCCGCTCGAGGTGCGGGTGAGCGGCAAGGACCTCTACGACGGCGTGCACCTCGCGGTGGTGGACGAGGAGGCGGGCGGGGCGGTGGAGGAGCTCGCGCGGGTGCTGCCCTTCGACGGGAGCCAGACCTCCATCGTGCAGACCTGGCCGCTGCGCGCGCGCGTCCTCGAGCGCGTGGGCACGCACCCGCTGCACCTCGTGGCGCGCTACGGCGAGCTGGAGCGCGCGTCCGGGCCGCTCGCCGTGCGCGTCACCCACACGGTGGACGAGGTGCGCGTGGTCGTGCGCGACCGGGCGGGAGCGGTAGGCCCCGCCCCGCTGGCCGTGCCGCGCCTGGGCGACGTGCTGGAGCTGGGCGTGCGCCTCTCGGGGACGCAGCTCGCGGGGCACACGCTCACCGTCAACGACGGCGCGCCCGTCACCGCTGCGGCGGACCAGGTGGAGCTGATGCTCCTCACCCCGAGCACCCGCGACTTCGACGACGGTGAGGGCCGCGAGACCTACACCTTCACCGTGCGCTCCGGCGGCATCGAGCGCAGCGCGAGCCTCACCCTGCAGCGCTGGGGCATCGAGCGCTGCGGCTGGCGGGCGAGCGACGGGCGCCCCTACGCCGGGGACGAGGCCGTGAACCGCGGCACCGACGTGGTGATGCGCGCCGAGCTCTGGGGCTTCCCCGACACCTCGGGCTGGCTCATCTTCCGCCACCCGCGGGCCACGTTCACGGTGTGGGAGCGCGACCCGGGCGGGAGGCCCACGCCCGGGGAGATCGACTCGCTGAAGAACAACGACGACGAGGGGGACTCCGTCGACGCGGACGTGAAGGCCGGCGCCTCCGAGGCGCACTGGACCACCGAGTACGACGACGAGTTCGACCTGCTGGACCTGCACGTGAACGCGGCCGAGTACTACTTCGAAGTGCACGTGGAGGACCAGGTGTGCACCTCCGATGAAGTGCTCGTGTACTGAGAGGGCGAGCGGGCCGCGAGAGCTCGCGAAAAGGCCTGTCGAAATTCCCCGGCGCCGTTCGACCTCCTGTCAGCACCCCCGAAAACCACGGAGTCGGAGACACCCCATGCGCTACCTGCTGAGCATCTACGAGAACGAGAAGAGGATGGAGACGATGCCGTCCGGCGAGGGCCGGCAGATGATGTCCGCGTACCGGGACTTCACCGAGTCCATCAAGAAGAGCGGCAACTACACGGCGGGCGAGGCCCTGCAGCCCACCGCCACGGCCACCACCGTGCGCATCCGCGACGGCAAGCGCTTGGTCACGGACGGCCCCTTCGCCGAGACGAAGGAGCAGCTGGGCGGCTTCTACCTCATCGAGGCGCAGAACCTCGACGAGGCGGTGGCCATCGCCTCGCGCATCCCGGGCGCCCTCACCGGCTGCATCGAGATCCGCCCCGTGGTCGTGTTCGCCCCGCCCCAGAGCTGATGACCTCCATCGCCCACACGCTCGAGCGCGTGCACCACGAGGACTACGGGCGCCTCGTGGCCACGCTCATCCGCGTGCTGGGCGGTGACTTCGCCGCCGCGGAGGAGGTGGTGCAGGAGGCCTTCGCGGACGCGCTCGCGCAGTGGCCGGCGAGCGGCGTGCCCCGCGAGCCGCGCGCCTGGCTCGTGCGCGCCGCGCGCAACCGGGCGGTGGACCGGGTGCGCCGCGGCGTGCGGCTGGGCGCGCGGGTGGACGCGCTCGAGCAGGTGGCGCGCATCGAGCAGGCGCTCGCCGCGCCGCCGCAGGGCACGGGCTCGGGTGACTGGGAGGGCCCCGCGGACGACACGCTGCGGCTGCTCTTCACCTGCTGCCACCCGGCACTCTCGGAGGAGGCCCAGGTGGCGCTCGCGCTGCGCACGCTGTGCGGCCTCACCACGGAGGAGGTGGCGCACGCCTTCCTGGTGCCGGTGGCGACCCTGGCCCAGCGCCTGGTGCGCGCGCAGCGAAAGATCCGCGACGCGGCCATCCCCTACGCGGTGCCCGAGTCCGAGGCGCTGCACGAGCGCACCGGCGGCGTGCTGCACACGCTCTACCTCGTCTTCTCCGAGGGCTACGCGGCGAGCGCGGGCCCCGAGCTGCTGCGCGTGGACCTGTGCGCCGAGGCCCTGCGCCTGGCCCGGCTCGCGCGCACGCTGCTGCCACGCGACCCCGAGGTGGCGTCGCTCCTCGCCCTGATGCTGCTGCACCACGCGCGCGCCCGCGCCCGGGTGGCCGGGGACGGCGGGCTGGTGCTGCTGGACCACCAGGACCGAGCGCTGTGGGACCGCGCGCTGATGGCCGAGGGCGCGGCGCAGCTGGAGGCCGCGCTCGCGCTGGGCGGCCACGGGCCCTACACCGTGCAGGCCTCCATCGCCGCGCTGCACGCCCAGGCGCAGCGCCCCGAGGACACCGACTGGCCGCAGATCGCCGCCCTCTACGCGCACCTGTGCACGCTCGCGCCCGGCCCCGTGGTGCAGCTCAACCACGCGGCCGCCGTGGCCATGGCCGAGGGACCCGCGCGCGGGCTCGCGCTCGTGGACGACCTGGAGTCCTCCGGCCCGCTGCGCGACTACCACCTGCTGTGGGCCGCGCGCGCGGACCTGCTGCGGCGGCTGGGGCGCCGCGAGGAGGCCGCGCGCGCGTACACCCGGGCGCTGGGGCTCGTGCGCACGGAGCCCGAGCGGCGCTTCCTCGAGCAGCGGCTCGAGGAGCTGCGACCAGCGCTGCGCTGAGGCGCTGCGCCAGGCGCAACGCCCCGGCGCCTCGCGCATCCCGCCCGCATGCCTCCCATCGACCCGCTGCTCGTGCTGCTCGCGCACGCCGCCGCCACCCTCTACCTCGTGGGGCTCATCTGGGTGGTGCAGGGGGTGCACTACCCGCTCTTTGCCCGGGTGGGGCCCGAGCAGGCGCAGGCCTACGCGCGCGAGCACGTGGTGCGCATCACCCGGGTGGTGGGGGTGCCCATGCTGGTGGAGCTCGCCACGGGGCTGTGGCTCGCGCTGCGCCCGCCGCCCGGGCTCCCCCGGGAGCTGCTGTGGACGGGGCTCCTCCTGCTCGCGCTCATCTGGGGGTCCACCGCGCTCCTTCAGGTGCCCGAGCACCGGCGGCTCGAGCAGGGGCCGGACCTGGCGGCGGTGCGCAGGCTCGTGCGCGGCAACTGGCTGCGCACGCTGCTGTGGACCGTGCGCGGGGCGCTCGTGCTCCTGCTCCTCGCCCGGCTGCTGCGGCGCTGAGTTCCTGGCGAGCACGGTGCGCTGCGTCCCGCTTGCCCCGGACGCGCAGCCGGGTCAGAACCGGAGACGTCATGTCCACTCCTCCCTACCAGCCCGGCATCCTCGAGCCTCACGCCCCCGTGGGCCGCACCGTCACCCTCCGCATCGCTCCCGGCGCCGACGTGGTCGCCGCCCTGAAGCGCCTGCGCGACGAGTTCCCGCCCGAGCTGGGCGTGGTGGGCATCGGCCTGCCCACGGTGCTCGCGCTGGGCCGGAGCATCCCGGGCCTGCGCGTGTTCCCGGCGCTGGCGGGTCCGTCCATCAGCATCCCCTCCACGCAGCAGGCGCTCTGGTTCATGCTGCGCGGCAAGGACCGCGGCATCGTGTTCGACGCCTCGCGCCAGCTGCGCAAGCTGCTGGGCGCGGCCCTCCTCACCGTGGACGTGATGGACACCTTCGTCTACCACGGCGGGCGGGACCTCACGCGCTTCGAGGACGGCACCGAGAACCCCAAGGACGAGGCCGCGGTGGAGGCGGCGCTCGCGCAGGGGGGAGAGGGCCTGCGCGGCTCCTCCTTCGTGGCGGTGCAGCGCTGGGTGCACGAGCTCCCGCGCTTCGAGGCGATGAGCGAGCGCGAGCGCAACGACGTCATCGGCCGCGACGTGGACACCAACGAGGAGCTGGAGGACGCGCCCGACACGGCGCACGTGAAGCGCACGGCGCAGGAGAGCTTCGAGCCCCCGGCCTTCATGGTGCGCCGCTCCATGCCGTGGGCGAGCGCGGACCGCGAGGGCCTGGAGTTCATCGCCTACGTGGCGGGCCTGGACGGCTTCGAGCAGATGCTGGGCCGCATGGTGGGCGCGGAGGACGGGCGCCCCGACGGCCTCTTCCGCTTCTCCTTCCCCGTCACCGGCGGCTACTACTGGTGCCCGCCCCTCGCGGGCGGGCGATTGGACCTGCGCGCCCTGGGGCTCTAGGGTCGGGCTTCCCCCCCGCCTGGAGCCCCCATGCTCAAGAAGATCCTGCTCGTCGTGGCCGCTGCGCTCGTCGCCTTCGTCGGCTTCGTCTTCACCCGCCCGGACACCTACGAGGTCTCCCGCTCGGCGCTCGTCGCCGCGCCCGCCGAGGTCGCGTACGCGCAGGTGGCGGACTTCCACCACTGGAAGGCCTGGTCGCCGTGGGAGAAGCTGGACCCGGCGATGAAGACCACCCACAGCGGCACGCCCGGTGCGGTGGGCTCGAGCTACGCGTGGACCGGCAACAAGGACGTGGGCAGCGGGAAGATGACGCTGCTCGAGGCCAGGCCCGGCGAGCGCGTGCGCATCCAGCTCGAGTTCATCGAGCCCTTCGCCGCCGTGAGCGACACCACCTTCCGCTTCCAGCCCGAGGGCGCGGGCACGCGCGTGCAGTGGTCGATGGTGGGCCAGAGCGGCTTCGTCACCAAGGCGATGGGCGTGTTCATGAACATGGACGCGATGATCGGGAAGGACTTCGAGAAGGGGCTCGCGCAGCTGGACGCGGCCTCGCGCGCCGAGGCCGCGCGGCTCGCCACCGCTCCGAAGCCCTGAGCGGGGCCTGAGCCGGCGCCCGCCTGACGGGCGAGCGAGCGCGCTGCGGGTACTCGGCGCGGCCCGGACCTGCTACTCCCTCGCCGCATGTCCGAGCGTCGCGCCCTCACTCCCGTCCTCCTCGTCGGTGCCGGCACCGGCGAGGCGACCTGCGGCATCCTCTACCTCGCGAGCTACCTGCGGCGCGCGGGCGTGGAGGCCTACGTCCGGCTCTACGACGGGGACGAGACGGAGGAGGAGCTGACGCGCTCGCTCGAGGCGCTGGTCGCGCGCGTGCGCCCGCGCCTGGTGGGCATCAGCCTCAAGTGGTTCCACCACGTGCACCGCGCGCTGCAGGTGGCGCGCGTGCTGCGCCGGCTGGACCCGGGCATCCGCGTGGTGGTGGGCGGCAACACGGCCTCCTACTGGTGGCGCGAGCTGAGCAGCTACGACTGCATCGACCACATCGTGCTGGGCGACGGCGAGCGGCCCCTGCTCGCGCTCTGCGAGGGAGACCCCGCGCCGCCCAACTGCGTCACCCGCGGCCCGAGCGGCGCGCCGCGCCGGCTGCCGCTCGCGTACGTGCAGGGCGCCACCAACAGCGAGGACATCCACTACTCGCACTTCGACGACATCTTCCTCAGCCAGGCGGACCGCCACGCCTTCTCCGGCTGGGTGGCGCCCGGCAAGGGCTGCGGCGAGAACTGCCTGTACTGCGGCGGCGCGCGCGGGAACCAGAAGGCGGCCTTCGGGCGCGCGAAGCCCTTCCTGCGCTCGGAGGCGAGCGTGCGCCGCGACCACGAGGAGGTGGCGCCGCGCTGCTGGCAGCTGCGCTACGACTTCTCGGGCAGCACCGCGGAGTTCCTCTCCAGCACCTGGGCCGGCGTGGACCTCTCGCGCCACGCCTGCACCTACTTCCTGTGGGGCGTGGCGCGCATGGAGCTCATCGACGCGCTCGCGCGCACCTTCGAGCGCGTGCACATGGTGCTCGACATCGGCTGCTTCAGCGAGCAGCAGCGCCAGGAGCAGATGCGGCGCGGCCTGCTCAAGCCCTGCGCCTCGGACAGCGAGCTGCTGCGCCTCATCGACGGCTGCCGCCGCCACGCGAACCTGGACGTGGAGATCTCCGGCATCGCGGGCCTGCCCTTCGCGAGCGCCGCCACCCTGAAGCAGGAGCGGGCGCTGGTGGAGCGGGTCATCGACCTGGACTGCGTGGTGGGCTACCAGCGGCTGGAGGCGCAGCCCGGCGCGCTCGTCACCGAGCACCCCGCGCGCTTCGAGATGCGCACCGAGGCGCGGACCTTCACCGAGTTCCTCGACTCCTTCGAGCAGCGCGAGCCCGGCGACGTGACGGTGCCCATGCTGCGCTTCCTCGACCCCGCGCTCGAGGACGCCGTGGAGGAGACGTCGCAGTACGTGGACGGGCTCGCGGCGGACCACAAGGAGGCGCGGCGCCAGGTGCCGCTCGACGGGCGCACGCGCCTGGTGAACACCGCGCCCTCCACGCAGCAGTTCCCGCTCGGCGACTGGCTCGGCGCGCACCGCGTGCCGGCGCGCGTGGCCGGGGAGCCGGTGACGGTGGTGCGCTCGGTGGAGGGCTTCGGGCTCGCGTGCGCGCCGTCCTTGAGCCCGCGCCGCTTCAGCGACCCCACGCTGGACCAGGGCGAGGACGGGAAGGTGCTGCTCGCGGCGCTCGCCGCCTTCGAGCGCCCCGCCACCGTGGCGAGCGCGGTGGCGGCGCTGGGCGCGAAGGCGAAGCTGCACCCGGCCGCCGCGCGCGAGGTCATCGAGCACCTGGTGGCCGGGCGCTTCCTGCAGCCGGCGGGTGCCGCGCGGCAGGCGCGCTCGGGCAGCTGAGGCCTAGCGCCTGCGGCCGTAGACGGTCTCCACCGCCTTCTGCGGCTCGCCGCCCGGCTCGATGTTGTAGGCCGTGATGACCAGCTGGTCCGGCGCGCGCAGCTCGTGCTCGGTGCGCCAGCCCCAGCGCGGGCCGCCCTTGCCGTCGCCGTAGCTGCCCTGCACGTAGAAGCCCGCGGGGGTGAGGCCGCCGGTGGCGAACATGATGGACGAGCTCATGTGGAAGCTGTGCACCCACGAGCTCTCGAACTGCTGCGACTCGTCGTTGAAGGCGTAGATGGCGAGTGAGCGGTGCTGCTTGCCGTCGAAGGCCTCCTCGTACTCGTGCGCGACGAAGTTCCCCTCGCCCATCTTCCGGATGCGGCCGCGGGTGGTGAACTCCGCGAAGGGCGCCTGGGCCGGGTCGAACCAGATCTTCGAGCGGCCCACCCACTCGTCACAGAGGGAGAGCAGCAGCTCGCGCGGCGAGGGGGGCAGGGGAGGGGTCATGGGGCATTCATAGGCGAGGGGCCCCACCCCAGGTCCATACCCACCCTCCCGAGGTCGTACGCGACCCCGCTTCGTTGCGCAGCTGACAATTTTGGGCGCCCCGCGGGTGACGCTTTTCGTCATCCGACCCAGCCCTTTGCGGCACTCCCGGCTCGCATCCCCCAGAACCGTCAGGACTGTTCGGGAACAGTCACACTGGCCCTCTACGTGCAACCGCTGTCCACGCTGCGTTCAGGGGAATCCCCTGGCAGCGCTCCCACATCCGGCGCGGATGTCGGAGCCCAACGCTGGACGTCTGCCGAGGAGAGTCATGACGGTGCGGTCGGGTGGAGTGAAGACGCAGGCGCGGCTGGCGCTCCTGTCGGTGCTGGTGGCGACGGCGGCCTTCGCGGGCCCCCACATCGAGCTGGACATCAAGCCGTTCAAGCAGGTGGTGCAGACCAAGGGCGGCGTGAAGACGACGACCCGCGTGTCCGCGGACTCGGCCGCACCGGGCGAGACCATCGACTACGAGGTCCACTACAAGAACGCCGGCGACGCGCCCGCGGTGAACGCGGTGGTGGACGATCCCGTCCCCGCGGGCACGAGCTACGTGGCGGGGAGCGCCGCGGGCCCCGGCTCCGACATCACCTTCTCCATCGACGGCGGCAAGACCTTCGCGCCCGCGGCCCAGCTCTTCCGCACCGCGCGCGGCGCGAGCGGCAAGACCGAGCGTCAGCCCGCGAGCCCCGCCGAGTACACCCACGTCCGCTGGACCCTGAAGCGGGTCGAGGCGGGCGCCGCCGGCACCCTGACCTTCCAGGTGCGCGTGAAGTGAGCAGAGCCCCGCCCGCGGCCGTCCGCGCGGGCCCCCTTGTCGCTGTGCAGTCCCTCTCCCCCAACGTCGTCCCGTCCGAGGTGCAGTCTTGAGTCCCTCCCCGTCCCTCCCCCTTCCGCGCTCGCTCCGCGCGCTGCTCTTCGGTGCCGTCGTGGCCGTGGTGCTGCCGGCGAGCGCCTACGCGTCCACCGCTGCCAACACCAAGATCTCCAACGTCGCGAAGGTGAACTACAAGGACGCTGGTAACAACGACCAGCCCGAGGTCGTCAGCGCTCCGGCGGACGTCACCGTCCAGCTCGTGGCCTCGGCCCCGAACCTCAGCTCGCCGGCCAACCAGACCATCCAGCAGGGCACCTCGGCGACGCTCTCGTACACCATCACCGGTACGGCGAACGGCCTGGACACGTACACCCTCGGCTCCGGCGCGACGCCCAGCAACGTCACCGGCGTCACGCCCGCCTTCCCGGCCAGCGTCCAGCTCGGCGGTACCACGCTGTCCGCGGATGCGACGGTCGGCGCCACCACCATCCAGGTGCCGTTCGACGGCAACAGCGACGGCTCGGTCAACGGCATCGCCGTGAGCGACAAGATCGTCATCGGCGGCGTCACGTACACGGTGGCGGCGATCTCCGAGAACCCGGGGACCAACCGCGCGACCATCACGCTGAGCTCCGCCATCACCGTCCTGGCGAGCGTGGGCCAGATCGTCGGCGAGACCCAGACCTTCACCGTCACCGTGGCCTCGGGCAACGTGACCGGCACCAACACCAGCGGCACGCAGACCGTGGTCTCCACGGCCACCTCGACGACCACCGCCACGGCGACGACGACCCAGACCACCCCCACGGTCATCACCGTCAACCGCTCGGTGCTCACCATCAGCAAGCTGGTCTCCATCGACGGCGGCGCGACCTTCGCGGCCACGGCGAACGCCGCGCCGGGCACCAGCCTGGTGTACAAGATCGTCGTGTCGAACGCGGGCGCCTCGGCCGCCAGCGCGGTCGTCATCACGGACGTGATTCCGGAGTACCTCTCGTACGTCGCGGGCTCCGCGCGCACGGCCCCCACCGCTGGCACCGCCTACACCTCGGCGACCGCCATCACCGACCCGGTGGACTCGGACAGCTACAGCTTCGACAGCGTGGCGCGCAAGGCGACCCTCGCGCCGAGCGGCACGCTGGCTGCCAATAGCGACATCGTCCTGTTCTTCACCGCGAAGATCGACTGACGTCTCCCCGGTAGTCCCACCACGGCCCCGCGTGCAGCGCCGCCCTCCGGCGCCGCATGCGGGGTCCGCGAGTTCCGAGCCCCTCCTCCCCGATGCCTCTCGTCCCCCACGTGAAGCGCGCTGGCCGTGTGCCCGCAGCTCCGCTCCGGCCGTCCGGTCGGGGGGGCACGTCCGGGCGCGCGGCGAGGTGGGTGCTCGGGGTGCTCGCGCTCGTGCTGTCCGGGGCCGCGCAGGCGGCCTCCGCGCCGCACGGCACCCTCATCGTCAACACCGCGTCGGCGACCTCGACCGAGGACACCACGCCCGTCACGGCCAGCGCCACGACGCGGGTGATCGTCCCCACGCCGGCCCTCATCGACTTCCTGCTGTACGCCCCCAACGTCCCGGGCGCGGCCCCCCTGCCGGTGGAGCCGAGCGTCTACCTGGACGGCCCGCAGGGCAGCCCCGCGCCCCTGTCCGCGCCCCAGTCGCTGGGCTTCTACGGCCCCATCCCGCTGGGCAGCGCCGTGCCCCTGCTGAGCACCCTGCGGGCGCACCAGGGTGAGCCGCTCTTCCTGAAGCTCACCGACCTCGACGAGAACAAGGACCCGGCCGTGCGCGAGACCGTGCTCGTCACGGTGAGCGACGCGGGCACCGGGGACACCGAGATCGTGCGCCTGGTGGAGACCGGCGTGTCCACGGGCATCTTCGCCGGCTACCTGCCCACGGTGGGCTCCGCGGCCACCCAGCAGGGCGGCGCACCCGCCGCCGCCACCGCCACCCCCTATGACGGCGTGCTGCGCGTCGCCATCGGCGACACCCTCCGCTGCCGCTACGTGGACGTGGACGACGCGCAGGACGTGACCACCGACGCGGTGCTCGTGGACCCCACGGGCGTCGTCTTCGACAGCCGCACCGGCAAGCCGGTGGACGGCGCCAGCCTCACCCTGGTGGACGTGGCCACCGGGCAGCCCGCCCAGGTCGTCGGCGACGACGGCGTGAGCCGCTTCCCCTCCACCGTGACCAGCGGCGCCGCGGTCTCGGATGCGAGCGGCCGCCGCTACACCCCGGCGCCCGGCGGCTTCCGCTTCCCGCTCGTGGCTCCCGGCCGCTACCGCCTCGACGTGAAGCCCCCCGCGGGCTACCTCGCTCCCTCGAGCGTGCCGGACGCGGAGCTCGCCGCGGGCCCGGCCGGCCCCTACGCCGTGAGCCCGGCCTCGCGCGGCGAGGCCTTCCAGGTGCTCGCGGGGCCGCCCGTCCAGACCGACGTCCCCGTGGACCCCGCGAGCACCACGCTCTGGGTGCAGAAGGTCGCGCGCAAGGCCAGCGCCAGCGTGGGCGACTTCGTCCCCTACGAGCTCACGGTGAGCAACCTGAGCGCCGCGGCGGCCGCGCGCGACGTGAGCCTCACGGACACGCTGCCCGCGGGCCTGCGCTACGTGCCGGGCTCGGCCACCCGCGACGGCGCCCCGGTGGCGGACCCCGCGGCGAGCGCGGACGGCCGCACCCTCACCTTCGCCCTGGGCGAGCTCGCCGCGGGCGGCGCGACCACCGTGCGGCTCGTGGTGCAGGTGGTGCCCGGCGCGCGCGCGGGCGGCCAGCTGGTGAACGAGGCGAGCGCGGTCTCCGGGACCACCGGCCTCGTCTCCAACCGCGCCACCGCGCCCCTGCGCATCACCGAGGCCTTCCTCACCTCGCGCGCGCTCATCATGGGCCGCGTGGTGGTGGGCGAGTGCGGCGCCACGGGGCCCCAAGACGCCCCGGGCCTCGAGGGCGCGCACGTCTTCCTCGAGGACGGCACCTGGGTCGCGAGCGACGTGCAGGGCCTCTTCCACTTCGAGGGCGTGCGCTCCGGTACGCACGTGGTGCAGCTGGACCTGGACTCGCTGCCGGAAGGCTACGAGCCGGTGCTCTGCCCCAAGAACAGCCGCTCCGCGGGCCGCGCCTTCTCGCAGTTCGTGGACCTGCAGGGCGGCACCCAGTGGCGCGTGGACTTCCACGTCCACCCGCGGCCCGCGCCCGCGGCCGTGGCCCCCGCGCCCGCGGCCGACCCGGCCCCGGCTCCCGCGAGCGAGCCCGCGCCGCTCGCGGTCGAGCAGCGCCAGCACCTGGAGGGCGGCGTGCTCCACCACGAGGTGGACGTGACCGTGCGCAGCGCCCCCTTCAAGGACGTGCGCGTGCACGTGAACCTGCCCCCGGGCGTGCGCTTCGAGGAGGGCAGTGGCAGCGTGAACGGCGCGCCCGTCGCGGACCCCGAGCGAGAGCCGGGCAGCGGGGAGCTGGTCTTCGACCTGGGCAACTCGGACGGCGAGTGGAAGCGCACCCTGCGCTACCGGGCCGCGGTGGCCCCGGACGCTCCGGCCGGCGAGCTCGCGCTGCGCGCCCACGTCACCGCGCGCGACCTGCCGGGCCGCGAGGTGGCGAGCCCTCGCAACGAGGTGATCGTGCGCGTGCGCCGCGCGCGGCTGCTGCCGGCGATCAACCTCACGCTGCGCCCGCACTTCGCGAGCTTCGGCGCGGAGCTCACGGCGGACGACCAGCGCGTCCTCGACGAGGCGGCCGAGCAGCTCTCGGGGCTCGTCATCGACCGCCTCACCGTCACCGGCCACACCGACAACCAGCCCATCTCCCCGCGCTCGCGCCACATCCACGCGGACAACCGCGCGCTCTCGCTCGCGCGCGCCGGCGTGGTGGGGCACTACCTCGCCGAGAAGCTGGGCCTCTCCCAGGACGCGGTGGTGCTGGACGGGCAGGGCGAGCTCTCGCCAATCGCGAGCAACCGCAGCGCCGTGGGCCGCGCGCGCAACCGCCGCGTCGAGGTGGAGGTCATCGGCGTGCGCCTCGGCGTGCCCGAGGTGGAGTCCATCGAGGCCGAGCCCCTCGCCGCCGAGTCCAAGGCCTCCGTCGCGCAGGCGAGCAGCACGCTGCCCGTGACGCCCGCGCCGCAGGCCGCTACGGCCGGGTCCTCCGGCGCGCAGGTCTCCGCCGGCGCCCCCGCGCTCTCCACCCCCGCGCAGGCCGGGGCGCCCTCTGCCGCCGCCGCCCCGTCCGCGGTCCCCGCCCCGGGCGCGGCGCAGGCCAGCAGCCCCGCCACCGCGCCCACCGTCCAGGCCGCGCCGGGCACCGCCGTCAGCTCCGGCAGCGCCGGCGCGCCGGGCGCGAGCAGCTCCGCCAGCGCGGGCGCGGCGCAGGCCACCCCCGGCGCCGCGGCGGCCGCGGCCGCTGCGCCCCGCCAGGGCCTGCTCAGCCCGATGGACGGCGACGTCCTGGTGGACCGCATCAACGCGGTGCAGGTGCGCGTGCGCAGCTACCTCACCGTGGAGCTGCTGCTGGACGGCAAGCCGGTGCCGCAGGAGCGCATCGGCTTCCGCGCCGCGGAGCCCGACACGCGCACCACGCTGCTCACCTACGTGGGCGTGGACTTCGGGGACGTGGGCGAGCACACGCTGCAGCTCAAGGGCACCGACCCCTTCGGCAACGTGCGCGTGAACGAGACCGCGCACCTGCGCCGCTCCAGCGAGGTCGCCGCCCTCCGCTTCGTGTCCGCCGAGGGCAACGTCGCGGACGGCCGCACGCCGGTGCGCATGCGCTTCGAGCTGCTCGATGCCACGGGCACCGTGCTGCACGCCGCCACGCGCCTGGACCTGCGCGACAGCTCGCTGCGCCCGCTGCGCCGCCCCGAGGACAGCCTCTCGCTCGAGGACGCGGCGGGCCGGCGCTGGGTGCAGATGGACCGGGACGGCTGGGTGAGCTTCGATCCCGTGCAGGCCACCGGCACCCAGCACGCCGTGGTCGCGCTCGGCGGCCTCACGGCCCGCGGCGAGACCTACGTGGCGCCCAAGCTGCGCGACTGGATCCTGGTGGGCCTCGCCGAGGGCGGCGTCGGCTACAACGCCGTCTCCAAGCACCTCGAGACCCTGCCCGCCGGGGCCCCCACCGAGGACTTCTACGCCGACGGGCGCCTCGCCTTCTACGCGAAGGGCCGCGTGAAGGGCGAGTGGCTGCTCACGCTCGCCTACGACAACACGAAGTCGCGCGCCGAGGTGGGCAACAGCCTCTTCCAGACCATCGACCCGAACACGTACTACACGCTGTACGGGGACGGGACGCTGCAGCAGTACGACGCGCCGAGCGCGCGCAAGCTGTACGTGAAGATCGAGCGCGAGCAGTACTACGCGCTGTTCGGCGACTTCGACACCGGCCTGGGCGCCACCGACCTGTCGCGCTACAGCCGCCGCCTCAACGGCGTGAAGACCGAGCTGCGCCTGAAGCACCTGGACGTCAACGCCTTCGGCACCCAGACCGACCTGGCCTACGCGCGCGAGGAGCTGCAGGGCGACGGCACCTCGGGCCTGTACCGGCTCGCGCGCGGCGGCCTCACGGCCAACGGCGAGAAGGTGACCATCGAGGTGCGCGACCGCTTCCGCACCGAGGTCGTCCTCTCCACGCGCACCCTCACGCGCTTCATCGACTACTCCATCGACTACGACACGGGGACGCTCTTCTTCCGCGAGCCCATCCCCAGCCGGGACCTGGCCTTCAACCCGGTGTTCATCGTGGTGGAGTACGAGACGCGCTCGCTGGACGGGCAGCACCTCACCGCGGGCGGCCGCGCGGGCCTCAAGCTGCTGGACAACCGCCTGAAGCTGGGCACCACCGTGGTGCACGAGGACCGGGGCGAGCGCGCGGGCACCCTCTACGGCGCGGACTTCGAGGCGGACCTGACGCCCACCGTCAAGGTGCGCGCCGAGCTCGCGCACACCGAGGGGCAGCGCGCGGACGGCACCGAGGGCGACGGCACCGCCTACCTCGCCGAGGTCTCGCACCGCAGCCACGACTGGGACGCGCGCGCCTACGCGCGCCTGCTGCCCGGCGACTTCGGCCTGGGCCAGCAGGCGCTCACCGAGACCGGCACCCGCAAGCTCGGGGTGGACGCGGCCTACCGCTTCACGGACCACCTGCAGCTGGGCGGCACCGGCTACCGCCAGCACGTGTTCAGCACGGACGCCACGCGCGACGTGGCCGAGGCGCGCTTCGGCTACACGCAGGGCCTGTCGGGCGCGAGCGTGGGGCTGCGCTACGCGGAGGACCGGCTCGCGGACGGCAGCGAGCACCTGTCCACGCAGGCCATGGCGGGCACGAAGCTCGCGCTGCTCGAGGACCGGCTGGTGCTCTCGGTGGAGCACGCCCAGTCGCTCGTGAACGACGAGAACGTGGACTACCCCACCCGCACCCTCTTCGGGGCCGAGTACAAGCTCACCCGCAAGGTGACGCTGCTGGGCGCCGAGGAGCTGACGTGGAAGGACGGCGTGGCCACCGCCGCCACCCGCCTGGGCGTGCGCTCCACGCCGTGGACGGGCGCCACCGTGAGCTCCTCCATGGAGAGCCAGCTGCGCGAGAACAGCGAGCGCCTCTTCGGCACCCTCGGCCTGCGCCAGACCCTGCAGCTGAGCGAGGCGTGGCGCGCGGACTTCGGGCTCGAGCGCACCCAGACCTTCAGCCGCGAGGGCACCTACCTCTTCAACCCCGCCGTGCCCCTGACCTCGGGCGCGAGCGAGGACTTCACCGCGGCCTCCACCGGCGCGACCTACCAGGTGCGCCGCTTCCTCTGGGACTCGCGCGCCGAGCTGCGCCTGGGCGAGCTGAGCCGCCGCTGGAACCTGCTCAGCGGCCTGGTGACCGAGACGGGCGCGGCCTGGGGCTGGACGGGCCGCCTGCAGCTGCTGGACGAGCACCAGCACGCGACGGGGCAGGGCACGCGCACCGCCGCGCTGCGCCTGGGCCTCGTCTACCGCCCGCCGGAGACGAGGTGGATCGTGCTCGACCGCCTGGACCTCATCCACGAGCGGCGCACGGGCAGCACCGACCCGGGCACCGGCACGCGCCTGGTGAACAACCTCAGCCTCAACGCGCGCCCCGGCGAGAAGCTGCAGGTGTCCGTGTTCGCGGGCGCGAAGTACACGCGCGAGCAGCTGCTCGGCACGGTGCAGGCCGGCTACACGGACGAGCTCGGGCTCGAGGGCCGCTACGATCTCACCGAGCGCCTGGACGTGGGGCTGCGCGCGAGCGCCCTGCACGCCTGGCGCGGGGGCCAGCTCGCCTACAGCGGCGGTCCCTCGGTGGGCTACAACGTGGTGGAGAACATGTGGCTGAGCGCCGGCTACAACGTCTGGGGCTACGAGGACCGTGACTTCGTGGCCTCCAATTACGCCGTGCAGGGCCCCTACGTGCGCCTGCGCGTGAAGCTGGACCAGCAGACGGTGCACGACGCCGCCCGCTGGCTCTTCGGACAGTGACCATGGCTGCCCCCTCCTCCTCGCTCGCGAAGGCCGCGCTGCTCCTGTGCCTCGCGGTGGCGCTCGCCCCGTCGCTGGGCCGCGCGCAGACCTTCCCCGTCACCCAGTGCGCTGCGGATCGCTTCCGCTCCGACCTGGGCTGCACCGCGGGCGACGTGTCCATCACCGGCATCAAGCTCGCGCCTGGCGGCCCCACCTCCTGCGTGGGCGGCACCAGCGTGACGGCGGACCTGGACATCACGGTGAACTTCTCCACGCCGGACCGCTGGGACATCGGCATCTTCCTGGTCAACGACGGCAAGCCGCCCATGGCGATGTCCAGCAACGGCGGCGCCGCCGTCTGCTCCGTGGGCGTGCTCCCCACCACCGCGCCCTTCCTGGACCTGGACGGCGCGTCCATCGGCATCCCGGCGGACACCTGCGGCGACGGCAACGGCCGCATCAACGGCAACACCGGCTCGGGCGTGTTCCGCATGACCGGCGTACCCGTGCGCTGCCAGGCCATCAACCTGAGCGGCGGCAACCTCTACATCCCCTTCGTGGTGTCCTGGGACAACCAGTCGAGCCCCTCGGGCTCCACCTGCCGCTCGAACGCGGACCCCGTCCCCAACACCAAGTCCAAGTGCAACTCGCCCAACACGACCGTGGCCACTGAGGTGGCCTACGGCACGGTGCCGGTGGTGGTGCTGCCGCAGATCACCAAGACGAACAACACCCCCAACGCGACCATGGGAGGCACCAGCGTCTATACGGTCGTCATCACCAACACGACCGGCGTGTCGCTCTCGGGCGCGAGCTTCGCGGACCCGGCCATCACCGGTCTCAACGTCACGGGCGTGAGCTGCGCGGCGGGCGGCGGCGCGACCTGCCCCGCGGGCCTCACCGTGGCGGGCGTGCAGGGCGCGGGCGTCACGCTGGCGACCATGCCGGTCAACAGCACGCTGACCTTCACCCTCACCGGCACCGTGACGGCCGCCGCCGGCGCGACGCTGACCAACACCGCCTCGGTGAGCGTGGCGGGACAGAGCAACACCGCGAGCGACACGGACCAGGTGCTGCCGCGCATCACCGTGCGCGCGCAGACCACCGGCGGCACCGCAGCCTTCAACTACACGGGCACCAACGGCGTGGGCACCTTCTCGCTCAACACGGCGACGGCGAACCCGCAGACCTCCACCACCTTCAACGCCACGGCGCTGAACACCGCGACGACCATCACCCAGACCCCGCCCGCGCTCTGGACGGTGGGCTCGGCGAGCTGCACCGACGGCAGCTCCAGCTTCGGCAGTCTCTCCGGCAACGTCCTCACGCTCGCTGCCTCGGACCTGACGGCCGGCCGCAACATCGTCTGCACCTTCAACAACCGCCCGCTCGGCGCGGACCTCGCCGTCACCGCCGCGGTGAACACGCCGGTGCCGACCGCCGGCAACACCGTCACCTTCACGCTGACGGTGACGAACCTCGGGCCGGACCCCACCACGGGCGCGGTGCTCACCGGCGCGTCGCTGCCCGCGGGCTACACGCTGCTCTCGAGCACCGCGAGCCAGGGCACCTACAGCGCGGGCACCTGGACCATCGGCGCGCTCCCGGTGGGCGGCACGGTCACCCTCACGATCACGGCGCGGGTGAATGATCGGGACGTGGCGCCAGCCGCCAGCGCCTACAGCTTCACGACCACCGCGAGCAGCAACCTGGCGGACACCGTCACCGCCAACAACAGCGCGACCGCCAGCGTCACCCCGCCCGTGCCCCGCCTCAGCTTCGTGAAGGTGGCGGACCGCACGACCGCTCGCCCCGGCGACGTCATCACCTACACCATCACTGTCACCAACACGGGAACGGGCAGCGCCAGGAGCGTGATCATGCTCGACCCGCTGGACGAGTACGTGGCCATGGGGCTCAACGCCTACGGCACGAACGTGGCCTTCAGCTCCACCGACAGCACCCCGGCCTCCGGCCTCACCATGCCCGCGCCCGCCTACTCGAACAGCAGCACCACGTGGACGGCGTACACCGCCACCTCCGGCGGAGGCGGCGCGCCGGCGGGCTACGACAACAACGTGCGCCAGTGGCGCCTCCCGATGAACGGCACGCTGCGCCCCGGCGGCAGCCTCACGGTGCGCTTCCAGACGCGCATCAAGTAGGTGCGTGCGGCGGGGCTACCGGCCCGCAGGCCCAACCGGTCTCGCCCGTCCAGTCCCCACTGGAGACCCACCACTTCGAGAGGTCGGGCATCCACGTCAGCTCCGGCGCGGAGGAGGCAGCGAGGTCCAGCGGCTGCCCGCGCACCTGATTGTCCGGAGAGACGAGGTGGAGGATGAGGCGAGGGCGTCCGTCCACCAGGGAGCCGGTGAGTGCAAGCGCCAGGTCGCCTGCCGTACCGAACGCGGTCACGAGCCGAGGCGTTCCCATGGCGCGTCCTTCGAAGACGCGCAGCGGCAGAGTGGGCGAGAGGGGCCGCACGAGGTCGACGGCGAGGTGATCTCCATCGGGTGCGCTGAAGGTGGTCAGCCAGCTCATCACGGGCGAGCCCGCAGCTGTGCTCGTCACCCCCAGCTCTGTCATGCCCGGAGCGCCCTCGTAGGCCGTGAGGGCGGAGCGCGACGCGAGCGCGCCGGACACCGTGCGAAAGAGGACCCTGCGGGCGCCGGAGGCCTCAGTGCTCAGCGCCGCCACCCCGAACTCCGCCGTGCCCACCGCCGTCACCCCTCCGAGACTCAGCCAGCTGCCGGTGCTCACGCCGGGCGCCGTCGCGCCGAGCTCCGCCTCCTCGAGGAGGGGGGCCCGCGCAAGCGACGCGAGCTCGGGCGAGAGGAGCTGGCCCTGGACCTGCCCCGCCTCCAGCCACGCCACGAGGAGGCGCTGGCGGGTGCCATCCAGCGCCAGGTGGGGCGTGGCCCCGCTCAGCCCCTCGAGCGTCTCGGGCCCCGCGGCGAGCGAAACGTCGCCCCACTTCTCACCGTGCGCGATGCGCACGATGCGCGAGCGCTGCGAGCCCGAGGACGACTCTGCGCCGCTCCACAGCACGATGGCCCCGTCCCCGAGCGGGATGGCGCGCACCGTCTGACTCAGGAGGGCAGGGAAGGCCGCAGCCTCGAGGCGGAGGCGGGGGCCCGCAGGCTCGAGCTGCGGAGTGAGCAACTGGTAGGACACCTGGGTGTTCCAGTCGTAGTCACTGCTCCAGGTGACGAGCGCGTAGCCACGGGGAAAGACGAGCAGCTTGCCGGGCAGCCCGACCGGGAGCGCCCCCGTGTCGACGCGGCCGTCGCAGTCGTTGTCCAGCCCGTCGCAGCGCGTCTCCAGCGCCTCGTAGGTGGGCCCGTAGGAGGCAGCGGTGCAGGTCTGCTCGAAGGCTCCGTCCACGCAGCCGCGACGGACGCGCGCGCAGACGCCGGCGCTCAGCTCACACGGCTGCACGCGCACGCGCTCCTGGCAGACGGTGCCCGGGAGCGCGACACATTGCTTGTCGACGCAGTCGAAGCCCGTGGCGCAGTGCTCCCGCACCTGGCACGTGTCCGCATAGCCGCCCAGTTGCTGCGGGTCGGGAACCGCACAAGCAGCCACGGCCAGGAGGGAGAGGGCGGTAGGAAGCGCGAGCGCCTTCATTCCCGGCAAGCTAGCGGATGCGGTAGCAGCGTGCGGAGGGGACCGGGCGTGCGTCTCAATCTGGACGCCCTGCCGACACCGATCAGCGCCGCGCCCGCGAGCCACGCGCCGGCCGCCGCGGCTGCTCGCAGCGGCGGATGCAGCGCACCACCTCTGCCGGGTCGTCGGTGACGGTGAGCAGCTCGAGGTCCGACGGCGCGATGCAGCCGCTCGCCAGCGGTGCGTCCCGCAGCCAGCGCAGCAGTCCCTCCCAGTAGCGCCGGCCGACGAGCACCACCGGGAAGCGGTAGATCTTCCCCGTCTGGATGAGCACCAGCGCCTCGAACAGCTCGTCGAGCGTGCCGAAGCCGCCGGGGAAGATGACGAAGGCGCTCGAGTACTTCACGAACATCGTCTTGCGCATGAAGAAGTAGCGGAAGGTCACCAGGGTGCTGACGTATGGGTTCGCGGCCTGCTCGAAGGGCAGCTCGATGTTGCACCCGATGGAGCGCCCGCCGCCCTCGCGCGCGCCGCGGTTGGCCGCCTCCATGATGCCGGGGCCGCCGCCGGTGATGACGCTGTAGCCAGCCCGGGCGAGCCGGCGGCCCACCTCCACCGCCGCGGCGTACTCGGGCGCCTCCGGGGCGGTGCGCGCGGAGCCGAACACCGAGACGCCCTTCTCCACGCCCGCGAGCGCGTCGATGCCCTCCACCAGCTCGGCCGTCATCCGCATCACCCGCCACGGGTCGGTGTGGGTGAAGGCGTCCGCGGGCTGGGAGGCCTGGAGGAAGTGCTCGTCCGCGGTGGTGCCGTCGTCGTCGCGCAGGCTGTGGTCCACCTTGGCCGGGCGTGCGGGGCCTTCCGGGCGCAGGGCCTTCTGGAAGTGGAAGCGCAGCTGCTCGAGCGCGTCCGCCTCGGCGGGGAGGCGGCGGTTGGCGGGCAGCGAGCGGGGGCGAACACGGGACGGGCGGCGCTTCATCCACGACTCCAGGGTGACGAAGGGGTTGAATCCGGGGCGCGGCTGGACCACGAAGGGAGGCATGGGCTCCCCCACGGACACTCGCACGCCGGCCGCGGCCGCTGGCACCTTCGACCTGCTCGCTGCCGCCCGGCAGACGGTTGCCGCCGCCGGCTTCGAGGTGGACCTCTCCCCCGAGGCGCTCGCCGAGGTGGCGCGGCTGCCCGCAGGGAGTCCCACGCTGCAGCCCCGCGTGAGGGATCTGCGCGAGGCGCTGTGGAGCTCCATCGACAACGAGGACTCGCGCGACCTCGACCAGATCGAGGTGGCCGAGGCCCTGCCGGGCGGAGACGTGCGGGTGTGGGTGGGAATCGCGGACGTGGACGCGCTCGTGCCCCGGGGCAGCGCGCTGGATGCGCGGGCCGCGCACAACACCACGTCCGTGTACACCGGCCCCGCGGTGTTCCCCATGCTGCCCGAGCGGCTCTCGTGTGACCTGAGCTCGCTCAACCCCGGCGTGGACCGGCTCGCGATGGTGATGGAGCTGGTGGTGCGCCCGGACGGCACGCTGGTGAGCAGCGACGTGTTCCGCGCGCTCGTGCGCAACCACGCGAAGCTGTCCTACGACGCCGTGGGTCCCTGGCTCGAGGGGCGCGCCGAGCTGCCCGCGGAAGTCGCGCGGGTGGCGGGGCTCGAGGCGCAGCTGCGGCTGCAGGACGAGGCCTCGCGCCGGCTCAAGCGCTGGCGGCTGGAGCACGGCGCGCTCGAGTTCGAGACCGTGGAGGCGCGTCCCGTGATGGAGGGCGAGAAGGTGGTGGACGTGAAGCTCACGCCCAAGAGCCGCTCGCGCGAGCTGATCGAGGACCTGATGGTGGCGGCCAACGGCGCGATGTCGCGCTGCCTGGATGCGTACAAGCGCTCGGCGATCGCCCGGGTGGTGCACACGCCCCGGCGCTGGGACCGCATCGTCGAGCTCGCGCGCGGGGCCGGCACCGAGCTGCCCGCCACGCCGGACGCGGTGGCGCTCGCGGGCTTCCTGCGGGCGCGCCGCGCGGCGGACCCGGCGCACTTCGCCGAGCTGTCGCTCTCGGTGGTGAAGCTGATGGGCGCGGGCGAGTACGCGCTCGAGCCGGCGGGCGCGCCCAACCTCGGCCACTTCGCGCTCGCGATGGCGGACTACACGCACGGCACCGCGCCCAACCGGCGCTACGCGGACCTGGTGACGCAGCGGCTGCTCAAGGCCGCGCTCGCGGGCCAGCCCGCGCCGTACTCCGACGAGGAGCTCGCGGCGATCGCCCAGCGCTGCACCCAGATGGACACCGCGGAGCGCAGGGTGGAGCGGCAGCTGCGCAAGGTGGCCGCGGCGCTGCTGCTGCGCAGCCGCATCGGCGACACCTTCGACGCCATCGTCACCGGGGCCGCGGACAAGGGCGTCTTCGTGCGCCTGCTCGCCCCGCCCGCGGAGGGGAGGGTGGTGCGCGGCGAGGCAGGGCTCGACGTGGGAGACGCCGTGCGGGTGAAGCTGCTCGCGACCGAGCCCGCCAAGGGCTTCATCGACTTCGCGAGGGCGTGACGAGGCAGCCGCGTCGTTCGCGACGCGCTTCGAGAGAAGGCCGCGTTCGTGTCAGCAGCCGTCCCCGGCTTAGGCTCGGAGGCCATGGTGACGAGACTGGTGATCGTGGCCGTCGTTGCGTTGTCCTGTCTGTGCGCCCAGCCCTCCCAGGCCTGCAGTTGCAGGAGGGAGGGCAAGCAGGATCTCGCCACCGAGCTTCGAGAGGCTCGCAAGTCCGCGAGCCACATCTACTTCGCACGGGTCCAGTCGACGGACGGTAGGAGCTTCGGGGGAACGGCGACGGTGCAGGTGCTGGAGAGCTTCAAGGGAGCGCTCGCGCTGGGCACCCGGCTCGAGCTGCCCTCGGGTGGCGGAGGAGACGGCACAATCGGGTTCGAGCCGGGTGAGAGCTACCTCGTCTACGCGTATGGGACGCCGGCCTGGGCTCGAAGGCGGCCGAGGCCACCGAGGCGCTGAAGGCACAGCGACCCTTCTGGACAGGCGGCTACTACGACGAGAAGGAACCGGACCGCCTGGTCGCCCTCGGGCTCTCCAAGGACCTGCGCGCCTTCGAGCTCATCCAGACTCCCAGCTCCGCGACACCGGAGATGTGCCGCCAGCAAGTGGCGCGGCGTGAGCCCGAAGTAGGCCAGCGCGGCCCGCGCCTCGGCCTGCACGTCCGTGGCGTCTGCCTCTTGGGAGTCGCCCTGGTAGGAGCCGCTCAGCAGGGGGCTTTCCTGCGCCGGTTCCCGTGATGGCAAAGAGCAGACTGCTCGCCATATCTGTTCAAGTTCCCTGCAATGGATCTAAAAAAGGCCAATTAAATTTAGGGCTTGATTGAATTGATTGTTGCCCATATCTGTTCAAGTATCTGTTCATGCTTGCTGCCGAAGACGTGCTTTCCACGCTTGCCAGGATGCAACCCGTCGGAGCGAGCGAGCTGGCCGCTGCGCTCGGGACCTCCCGACCGACGGTCTCTCGCTTCCTCCAGGGACTCGGCGATCGGGTCTGTCAGATGGGGCGTACGCGGGGCACGCGCTACGTGCTCACGCGTGCGCTCGAGGGACTGGGCAGCCGGCTCCCGCTCTGGCGCATCACGGAGGCGGGCCGCGCCGAGAGCCTCGGGGAGCTGCATCTCCTGGCCACCGGAGACCACTGGCTGCAGCGCGAGCACGCGCCCGCAATCCTCTTCGAGGGCATCCCGCCCTTCGTCGTGGACATGAGTCCCCAGGGCTACCTGGGACGCACTTTCGCGCTCCGTCACCCGGAGCTCTCGCTGCCCGAGCACCTGCAGCGGTGGACCGACGATCAACGTCTGCTCGCGCTGGCTCGCCGCGGAGAGGATTGCGTCGGCAATCTGGTGCTCGGGCGTGAATCATTGGATCGCTGGCTTCAGGACGAGGTGCGACCTGTGCAGCGGGAGTCCTATCCGAAGCTGGCCACCGGCTCGGCGCAGAACCCCGAGGGCTCCTCGGCAGGAGGTGAGCAGCCGAAGTTCCTGGCCTTCGTCGAGGGCAGGCACGTCTTGGTGAAGTTCGTGGGTGGAGATGGCGCGGCAGCGGATCGGCGCCGCGACCTCCTTGTCTGCGAGCACCTCGCGCTCGAGCACCTCCGGGAGGCAGGAGTCGACGCCGCGCGCTCGCGCTGGTTCGACCTCGGCGGCTTTCGCTTCCTGGAGGTGGAGCGCTTCGATCGCGTCGGGCTGCGGGGGCGGCGCGGACTCCTGTCGCTCGCCGCGCTCGATGCGTACGTAGGGGCGGGGCGGGGCTGGCGGGCTGTCGCGCGCGGCCTGCGAGAGCAGGGGTGGCTGGATGCAGGCCAGGAGCAGCGCGTGCGCTGGCTGGACGTCTTCGGCCAGCTCACCGGCAACACCGACCGCCACCTGGGCAACCTCTCGCTCTTCGCCGAGGTCGACGCGACGCCCCTGCAGGTAGCCCCCTGCTACGACATGCTGCCGATGCTCTTTGCCCCCCACGACCTCCAGGTCGTGGAGCGGGACTTCAAGCCCGAGCCGCCTACCTCGGAGACGCTCGACGTCTGGAGCACCGCTGCAGCGCAGGCCAGCGCGTACTGGGAGCGCCTCGCTGCGAGCCCGCACCTCGGTGACGCGCTGCGCGCGCGCGCCGAGCACTGCGGCGCCCAGCTCGCGCAGCTGCGCGCGCGCGTCGCGCTCTAGGCGGCACCCGCCGCGGTGACGGAGGGCGTGCGCACCCGCCAGCACACCCGCACACGCGGGCCTACGACTTACGTCGCCACGGGAAAATGCCGTAGTCTTCGAATGCGGGTCGCTTCTGCCCCGCCCTTCCGAAAGGCGCCCTTGAGCCCCGCTCCCGCCGCCTCACCGTCGTCCGCGACCGCCGCGCTGCGCACCGCGCACGGCACGCTCCGTCACTCCCTCATCGCGCTGGAGCGCTGCGAGGACGCCGGGCTCGTCTCCGCGCTGCGCGCGCTCAAGCCCGCGCTGGA
The DNA here is from genome assembly GCF_009659535.1 of Aggregicoccus sp. 17bor-14. NCBI lineage: Bacteria > Pseudomonadati > Myxococcota > Myxococcia > Myxococcales > Myxococcaceae > Aggregicoccus > Aggregicoccus sp. 17bor-14. The sequence goes on from NZ_VJZZ01000002.1 coordinate 54,022, forward strand.
GCAGAACCTGGCCGCGAAGGACCAGCTGTACCAGGACTCGGCGAAGGCGTTCGAGCGCGCGGGGCAGCCCGGGCCGGCGCAGATCCTCCGCATCTTCGAGCAGAACATGGGGCTGGTCTCGAGCAGCGTGCGCGGGTTCCTCGCGAGCATCGACTCGGCCAAGGACCCGCGCAGCCTGCGAGACCGGCTGCCCACCGTGGTGCGCGTGCTGCGCGAGCGCATGGACAGCGAGGAGCGGGCGGTCTTCCCGCTCTTCGACCGCAGCGCCACCCTCTGAACCCTTCCCGCCGCCTGCCGGAGCCCTCCGTGACTGCACCGTCCGTCGAACTGCTGCCCCACCATGGCCTCGCGGCGCTGGGAGGCGAGCCTCACGTCTTCCACTGCCACCACTACAACTGCTTCCTGCAGAAGGCGGTGCTCGACCAGGGCGCGCTGGTGGATGCGCCGGAGCTGCTCACCGCGCCCGCCGCCGAGGTCGCGCTCACGCAGCTGCGCACGCTCGGTGCGACGCGGCAGCAGGCCGAGGAGCTGTTCCGGGTGCTCGGCTTCGGCCGGGTGGACCTCTCGGGCGTGGGGCGCGGGGGCGGCACCGCGCGCCTCTCGGGCTCGCACTACGCGCTGGGCTGGCTCTCCAAGTTCGGGCGCGCCTCGCAGCCCGTGTGCTTCATGCCCGCGGGGTGGGTGGAGGGCGTTGCGCGCCACCTGCACGGCGCGGCCTTCACGGCCCGCGAGGTGGAGTGCGTGGCGGCCGGCGGCAAGGAGTGCCGCATCGAGGTGACGCCCGGCGGCCCCGAGCGCGCTGCGTCGCCCGGGCTCGGCACCCTCTCGAAATTCGGCGCGAGGCCTCCCGCGGCCCTGGCGACTTCGGTGGACGAGGCCAGCATCATCGCCGCGTGCGCGGGTCTGCCGCTGGGCGGCGACGCGGAGGGCACGGTGCACGCCTTCGGCGTGAGCCTCACGCGCCACTACGCGAACTACTACAACCTGCTGAGCTACCGCTTCGACGCAGCCATGGCCTCAGCGGCCGGCGAGGCGGCGCAGACCGCCGCGCGCATGCTGCTGGTGGAGGCGGGCCGCGTCTGCGCCTTCCACACCTTCGGCGGCATCATGGAGAGCGCGGAGTGGGAGGCGCTGGTCAAGCCGCAGTGCCGCACGCGCGAGGACTGGCTCTACGGCATGGTCGCGGCGGTGAACGCGCTGGGCTGGGGCCGCTGGTCGGTGGCGCAGGTGAGGCCGGGGCAGCGCATCGAGATGGTGGTGGATGGCAGCTACGAGTCCAACGGCCACCTCGCCGCCTTCGGGAAGTCGGACGGGCCGCGCTGCTTCCTGGTCACCGGCGGCGTGGCCGGCCTGGCCAACCTGCTCTACAACGCGGACATCACCGAGAGGCCGGACCTCACGCCCGCCTTCTACGCGCAGACCTTCCAGCGCCCGGGCTTCTTCGTGGCGCGCGAGGTGGAGTGCCGCTCCCAGGGGGCGGCCGCCTGCCGCGTGGTGGCGGAGCGGCTGTGAGCGCGCGGCGCGACCGGCTGCGCGGCGCCCGCTTCCCGGTGGGCGCGGGCGTCACCGCCGAGGTGCGCCGCAGCTGCCGCAACGAGCTCAAGGTGCTCTACGAGGCCGAGTCCTTCCCGGGCGCCACCTGGGAGGCGCTCGCGGCGCTGGGCAGCGCGAGCTACCTGCGCGCGAGCCAGCTCAACCCCGCGATGAGCGACCTGTGCCGGGTGACGCTCGCGGGCGGCGCGCTGCTGGAGGGGGCCGTGGGCGGCCGCCTGCTCGTGGCGCTCTACCGCGGGCGCGGCCGCCTGCGGCAGCGCCACCACGTGGAGCGGCTGCTCGGCAGGGGCTGAGGTCCTCGCGTCCCCCGGGCGTGCGTGCGCGCCTCGACGGGCGCGCCCTCACCACCGCTCAGGGCAGCAGCTGCAGGTAGAGCAGGTCGCTGCGGTCCTCCGGGAGGATGCGCTCACCGTCGAGCTCCACCTCGGCGTCCACCGAGCCTGCGACCACGAGGCGCCCCCGGGGCTGCAGCGCGAGCCCGCTCAGCTGGATGTGTCGATCGAGGGTGCGCGTCCACGTGGGCGTACCGTCCGCCGCGTAGCGCGCGACGAAGGGCCCGGGCTGCAGCGTGCCCAGCCCCAGGTCCCCCGCCGCGAGCAGCAGCCCGCGCACGGTGAGCCGGTCCTCCCCGTCGAGCGCGAGCTGCTCCACGAAGCCCTCGCCGGCCTCCGGCAGCTCCCGCGCCCACCGCTCGGCGCCGTCCGGAGCGAGCGCACCCAGCAGCACGTCCGGCACGCTGCCCGCGCCCTTGCTCTCCAAGGTCTGCGAGGCAAAGCGCAGCGTGCCGCGCAGCTCGCCGCCGAAGTACACCGTCCCCTCCGCGCCCGCCGCGAGCGCTCTCACGCTGGCGAGGCGCGTGGCCTCGAGGCGGCGCACCCACACGGGCTCCCCCTGCGCGCCGAGGCGCACGATGAAGCCGGTGCCCACGTCCTCCTCGGCCTCCCGGGCCATGCCCGCGACGAAGGCCTCCCCCGCGGGGCCCAGCGCCACGGCGGTGCCCGCGCCGCGCTGGGCGCCAGCCGTCAGCGCGGCGAGTGCCGTGCTCCAGCGGGTGCGGCCCGCGGAGTCGAAGCGCGCGACGATGAGGCTGCTCGCAGCGCCCGCCTCCGCGCTCCCCAGCGGCCCCGCGCCGAGGTCGACGCGCCCCTCCACCGCGCCCGTGAGCAGCGCGTCGCCCTCGGGCCCCGCCGCGAGCCCGCCGACCGAGACGTTCCCCTCTTCGGCCCCGCGCACGGTGGGCACGAAGCCCCGGCTCCACAGGTGCCGGCCGCGCGCCCCGAAGCGCGCGAGGAAGAGGGCGCCGGAGCCCTCTGCCCGAGGCAGCGCTCCGCCGCCCAGGTCCGGCGCGCCCGAGTAGGTGCCGGCCACCAGCAGCTCCCCGGTGGGCGTGGCGGCGAGGGCGAGCCCCACGGCGCCGTCGCCCGTGCGGCTGCGGCGGAAGGAGCGCGTCCACTGCAGCGCGCCTTGCGCGTCGTAGCGCGCGAGGACGAGGTCTCGCTCGCCCACGAGGCTGGGGCCTCCGAAGGTGCCGGAGTCGCTGCGCCCCAGCGCGGCGAAGCCTCCGTCCGGAAGCCCCGCGAGGGCCCGCACGTCCATCGAGCCCGAGAGGGCGTGGCCCGCCACGCTGATGCGCTGGTGCCAGCCGAGAGCCCCACCGTCACCGAGCGCCGCCGGGGGCAGCGCAGGCGCGCGCTCGGGAAGTCCCGCGGTGTCGAGCTGCACCAGCACCACGTCCTGCCTCGCCACCGGGACGAGGGTGCGCCCGTCCAGCTGTGCGGGCGTGAAGAGCACCGCGGCGAGTAAGGTGCGTCCCCCGGGCTGCGGCGCCTGGGCGGCGACCTGCAGGCGCGGGTCGAGCGTGAGCGCGGCACGCGTCGCACCGTCCGCGGAGAGGCGCGCGAGAATGGGCCCGGGCAGCAGCGGACCGGTGCCCAGGTCCGCCACGCTGAGCAGCTCCCCGCGCAGCAGCAAGCCGCCGTCCGGCTCCACGAAGAGCTGGGAGGCCGTGCCCTCGCCGAGGCCCGGCAGCGCGCGCGCCCAGCGCGGCGTGCCTGCGGAGTCGAAGGCGCCCAGCAGCAGGTCCGGCCCGGCGCCGCTGTCGAAGCGGTGGGGGCGACGGCTCTCGAGCTCCTTTCCGGCGAAGCGGAAGGTGCCCGAGAAGTCGCCCGCGAAGTACACGCTGCCCTCCGGCCCCACCGCGAGCGAGCGCACCCGCTGCCCGGTGTCGCCCGCCACCGCCTCGCCCTCGAGGCGGTGCAGCCACTGCCGCCGGCCATCCGGGGTGAAGCGCGCGACGAAGGCGGTGCCGCTCACCTCCTCGCCCGGGCTCGCGGCGCCCGCCACGAGCACGTGGCCGGTGGTGGGGTCCGCCGCCACCGCCGTGCCGTAGGAGAGGTCCGCGCCCGCGACCGCCTCCTCGAAGGCGGTGGCCCACAGGGCCGTGCCGTCGGCAGAGAGCTTGGCGAGGAAGAAGTGGCCCTGCGTCTCGCGCGCCTCGCTGCCCAGGCGCCCCGTGCCGAAGTCCACCGCGCCCTGGAAGCTGCCCGTGACGAGCAGGTTGCCCTGCGCATCCAGCGCGAGGTCGCGCAGCACCATGAACCCCGTGCGGCGCACCCCGTTCACGCGAACGTGGGAGGCGAAGGCGCGGCTCCACAGCGTGCGCCCGTCGGGGGCGAAGCGCGCGAGGAAGGCGGACGCACCGAAGCCCGCCTCCGGCAGCGCGCCGGCGCCCAGGTCCGGCGCGCCCGTGTAGTTGCCGCCGACGAAGCTGTCGCCCGCGGGCGCCACCGCGACCGCCGCGGCGGAGGGCCCCGCGAAGCCCGCGTCGAGGGGGAAGTTGCGCACCCACGCCGGCGCGCCCTCGGGGGTGTAGCGCGCGAGGGCGAAGGCCGTGGTGCCGGCGAGCGGGCCGCTGCCCAGCTCGAGGTTCGCGCCGCTCGCGAGCAGCACCAGGTTCCCGGCGCGGTCACTCCCCAGCTCCTGCACCTGGGCGTAGCCCTCGGCCGTGCCGTACTGGCGCACCCACCCGACGAGAGACGCGGCGGGCTCGGCGGGAGCCTGGGCCGGCGCGAGGGGCCCGGCTTCGAGCGGCGGCGGCGGCGCGGCGTCCTCCGGCGGCGGGCCCTCCGCACACGCTCCACAGACGAGCAGCAACCCCAGCGCCCAGCCCCGTCGCCCGCCCATGCCCGCCCCCCTCCGCCCACGGGGAAAGGTGGCACCGCAGGGGACGCGCGAAATCGTCCCGGCCCTTCGGGAGCCGAGGCCCGGCGGTGGAGCAGACGGGCAGGCGCGCTGCGGCGCCTCAGTGCACCGTCGCGTGCGTCGCGGGGCTGATGGCGTGCACCTCGCCCGTGTCCAGGTCGTACACCTCGCGCACCAGGGTCACGCGGCCCTCCTGGACTGCGCGGCGCAGCAGCTCGCTCTTCGCGAGCAGCCGGTCCGCCTGGAGGTTCACGTTCGCCTCCACGCCGTGGATGCCGGCGCGCTCGGACTCCGGCAGCGGCGCGAGCGCGGGCGCGATGTCGTCCACGAGGCTCGCGAGGTTCGGGCTCTCGGGCTCCTCGCGCGAGGCGGCGGCGGCCACCGCGCCGCAGCGCTCGTGGCCGAGCACCACGATGAGCCGCGTGCCCAGGTGCGCCACCGCGTACTCGAGGCTCGCGATGGCCGCCGTGTCCGCCACCTCTCCCGCGGCGCGCACGACGAAGAGGTCGCCCACGCCCTGGTCGAAGATCTGCTCCGGTGGCACGCGGCTGTCCGAGCAGCTGAGCACCGCGGCCTTCGGGTGCTGCGCCTGCGCGGTCTCGGCGCGGCGGGCCGCGCTGTCGCGCCTCTCGGGCGCTTCGTGGAGGTAGCGCTGGTTGCCCTGCTGCAGCTCCCTCCACGAGGTCGCGCCGTCGGGGCCCGCGTCGGGGCTGGCGTGGGGGACGGGAGCCTGGGCGAGGGCCGCACTGGCGACGAGGGGGACGAGCAGGGCGCGAGACATGAGGGCTCCCGGTTGCGAGAGGACGGGCTCTTGGGAAACCCGCGGTCTCAGGGCGGCCATACCGCCCGCGTGGGTGTCCTGCGGGGAGGGGGGACGCAATCGGGAAACACCCCGAGGCGTAGGGCCTCTGACCGCCCCGCCCGAGGTGTCCCTTGCTCCGCATCACCGGCCTGTCGAAGACCTACCCCCACGGCGTCCAGGCGCTGAAAGGGGTGAACCTCTCCATCGGCCGGGGGCTCTTCGGCCTGCTCGGCCCCAACGGCGCGGGCAAGAGCACGCTGATGCAGACGCTCGCGACCCTGCAGACGCCGGACGAGGGGAGGGTCACCTTCGACGGCCTGGACATCCTGAAGGACCCCCAGGCCCACCGCCGCCACCTCGGCTACCTGCCGCAGGACTTCGGCGTGTACCCGGGGGTGAGCGCGCGCGAGCTGCTCGAGCACCTGGCCGTGCTCAAGGGGCTCACCGACCGCAAGGCGCGCCGCGAGCAGGTGGACGCGCTGCTGCAGCAGACCAACCTGTACGCGCAGCGCAAGCAGGCGGTGAGCAGCTTCTCGGGCGGCATGCGCCAGCGCTTCGGCATCGCGCAGGCGCTGCTGGGCAGCCCGCGCCTCGTCATCGCGGACGAGCCCACCGCAGGGCTGGACCCCGAGGAGCGCAACCGCTTCCACAACCTGCTCGGGGAGATCAGCGAGAGCGTGGTGGTCATCCTCTCCACGCACATCGTGGAGGACGTGCGCCAGCTGTGCCCGCGCATGGCCATCCTCGCGGGCGGCCAGGTGCTGCGCGAGGGCGCGCCCGAGGAGCTGGTGCGCGAGCTGGAGGGGCGCGTGTGGCGCAAGACGGTGGGCAAGGGCACGCTCGAGGCGTACCGCAGCGCACTCCCCGTGCTCAGCACGCAGCGGGCCGCGGGCCGCACGCAGGTGCACGTGCTCGCGGACGCGCCGCCGGAGGAGGGCTTCGAGCCCGCGCGGCCCGACCTCGAGGACGCCTACTTCTCGGCGCTGCTCTCGCGGCGGGCGGCGTGATGCGCGAGCTGCTCGGGTTCGAGTGGCGCTACCACACGCGCCGCGTCAGCTTCCTCGCCGCATCCCTGCTCTTCCTCGGCGCGGGGCTGGTGCTGCCCAGGACGGGCTACGGGCCGGACAAGGTCCTGCTCAACGCGCCCACCGTCATCATGCAGTCGGTGGGGCTGCTCTCCCTGCTCTCCATCTTCGCGCTCACGGTGTTCGGCGCGGACGCGGCACTGCGCGACGGCGAGCACCGCATGGCGCCGCTGGTCTTCGCCTCGCCCGTCACGAAGCCGCGGCTCTTCGGCGCGCGCTTCCTCGGGGCCCTGCTCGCGAGCAGCGCGGCCTTCGCGTTCACGCTGGTGGGGCTGCTCGCGGGCGTGCTGTGGCTCGCGCCGGACCCCTCGCGCGTGGGGGCGGTGCACCTGGGGGACTACCTCTGGGCCTTCCTGCTGCTCGCGCTGCCCAACATGCTCTTCGCCGGCGCGCTGCTCTTCGGCGTGGCGCTCGTCACCCGCAGCGCCGCGGCGAGCTACGTCGCGGGCGTGCTCGCGTACGTGCTGTACTTCATCGGCGCCTTCTTCTCGGGCTCGCCCATCATGGCGCAGACCGCGCCGCTCACGCCCTCCGGCATGGCGCTCGCCGCGGTGCTGGACCCCTTCGGCCTCGCCGCACTCTTCGAGCAGACGCACCTGTGGACACCGCAGGAGCACGACGTGCGGAGCGTAGCGCTCGCGGGCCACATGCTGCTCAACCGCGCGGTGTGGACGGCGGTGAGTCTCGGGCTGCTGGCGGGCGCGTACGGGCTGTTCCGACGGAGGCTGCCGCGGGGGACGAAGCGCGCGCGGGTGCAGGCCGTGGAGGCCGCGCATCCGACGGTGGCCTACCGGCCGCTGCCCACGCAGGCGGGGCCGCGGGCGCAGGGGGCCGCGCTCCTCTCCACCACCTGGCGCGAGCTGCGCGCGGCGCTCTTCGGCTGGCCCTTCCTCACCCTGATGGCGCTGTGGGCGGGCAGCGCGACGATGGAGCTGGTGCAGGGGGCGCTGAAGGGCGAGCTGGGCACGCCGAGCTACCCGACCACGGCCCTGCTGCTCGAGCTCATCCAGCAGCCACTCATGCTCTTCGGCACGGTGCTGCTCGTGTACTACAGCGCCGAGATCGTCTGGCGCGAGCGCCTGGTCCACGTGGCCGACCTGCTGGACGCGACGCCGGTGACGAGCAGCGTGCTCTTCCTCGCCAAGGCCGCCGCGCTGTGGGGTGTGCTGGGCGTGATGGTGCTGCTCACCGTGGTGCCGGCGGTGGCCTTCCAGCTCGCGAGCGGCCTGCCGCACCTCGCGCTCGCGCCCTACCTCTCGCTCGGGCTCTTCGTGCTGCTGCCGCTGGGGCTCTTCGCCATTGCGGCGCTCTTCGTGCAGACGCTGAGCCCGCACCGGCACGTGGGCATGCTGCTCAACCTGGTGCTCGCGGTGGCGGTGCTCGGCGGCGAGGGGCTCGGGCTCGAGCACCCGCTGCTGCGCTACGCCGGCGCGCCGCGCGTCTCCTACGGGGAGATGAGCGGCTACGGGCCCGAGCTCGGCTCCTTCCTGCTCTTCATGGCCTACTGGTCCGCCTTCGCCGCGCTGCTCGCGCTCGTCACGGCGGGGCTGTGGCGCCGCGGCCGCGTCACGGCCCTGCGCACGCGGCTGCGGCGCCTGCCGGGGCAGTGGGGGCGCCCGGGAGCCATCGCCGCGGGGGTGTGCGCGCTGCTGCTGGTGACGACCGGCGCGCTCGCGTTCCGCGGGGGCAACGTGCGCCACACCTGGGAGTCCTCCGAGGCGCGCGTGCAGTGGCGCGTGGACTACGAGCGGCGCTACGGGCAGCTGCAGCACGTGCCGCAGCCGCAGGTGGTGGGCGTGCGCGCGGACGTGGACCTCTTCCCCGCGCAGGGGCGCTACGCCGCACGCGGCACGCTGCGGCTGCGCAACGAGACGCAGGCCCCCATCGACACGGTGTGGGTGACGCTGGACCGGGAGCTGCAGGGCGTGCAGCTCACGCTCTCGGGCGCGCACGAGCGCGAGCACGACGCGCGCTTCGGCACCTGGGCCTTCGCGCTGCTGCGGCCGCTGCCGCCGGGTGGGGAGGCGGAGCTCGCCTTCGCGCTCGCCACCGAGGCGCCCGGCATCCGCGCTGCGGACTTCGACCCCTCGGTGGTGGAGAACGGCAGCTACCTCACGGGTGGGCAGGCCTTCCCGCAGGTGGGCTTTCGCCAGAGCTTCCTGCTGCGGGACCCGGACGAGCGCCGGCTGCGCGGCCTGCCCCCGCTCGCGCCCGTGCCCGGGCCCGAAGAGGCGGACGCACCGCAGACCCGCGACCCGTGGATGACGTTCGAGACCACCGTCTCCACCTCCGCGGACCAGGTGGCAGTGTCACCCGGGCGGCGGGTGAAGCAGTGGGAGTCGGGCGGCCGGCGCTACTTCCAGTACGCGAGCGATGGGCCGATGAGCCCCAACGTCTCGTACGCCTCGGCGCGCTACGAGGTGCGGCGCGTGCAGCACCGCGGCGTGGACGTGGAGGTGTACTTCCACCCCGCGCACCGCATGAACGTGCCGCGCATCCTCGAGGCCGCCACGCACTCGCTGGACCTCTTCTCCGAGGCCTTCGGCCCCTATCCGCACGGCTCGCTGCGCATCGTGGAGGTGCCCAGCACCTGGGGCTTCGGCGCCTACGCGCAGCCGGGCATCGTGTGGTTCACCGAGGACCGCGGCTTCCTCACCGACCTGCGCCGCCCCGGCACCCTGGACCTGGTGACGAAGAGGGTGGCGCACGAGGTGGCGCACCAGTGGTGGGGGCACCTCGTGGACCCGCCGCAGGTGCAGGGACGCCTCGCCATCGTGGAGACGCTCGCCAAGTACGGAGAGATGCGGGTGCTGGGGGAGCTGTACGGCGAGCCCGCGCTGCGCGAGCTGCGCGCCTTCGAGCTGCAGCGCTACCTCTCGGGCCGCGCGGCGCTGGGCAAGGAGGAGCCGGCGCTGGACCGCGTCCTGGACGAGGCGCACGTCTACTACTCGAAGGGCGCGCTCGTGATGGCGGGCGCGCAGGAGGTGCTGGGCACGGCGGCGGTGGACCGTGCGCTCAGGCGCCTCGTGGAGACGCAGGCCTATCCGCACCGGCCCACCTCTCGAGACCTGCTCGCCTTGCTGGAGGAGGGGACGACGCCCGAGCAGCGCGCGCTGCTCGAGTCCTGGATGAAGGAGCGCATCCTCTACGACCTGCAGGTGCGCGAGGCGAGCTGCGCGCGCGTGGCCGGAGGCTTCCGGGTGACGGCGGTGGTGGCGGCCCGGCGCACCGCGCTGCGCGAGGGGCAGGAGGTGGAGCTGCCGATGGATGAGCCGGTGGAAGTAGCGCTGCTGAGTGAGGACCCGGAGCGCGACTTCTCCGCGCAGACGGTGCTCCGGCGCGAGCGGCTGCAGGTGCGCGGGCCGCTGCAGACGCTCACGCTCGACGTGCAGCAGTGCCCCGCGTACTTCGCCGTCGACCCCTTCCTGCGGCGCGTGGACAAGGACCGCATGGACGACGTGCTCGCGGTGGACCGCCGGTAGCGCATCCCCCTCGAGCGCGCTTCGCGCTCCTCTGCCCGCTGGGCAGCTGGCGTCCGGGACGAGGCCACTGTCGCCCACATTCTGGACGAGACGGGTCCAATTGCCGCGCCCTGCGCCCCGCTCCAGCTCTGTGTTGGGAGGGGAACGCCATGTTGCAGACCGGTGTGCAGAGGAAGCGTCTGGTGTTGGCCGTGGTGGCCGTGGTCTCCGTACTGGGGTGCGGAGGGGAGGGTCTGGAGGAGACAGGGGCGCCCGGGGAGACCGCGCAGCAGCAGTCGGAGCTCAAGCGCCCGCGGGTGCCGAAGCTGACGGCGCAGGACAGCGGCACCACCCAGCGGCTGCAGGCGATCAGCCCGGTGAGTGCGCGCGTGGTGTGGGCGAGCGGCGTGGGCGGCACCTTCGCGCTCACCACGAATGGCGGGGCCACGTGGCACTCGGGCGTAGTGCCGGGCGCCGAGGCGCTGCAGTTTCGCGACGTGGAGGGGGTGAGCGAGAAGGTCGCCTACCTCATGGCGGCGGGGTCGGGCGAGGACTCGCGCATCTACAAGACGGAGGACGGCGGGCGCACCTGGAAGGAGCAGTTCCGCAACACGGACCCCGCGGCCTTCTACGACTGCTTCGCGTTCTGGACGCCGGAGCGCGGCATCACCATGAGCGATGCGGTGGAAGGGCGCTTCCCCGTCATCCGCACCACGGACGGCGAGGCGTGGCGGGACATCGGCGACAACCTGCCCGGGGCACAGACGGGCGAGGCCGCGTTCGCTGCGAGCGGCACCTGCGTCGCGGTGCAGGGCAAGCAGCGCGCGTGGATCGCCACCGGCGGCGCCGAGCACGCGCGCATCCTCGCCACCACCGACGGCGGCAAGACGTGGGCGTCCTACGCCACGCCGACCGTGCAGGGCACGCCGAGCTCCGGCGTGCTCTCGGTCGCCTTCCGCGACGCGCGCCACGGCATCCTCGGCGCCGGCGAGCTCGCCGCGCCCACGGAGTTCGCGGACACCGTCGCCCGCTCGAGCGACGGGGGCAAGACGTGGAGCCTGACGAGCCGCCCGCCCTTCCCGGGCGCCATCTACGGGCTCGCCTACGCGGACTCGAAGGAGGCCATCGACCGCCGCGGGGGCAGCTCGCGCTTCGTGCCCGCCGTCGTCGCCACCGGGCCGGGCGGGGCGGCGGTGACGTTCAACGAGGGCAACTCGTGGACGCCGCTGCAGGGCGTGGACAACTACTGGGCCGTGGCCTTCGCGGACGAGCGCACGGGCTGGCTCGTGGGCACCGAGGGGCGCATCCTGAAGATCCGCTTCTAGGGCGCGGTGTGCAGGCGGGCAGGCCGCCGCGTGGGACCGCAGTCCCAGCGGCGGCGCAGCGCGAGGAGTATGACCTTGCGCACGGGGTGCGCCGATGGCTGACGGGATAGAACGGCCCGCGAACGTGGAGCGCTACCTGCGCCTCCTCATCTGGGTGGGCGGCCCCTTCGCGCTCGGCAAGCTGGTCGCCTCGCTCCTCTTCGGCAGCCTGCGGCTCTTCCTGAGCGCGCTGGCGCTCAGCTCGATGGTGGGGGTGGCAGCATGGGGCCGGCGCGGGGTGCGGCAGGGGCGCGCCGAGCAGGTGCTGCGCAAGGCCGGCTGGGTGCTGTTGCTCATCCCCATGGTGGGCGCGACGGCGGTGCCGCAGCTGAGCACCACCTACGTGCTCTTCCCGGTGCTTGCGCTCGCCGCGACGCTGCCCTCGCTGGAGCGGCCGCTGCTGCGGCGCTTCATCGTCACGGCCGTGGCCACGGAGCTGGTGGTGGGCTGCTCTCAGGCCTTCCTCGCGCCCGCTCCCGGCATTCCCCGCGCCTTCGTGCAGCTGGTGCTGGTGACGGGGCTGGGGTGTGCGTCCGTGGTGCTGCTGGTGCTGCTCGTGCAGTCGCGGCTGCAGCTGCGCGAGCGGATGCGGGAGACGGCGCGCAGCGAGGCGCGCTTCCGCTCGCTGGTGGAGGCCTCCGCCACGCTGGTGTGGACGGCGAGCGCGGAGGGGCAGGTGCAACACTCCGCCCGCTGGCAGGCCTTCACCGGGCAGACGCCTTCGGAGAGCGCGGGCTTCGGCTGGCTGGAGGCGCTGCACCCGCAGGACCGCGCCCAGGCGCTGCACGACTGGCGGCAGGCCGTGGCGAGCCAGGCGCCGCACGATGGCGAGGTGCGGGTGCGCCGGGCCGAGGGCGGCCATGCGTGGCTGCACGTGCGCGCGGCGCCGGTGCGCGGCGCGGACGGCCAGGTCCTCGAGTGGATCGGCTCGGCCGTGGACGTGACGGCGGGGCACCTCGCCGAGGTGCGGCGGCACGTGCTCTCCGACGTGAGCCTCGCGCTCGTCGGCACGCTGGACCTGGAGGACACGCTGCAGCGCATCGCGCACTGCCTGGTGCTGCGGCTCGCCGACGGGTGCCTGGTGCGCCTCTTCGAGGGCACGGCGCCCGCGGTGGGCTTCGCGCACGTGGACCCGGAGGACGAGCTGCGCCTGGGCGCGCTGGCCGCGCACCCGCAGTGGCTGCGCGAGCTGCACTTCGGCTCGGCGGAGGTGCAGCGCAGCGGGCGCGCCCACCTGCTGGAGGACTACGCGGCGAGCGCGCGCGAGGTGCTGCGCGGTGCGCCGCCGGCCCTCGCGCGCGCCGTCTCCGCGCTCGCGGTGCACTCCGTGCTCAGCGTGCCCCTGCCGGCGCGCAGCGGGCACGTGCTGGGCGCCCTCACCCTGTTCACGACGGGCGAGCATGCGCGGCGCCTCGGCGCCCAGGAGCTGGAGACCGCCGAGGAGGTGGGCCGGCACTGCGCGCTCGCGCTGGAGAACGCGCTGCTGTACCGCCAGGCCCAGGACGCGGTGCGCACCCGGGAGGACTTCCTCGCGGTGGCGAGCCACGAGCTGCGCACGCCGCTCGCCGCGCTCAACCTCTCGCTCGAGGGGCTCGAGCGTCACCTGCAGCCCGACGCGCGGGCGCTGGACGCCCCCTGGGTGCGCGAGCGCGTGCGGCGCCTCAAGCGCCACGCCCGGCGGCTCGAGCGGCTGGTGGAGGCACTGCTGGACGTGGCGCGCATCGCGGGCGGACGGCTGCAGCTGCAGCTGGAGGAGGTGGACCTCGTGGCCCTCACCCGGGAGGTGGTGGAGCGGCTGAGCGATGAGACCGTGCAGTCGGAGCGGGTGGGAGAGCGGGTGCGGGTGCACGCGCACGGGCCGGTGGTGGGCCGCTGGGACCGGCTGCGGGTGGAGCAGACGGTGGAGAACCTGGTCACCAACGCGCTGAAGTACGGCGAGCACGGGCCGGTGCAGGTGGAGGTGGAACGCGAGGGCGCGCTCGCCCTGCTGCGCGTCACCGACGAGGGCCTGGGCATCCCGCCCGAGAAGCACGCGAGCATCTGGGACAAGTTCGAGCGCCACGTGTCCGGACGCCACTACGGCGGGCTGGGCCTCGGCCTGTACATCGTGCGCGAGGCGGTGGACGCGCTGGGCGGGCAGGTGTCGGTGGCCTCGACCGCGGGCCACGGCGCCACCTTCACCGTGCGCCTGCCGCTCGCGGGCCCCGCCCTGCAGCTCGCCGGGCTCGCGGAGGCGCGGCCGCGCGCGCACCGCGACCTGCCCCCGTCCGCCGGCGCGACGCACTGAGCGGCGCCCGTGGACGCAGCGCAGAGCCCTCCGGAGCCGCCCTTGCGGCGCCGCGAGGACTGCGCTGAGGTCGCGCCCCTCTCCAGCCCCCCGAGACCCCCGATGCGCGCTGCACGCCCACCGCTGCTGCTCTCCCTGCTGGTCTCCCTCGCCGGCTGCCGCACGGTCGCGCCGCCCGCCGCCGCCGCGAAGCCCGCCGCCCCGGCCCCCGCCGCCCCTTCCGCCGACGCGCGGCTCACGCAGTGGGTGGAGCAGTCCTTCGAGGCGCGCCTCGCGCTCGCCCCCACCCTCGCCACCTCCATCGGCGACAACCGCTTCAACCACCTGTACGCGGACGACCTGTCGGATGCGCACCGTGCGCGCATGCGCGCGCTGCTCGAGGAGGGGCTCGCCGGAGCGCGCGCCATCGACCCGCGCGCCCTCTCGGAGCAGGGGCGCCTGACGCACACCCTCTTCGTGCGCGGCCTCGAGCTCGAGCTCGCCGGCCTGCGCTTCCCGCAGCACCTGCTGCCCGTCAACCAGTTCTCCAGCGCGCCGAGCGCCTTCGCGCAGATGGGCGCGGGCGGAGGCCTGCACCCGTTCAAGACGACGAAGGACTACGAGGACTTCCTCTCGCGCATGGACGGGTACCTCGCCTGGAACGCGTCCGCCATCGCGCGCCTGCGCGAGGGCGTGCAGGCGGGCGTGGTGCTGCCGCGCGTCGTCGTCGAGCGCACCCTGCCGCAGCTCGCGGCGCACGTGGTCGCGCGCGCCGAGGACAGCCTCTTCTGGGGCCCGGTGGCGCACTTCCCCGAGGGCGTGCCCGAGGCAGACCGCGCGAGGCTCACGGCCGCCTACCGCGCCGCCATCGAGGGCAAGCTCGCGCCCGCCTACCGGCGCCTGCACGACTTCCTGCGCGACGAGTACCTGCCGCACGCGCGCAGCAGCGTGGGGCTGGGCGCGCTTCCCGGTGGGGACGCCTGGTACGCGTACCTCGTGCGCCGCTCCACCACGACGGAGCTCACTCCGGATGCGCTGCACGCGCTCGGCCTCTCGGAGGTGGCGCGCATCCACCGGGAGCTCGAGGCGCTGATGCGCGAGGTGGGCTTCACGGGAGACCGCGCCGCCTTCAACAAGCACGTGATGGGCCTGAGCGCGCTGCGCTTCAAGAGCCGCGAGGACATGCTCGAGCGCCACCGCGCCTTCAAGGAGCGCGTGGAGGGGCTCACCCCGCGCCTCTTCTCGCTCATCCCGCGCCAGACCTACGAGGTGCGCGCGGTGGAGGCGTTCCGCGAGAAGAGTGCCTCCATCGGCGCCTACCAGGCGGCCACGGCGGACGGCAGCCGCCCGGGCATCTTCTACGTGAACACCCGCGACTGGGCCGAGGTGCCGGCGACCACCGTCGAGGCCCTCACCCTGCACGAGGGCGCTCCAGGCCACCACTTCCAGCTCTCCGTGCAGCGCAGCCTCGAGTCCCTGCCGCGCTTTCGCCGCTTCGGCAGCTACACCGCCTACGTGGAGGGCTGGGGCCTCTACGCCGAGACGCTCGGGACCGAGCTGGGCGTGTACACCGACCCCTACCAGCGCTACGGCGCGCTCTCCGAGGAGCTGTGGCGCGCGGTGCGCCTCGTGCTCGACACCGGCCTGCACGCCCGGGGCTGGACGCGCGAGGAGGCCATCGCCTACGGGCTGCAGAACGGTACCCGCTCCGAGAAGCAGGTGGTGGCCGAGGTGGAGCGCTTCATCGCCATCCCCGGCCAGGCCCTTGCGTACAAGGTGGGGCAGCTGAAGCTCTCCGAGCTGCGCGCCCGGGCCGAGCGCGCGCTCGGGCCGCGCTTCGACGTGAAGGCCTTCCACCGCGAGGTGCTGGAGGACGGCGCCATGCCGCTCGACGTGCTCTCGGAGAAGCTCGACGCGTGGATTGCCCGAGAGGCGGCCCGCGACGGGTGCTCCGGAAGCACGGAGGGGTGTCCCCCGAGTCCGCGGGCGGGGTGAGCAGCAGCAGGACGTAGAGGCCGAGAATCTGCGTCTGGTGCGGCCCCTGAGGCGCTGGCAAGGCACGCCTGCCCGACCGGCGAGCATGCGGCGCGACGGGGACCCTCCTGCGGTGAGGCTTCTCGGGCCGGGACCCTTCCCGTACGCTGCCCGCCGCCCATGCTCGAAGCGCCCCTGCCCCTCGATGAGCCGAAGCGCCTGCGGGCGCTGCATGCGCTCGGCCTTCTCGACACGCCGCCGGAGGAGCGCTTCGAGCGCATCGTGCGGATGACGCGCGAGGTGCTCGACGTGCCCATCGCGCTGGTGTCGCTGGTGGACGCGGAGCGCCAGTGGTTCAAGGCGCGCTGCGGGCTGGAGGCGACGGAGACCCCGCGCCGCATCTCCTTCTGCGCCCACGCCATCCTCTCCTCCGAGCTCTTCCTCGTGCCGGACACGCTCGCGGACGTGCGCTTTCGCGACAACCCGCTGGTGACGGGCGCACCCCACGCGCGCTTCTACGCGGGCCAGCCCCTGCACGCGCCGGACGGCAGCCGGGTGGGCACGCTGTGCGTGCTGGACACGCAGCCGCGCAGGCTCACGGACCGCGAGCGCCGGCAGCTCGCGGACCTGGGCGCGTGGGCCGAGGGCGAGCTGCACACCCTCACCCTGCGCCAGGCGCGCGTGGCGCTCCTGCAGCAGGAGCACTTCTTCGCGCTCGCCGCGGACCTGCTCGTCATCGCGGACTTCGACGGCCGGCTGCACCAGCTCTCGCGCTCGTGGGAGGCGCTGCAGGGCGTGCCGCTCGCGCGGCTGCGCGAGCGCGGGCTGCTCGAGCTCGTGGCGCCCGAGGACCGGGACGCGGTGGAGCGGGCGCTCGCGCGGGCGCGCGAGGCGGGGCGGCAGGTGGCCTTCGAGCACCGCAGCCGGGGCGCGGACGGCGCCGAGCGCTGGCTGCAGTGGAGCGCGGTGCCGCACCCCGGGGAGCGGCTGCTCTACGCGGTGGCGCGCGACGTGACGGCGCAGAAGCAGCTGGAGGCGGAGCGCGCGCGGGTGCAGCAGATGAAGAGCGAGTTCGTGTCCACCGTGAGCCACGAGCTGCGCACGCCCCTCACCTCCATCCGCGGCTCGCTGGGCCTGCTCGCGGGCGGGGTGGCGGGGCCGCTGCCGGAGAGCGCGCAGCAGATGGTGCGCATCGCGCAGGGCAACAGCGAGCGGCTCGTGCGGCTCATCAACGACATCCTCGACCTGGAGAAGGTGGAGCGCGGCGAGCTCTCCTTCGCGCCGCGGGTGGTGGAGCTCGAGGCGCTGCTGCGCCACGCCGTGGAGGCGGCGGAGGGGCTCGCGCAGGCGGCCGGGGTGCGGCTCGCGCTGCGGGTGGAGGCGGGCGGGGTGCGCGTGCATGCGGACCCGGACCGGCTGCTGCAGGTGCTCGCCAACCTCCTGTCCAACGCGGTGAAGTTCAGCCCCGAGGGCGGCGAGGTGCTCGCGCGCCTGCGCTGCACGCCCCAGGCGGTGCGCGTGAGCGTGGAGGACCGGGGGCCCGGGGTGCCCGAGGCCTTCCGGGCGCGGCTCTTCGAGCGCTTCGCGCAGGCGGACAGCTCGGACACGCGCGCGAAGGGGGGCACGGGCCTGGGGCTCGCCATCAGCCGCGCGCTGGTGGCCGGCATGGGCGGCTGGCTCGACTACGGCCCGCGCGAGGAGGGCGGGAGCTGCTTCTGGCTCGAGCTGCCCCCCTGGCATCCGGAGGCCCCCGGCACCACCGTCCCCTGAGGCTTCGAGCGACCATGGCCCACCTCGCGCTGCCGGCCTCTTCGCGCACTGCACTGCGCGCTGAGGCGTCACCGCCTGCTCGGCCCGATGCAGGCGGTGCACGGGCCGCGGTCATGAATCCGCATCATCGACGAAGCTCTCGCGCGGCGGGTACACGCCTGCGAGCCGCGCGATCAGGATCGCGACGAACAGGGCGCCCGTGAGCTGCTCGATGATGCAGATGCCACGCGCCTGGCGGGTCAGCGGCGCGATGTCGCCGAAGCCCGTGCTCGTGAGCACCGTCATGCTGAGATAGAGCGCGTCGGCGTAGACGAGGCGTCCCGGCTGGCCGACGACCAGGTACGAGCTCGGATAGAAGTAGCCGACGATCGCGTAGAGGTAGGCCCAGAAGACGCCGATCAGCAGGTACGCCGCGGCGGCGCCGAACAGCTTGTCCTGCGTCATGACGCGCGGCTGGAACACGTAGCGGAACAGGTAGGCGATCGCCGTGAAGTAGAGCGACGCGCTGAACATCCACGACAGCGCGAGCTCGCGATCGCTGTCCAGCCACAGCCCGCGGTACTGGAAGATCACTGCGGGGAGTGCGAGCAGCACGGCGAGGACGAACGCGCCCCGCGTGCGGGCGACGACGGCGATGGTCGCCATGAGCAGCGCCATGTTGACGCCGCTGAGCGCGAGCCGGCCCACGTCCGTGTGCGGCACGAACGAGACCACCGCGATCGCAAGGAGCAGCGCGCCGAAAAGCCAGAAGCAGCGCTGCTGGACGGCGTCGGCCAGGATGCCGCGGGTGCCTCTCGTCTGCATGACGACTCCCCTCCGCGTCCCGCGTCAGGCCTTGCCCGGCGCGCGCGGGACGTCCCCGGCGCTCAAGGGCGTGGAGTGGCGCTTCCACACCCGCCACGCCCCGTCCTCGCACCTGAGCCACGTGTCGGTCAGGACGAAGAGCCCGTTGCGCGGCACGCCGAAGACCTCGGCGCGCATGTCCACCCGGTGCAGGTGGCTCGCAACGCCTCCCGCCACCGCCCAGCTGGACTCCTGCTCGTCCCAGTGGCTCACGACGTAGCCGTGCAGGGTGCCGAGCCACTCCGCCCGCGGCATCACCGACAGCTTCGGGTGGACCAGCATCAGCGCGTAGTCCGGGTGGAGGAAGTCCGCCACCGCGGCCACGTCGCGCCGGGTGAGCGCCTGGGTCCAGCCTGCGTCCCGCGCGTGGAGCGCGTCGAGCACCGGGTCGTTCATGGTGGCGTGAGAGCCTAGCAGGCGTCCCGCGCGTTGCCGCAGCGGCCGGGGCCGCGTCGTTCGCCGCTGTTTGCTCGAGCGCACGGGAGGTGCGCATGCCCGGCGCCACGTCCCACCGGGAGGCTGGCCTATGCTCCCGGGCCCATGCACAGCCCCATCCTCGCTCCCGTGGTCGCGCTCGTGGTCTGGTCCATGGTCATGTGGGCGTGGATGTACGCCACGCGCCTGCCGGCCATCTTCCGCGCGCGCATGAAGCTGGACCCCTACGCGCCGCGCGGCGAGCAGATGAGCCAGCTGCCGCCCCGGGTGCGCTGGAAGGCGGACAACTACAACCACCTGATGGAGCAGCCCACGATCTTCTACGCCATCGCGCTGGCGCTGGCGCTGCTGGGGGTTGGCGGCGGCGTGAACGCGGGGCTGGCCTGGGCCTACGTGGCGCTGCGGGTGGTGCACAGCCTGGTGCAGGCGCTCATCAACAAGATCGAGCTGCGCTTCACGCTCTTCGTCCTCTCCTCCGGCGTGCTCATCGCACTGACGTTCAACGCGGCTCGGGCCCTGCTCTGACGGAGCCGTCCGGAGGGCGTCTTCAGAGGAGGAAGCCTCCGGGCGGCAGCGTGCGCTCGCGCTGCGGCCCGTCCAGCCCCAGGCGCGCGCTCACCTCGCTCGCGAGCATGTCGAAGAGGAAGGCGAGGCTGCGCGCCCCGTCCACCTGCGAGGCGCGCAGCGGCAGCCCCTCGAGGCTCGCCGCTCCGAAGGCGTCGTGGCGCGGCAGCGTGGTGTCGAAGGGACGGTAGCCGGCCCCGGCAGCCGCGAGGCGCTGGAAGGCCTCGAGGCTCGCGCGCGAGCGGCCCTGGAACATGTTCACCGCCGTGCCCAGCACCTCGAGCTGACCGGGCTCCGGCAGCGCCCGCAGCGCCTGCAGGAACACGTCGAAGGAGCGCCCCGCCACCATCTCCGCCTGGAAGACGCCGAGCGCGTGGGTGCAGCCCTGCAGCACGTCGCGCGTGGTGCCCAGCATGCCGGCCGGGCAGTCCACCAGCGCCACGTCGCAGCGCTGCGCCACGCGTCCGAGCAGCTGCCTCCAGCCCTCCACGTGGCGCGGCTCCGGCTGCAGCGCGGCCTGGGGCAGCTCCGGGCCCGAGGCGGGCAGCACCTTCAGCCGCTCGTGTGCCGTCGGGCGCAGCGCCTCGTCGAGCGCGCGCGTGTCCCCGTCCAGCAGATCGTACGCGCCCCGCTGCGCGCGGCCCCGCGCATCCAGCAGGCTCAGCTGTCCGCCGTTCGGGTCCGCGTCCACCAGCACCGTGTGCAGGCCGCGCTCGGCGAGCGCGAAGGCGAGGTTGAGCGCGAGCGTGCTCTTGCCCACCCCGCCCTTGGGGCTGCACACCGCGAGCACCCGCCCGCGCGCGAGGCTCGCCGCGGTGCGCGAGACGGCCGGGGGCACCGCGCGCAGTGGCACCGCGCGCGGCGGAGGTGCAGCACGCGCGGGCGGCGGCGGCGCAGCACGCACGGGCGGCGGCGGCGCCTCGAGCTGCAGCAGGGACTCGTGCACGTCGCTGGGGGGCGCGGGGTCCTCGCCTGCGTTGCTCGCCTCGAGCAGCAGCGAGCTGAGCCCGCCCAGCGGCTCGGCGAAGCGCGGGGGGTCCTGCAGCCGCACCACCACGAAGGAGTCGGCCACCGGGCCGAAGAGCTCGAAGAAGGCGCCGCGGCCCTCGTCCGCGCCGCAGCGCGCGTTGAGCACCTGGCCGCTCTTCACCCAGATGGCGCCCTGGGGCGTGCGGTGCTGCAGCCGCAGCTCGATGAGCGTGTGCTGCCGGCTGATGCCCACCACCTGGAGGATGTCGAAGAGGCGGAACTCGCTCAGCGAGCCCTGCATCACCACCGTCGCGCCGCTCATGCCTTGCTCCCGGAGGGGATCAGGTCGCGCTGCACCGTGCTGGTGCGCGCCATCTTCATCGTCATGGAGATCAGGCCGTAGGCGCGCGTCCACGCCTCGCGCGCCTCGGGGGTGAAGGCCTCGCCGAGCCCGTAGTCCAGCGTCCAGAGCAGCGCCTCGCCCACGGTGGCGTAGGCCTCGTCCGGCACGCGGTAGAGCTCCGTATGGCGCCGGCCCAGCGCGAGCATCACCAGGAAGAGGTCGCTGTCCGAGGCGACCGGGTCCTTCCACTGCGCATCGCTCCAGTCGAGCGAGCGCACCACGAAGCGCAGCATCCCCACCAGCTTGCGCTTCTGCTTCTCCAGGTCCGGCGAGAACAGCCCCTGGTACTGGGGCGCGAGCTCGAAGAGCCGCCGGTAGAAGAGGTCCGCGACCGTGTCGGCCACGGGCTCGGCGAGCTCCCAGGTGCGTTTGAGCGTGCTGCGCTGCGCTTCGGTCATCATTCTCGCGTCAGTCCCGGAATTGTTCCGAAGCTGTACGGAGTGGGGTCCGGAGTGGATGCCTGCCCCGGTCGATTCCCTCGCACGCGCGAGCCCCCTGTCGCTCACACGACGGGGACCAGCGTCGCGAAGGGAGGTGGGGGCAGGTGGGCGTGCTTGCAGGCAGGGGAGGGAGGTGCGCGCTGCGCGTGACGGAAGGCCGTCGCGCCGCTGCGCTAGCCTCGCGCGCATGAGCCCCCGAGAGCAGCTGCTGCGCGAGCGCCTGTCCCGCATCCCCGCGCCGCAGGTGGCGCCGTCGCCCGCCGTGCAGGAGGCGCTCGCGGACACCGAGCGCTACCTCGGCTCGGACGCGGCGCTGCGCAGCCTTGTCCAGGACCCCTACTGGCCCAAGTGGCACTCGCCGTGGTGGCACATGCTGCTGCTGCTCGAGCTGGGGGAGGCGCAGCGCATCCCGCAGCGCACGCTGCACGCGATGAGCGCGAGGCTCGAGGCGATGCCGGTGAAGTGCTTCCCCATCGCGCCTGGAGAGCTCCCGCCGGGGATGGACCTGCACCGCGACACCCTGTGCCACTGCGCGGTGGCGAGCATCGTCCAGGTGCTCGCGGCCGGAGGCCTCGACGTGGACCGTGCGCTGCCGTGGGCGAAGCCCTGGCTGCTGCGCTACCAGATGGCGGACGGCGGCCTCACCTGTGACAACGACGCCTACCGGGTGAGTGGCGAGTGCCCGAGCTCCATGGTGGGCACGGTGTCGCCGCTCGAGGCGATGCTGCTCGGAGACCCGGCGGGCTGGAGCGCCGCGCAGCGCGCCTTCGTGGACCGCGCGGCCGGCTTCCTGGTCGGCCGGGAGCTGCGCCGCGGCTCGGCCACGGTGCACAACGCGGAGGAGCGCTCGCGCGAGCCGCTGTGGCTGCGCGTCTGCTTCCCGCGCTTCTACTTCTACGACGTGCTGCGCGGCGCGCGCGTGCTGGTGCGCTGGGCGGAGCTGCGCGGCGCCCCGCTGCCGCTGGAGGCCGTGGAGGCCGTGGCGCTGCACCTGTGCGAGGCCTTCCCCGACGGTGTCGTACGGCCGCAGCGCCAGGCCTACGAAGGGACCGGGACGCTCGCCCCCGATGCGGCGGGCACCTGGACGCGGCAGCCCGCCTCGCGCTTCCCCCTGCTGGAGGCGACGAGCGCCATCGGCGAGCCCTCGCCGTGGCTCACCCGCCATTGGACGGAGACGCGCCAGGGGCTGCTGCGCCTCCTCGACGCGGGACGCCTGCGGGCGCGGTCCTGACCGCGGCGTCGCTCCGTGGGCCCTTCCTGCTCCTCGGCGTGGACGCGCAAGGGTGACTCCTGCAACTCAGGCCTTCTTCGCCGCATCCCTCACGCTCGCAATGGCGCGCAGCTCCGTTTCCGTGAGCTTGTCCTTGGGCCGGCCCATGGACGCCTTGACCTGGATGAGCAGATCGAGCGGGAGCACCCGGACCCTAAGACCGCCCACGTCCATCCACTCCGCCTCTCGCAGGACGGACGTCACATCCTCGACGGGCGGCAGGCTGCCCAACACGTCGAGGCGGCCGAGGTCCGTGAGGAGATAGAGGTTCCTGAAGCTCGACAGCTCGCTCGCAGAGAGTTGCAGCGGGCGCTTGTCCACTGTGTGGGAGAGACGTGGCTGCAGGCCCGAGATGGCTTTGAGCAGGCGCTCACAGTTCACCTCCGTGAATGGCATGAGCACGTCCAGGTCGTACGTGGCCATGGCCGAGCCATGCAGGACGGCCGCTGTTCCTCCGACGACCACGAAGTCGACGCGTGCCTCCGTGAGCAGACGAAGGAGCTGGAGGAAGTCATTCGCCGGCACGGCGCGAGTCCCTCAACAAGGCGTGGAACTCGACCACCTGCTGCAGACGCCGCAAGCGCTCGGCGGGACTCAGCGCAAGGTTCTCGAGCAGCAGCGTGACGTCGATGCCGAAGTCGATCGCGCGGTCCCAATCGGGCCCGTAGGACGGCAGGTTCGCCCGCGACCAGTCGGACGTGAAGCCGTCGAGATCTGCCGCGGAGCGCTCGGACATGCGAGAGGACTATTCATCCACCGGCACGCCGGGTCAATGCGGTGTCCGGTCGCTTGACGCCTCCGGTGCAAGGCTCGCTCGGTGAGTCGTCGGCGCTGCTCGGGCGCGGTCTCCGAGCAGCGTTTCCGGGAGAGGGCAGTGCTACCCTCGCCCCATGACCCCGCCTCCCGCTCCCTATCCCATCGGCACCCCCGGCGTTCCCTGGGGGGCGGCGGAGGTCGCCACCTGGCTCGCGCGCCAGAAGCGCCAGCGCAGCTACGCGCAGGACGTGCTCACGGCCGTCGAGCGCCTGCGCGCGCGCTTCGACGTGCAGCAGTACGGCACGCTCGACTACGCGCCGGAGACCTACCCACTCTTCGCGGTGCGCAGCCGCGGCTGGCGCGACGCGCTGCCCGTGGCGCTGGTGACGGGCGGCGTGCACGGCTACGAGACGAGCGGCGTGCACGGCGCGCTGCAGTTCCTCGACCGGCACGCGGAAGGCTACGCCTCGCGCCTGAACCTGCTGGTCGTGCCCTGCGTGAGCCCCTGGGGCTACGAGCGCATCCACCGCTGGAACCCGCTCGCCCTGGACCCGAACCGCAACTTCCGCGAGGGGAGCCCGGCCCAGGAGTCGGTGGCCCTGCTGCGGCTCGTCGCTCCGCTGCGCGAGCGCGTGCTCCTGCACATCGACCTGCACGAGACCACCGACTCGGACGAGACCGAGTTCCGCCCCGCGCTCGCCGCCCGCGACGGCAAGGCCTACGAGCCGGACGGCATCCCGGACGGCTTCTACGTCGTCGGCGACACCGAGAACCCCCAGCCCGGCTTCCAGCAGGCGATCATCCGTGCGGTGGCGCAGGTGACGCACATCGCCCCGGCGGACGCCGCGGGCAACATCATCGGCTCGCCCGTCGTCGCGCCCGGCGTCATCAACTACCCGCTGCGGGCGCTCGGCCTGTGCGCGGGCATCACCCCGGCGCGCTTCGCGAGCACCACCGAGGTCTACCCGGACAGCCCGCGCGCGACGCCCCAGCAGTGCAACGACGCGCAGGCCGCGGCGGTGTGCGCCGCGCTCGACTACGCGCTCGCGCACGGCTGAGGAAGGCGGCGGCCCGGGCTCCCCAGACCGGGCCACCGCCCAGGTGCAACTCAGTTACAAGAGCCTTGCATCTCGTGGATCCACTGCTGGATGAGGGCGAGCCCCTCCTCGTGCACCACGCTGCGGCCCACCTCGGGCATGGCCACCATCGGATCGGTGGAGCCGAGGCGGTAGGGCAGGATGGACGCGTCGGGTGCGGTGGGCACGATGTCGTAGCTGAAGCCCCCCGAGCCCGCGCCCGCGGCCACGGGGCGCTTGCAGACGCCCAGGTGGAAGAGGTCCGTCTCGTCCGTGCTCAGGTACAGGCCGGAGGTACGCGCCGCGCCGGTGCGGCTGTGGCAGTGCGCGCAGTTGCCCTCGAGGTAGGCGCGCGCCCGGGCGTCCACGCTGCCGGTGCTCGGGTCGTTCCACACGGCGAGGCGCGGGGCCTCTGCCGGTGCCGGGGCGCCCTCGAGCGCCCCCACCCGCGTCCAGTGCGCGAGCTGGTTCTCGGCGCCGTCTGCGTACGCGAAGTCGCGGTTGAGCTGCCGGGCGGTGGGGCCGAGCAGGTGCAGCGCGTCCTCGTTCTCGGCGGCGTGGCACTTCTTGCACTGGTTCTTGTTGGGGACGAGGTAGTGCGTGGAGCGCGCCTCGCCGTGCGCGTCGGTCCAGGCCACGTCGAGCACCGTGCCGCCCAGCTGCAGGGTGGCGTCGCGGCCGTCCGCGTCCCACACGTAGGGCAGGCCCACCCAGCCCTGCGCGGTGTGCACCAGCAGCCGCGTCTCGAGCGGCCGGCCGGGGGCATCCGCCTGCCGCAGGTCGCCGGGCGCGGAGAAGGTCTTGGCGACCACGCTGCCCACCGGCAGGTCCATCGCGCCGCTCGCCTGGTAGTGCGCGTGCGCGCCCGGCGGCAGCCACACCAGCCGGTCCTTGTGGGTGTAGTCGGAGAAGAGGGGCGTGTTCAGGGTGTAGGGCAGGGCGCCGCCCTTGGCGACCACGCGCCCGTCCTGCACCTCGAGCAGACACCACGCGGACAGCCGCTCCGGCGGTTGGGTCAGCGCGCCCTCGGGCGGGCCGTCACACGGGGCAGCGGGGGACGAGCCCCCGCACCCGCAGAGCGCGAGTGCGAGGGCTCCGAGCAGCAACAGCCTGGACATGCTCAGGGGACCTGCTGGAGGGTGACGGCCGTGAGCGGCGCGAGGGTGCAGGCGTACGGCGCCACGTCGGTGCTGAAGTGCGTCCAGTTGCCCTGCGCGTCCGGGTCGGCCGCGTTCACGTTCACGAAGCTGGTGGCGGTGCCGATGCACAGCTCCATCGGGTTGTTCGCCAGGCGCGCGCTCGCGTTGGCGCCGGGGATGCCGTCGTACACGTGGTCCGGCACGCGGCCGCCAGGCAGGTACTGGGCGAGCGCGCCGAGCGCCGCGCCCAGCGGGTTGTTCATGTCCGGCGCCGTGCCGGTCTGGCTGAAGGTGTTGTTGTGCAGGTACACGCGGTAGGAGTCCGGGTTGAAGGCCGCGTCGTCCGGGGTCTGGTCCAGCAGCAGGTAGCTGACCACCGACACGCCCACCGTCTTGTTCCCGGTGAAGGTGTTCTCGAACACCTCGACGTCGTGGGCGGCCATCACCAGCATGCCGGTGCCCGCGGGCACGGTGCCCACGGTGTTGCCCTTGGGCGCGAAGTTGGCGGTGTTGTTCTCCACCAGCTGGTTGCGGAACACGCGCACGTGCGACACGTCCGGCACCTGGAGGCCGGGCAGGCCGAAGACGAGGATGCCGCCGGTGTTGGCGTGCGCGTTGTTCTCGTACACGTCCGCGCGGTGGCTGTTCTCGATCTCGATGCCCGCCACGTTCTGGGTGGCCTCGTTGCGGCGCACGACGATGTCCTCGGACTGGCCCACGTAGATGCCCGCGTCCGAGGCGCCCGCGACGTAGCAGTCCTCGATGAGGACCTGCTTGCTCTGCACCGGGTACAGGCCGTAGGCGCCGTGCGCGGTGGGGTTCGCGCCCGTCCAGGTCACGCGCACGTGCTGGAAGCTCACGCCGTTGGTGCCCAGCACCTTGATGCCGTCACCCTTCGCGTCGCGCACGTGCAGGTTGCGCACCGCGAGCCCGTCCGTGCGGGTGGCGGACAGCGCCTCGCTGCCGGCGAGCTGGCCCTTGAAGTCGAGCACCGTGGTCTCGGCGCCCGCGCCCTCGAGCGTCACGTTCGCCACGCCGTCCAGCACCAGCGCGTTCTGGAAGGTGAAGGTGCCCGCCGCGAAGCGGAAGGTGGTGCCCGGCTTCGCGGAGACCAGCGCCGTCTGGATGTCGTGCTCGGTGGCGCCTGCCTCGAACGCCACGCACTCGCCCGTCACGCCCTCGCACGCGCCCTTGTCGTCGGACGAGCAGGCGACCAGCATTCCACTCGCGAGCGCCGCGAGCACCACACGTCTTCCCAGCATGTCGGCTTCCTCCACGCGGGAGGGATGGACACAGTGGGCCGCGCGCGGCCCGCCTCCCGGCGTCCGCGTGTTCTCCCATGGCCTCGTGGCGCATCCGGGTGGCCGGGCGCGCCAGGAGCAGTGGCCGCGCGCGCCACGTGGGGGGCCGGTGCCCGGCGCTCAGCCCTGGCGGTACTGGCCCGGCGTGGTGCCGGTCCAGCGGCGGAAGGCCCGCAGGAAGGTGCTCTTCTCCGAGTAGCCGAGCAGCCACGCCACCTCGTCCAGCGCGCGCTCGGACTCCTTCACGTACAGCCGCGCCTGCTCCTCGCGCACCGCGTCCACGAGCGCCTGGAAGGAGGTGCCCTCGTCGGCGAGGCGGCGCTGCAGCGTGCGCGGGCTCATGCGCAGCGCGCGCGCCACCTCCGCCACGCCGGGCAGGCGCTGGCCCAGGTGCTGGCGCAGCCGCTGGCGCACGTGCAGGGCGAGCCCGCCGGGCACCGGCACGTGCCGCAGCGCCTGCTCGGCGTGCGCGTCCAGGTGCTGCAGCAGCGCGGGGTCCGCGGAGAGCAGGGGCGCATCCAGGTCCGCCGCCGAGAGCGCGAAGGCGTTGGCCTCGGCCCCGAAGGAGAGCGCGGAGGTGCCCAGCGCCTCGGCGAGCCCCGCGAGCAGCCCGGGCTCGCGCGGCGCCGGGTGCGCGAGCCACACGCGCACCGGGCGCAGCGGCCGGCCGATGGCGCGCGCCGTCTCGCCCAGCAGCGCCGCCATCCAGAACTCGTTCGCGTGGCGCCCGAGGCCACCGGGCAGGCCGGGAACCTCCTGGGAGAGCCGCCCCTCCTGGCCCTCCTCCACGTAGGTGAAGCGCACCACGTCGTCGAGCAGCCGCCCGTAGCGCGCGAGCCGCGCGAACGCGTCGCGCACCCGCGGGGCGTTGCGCGTGGCGAACTCCACCAGCCCCCAGGCGCCGCGCGGGAAGAGGGGCGCGGTGTGCACGCCCAGCAGCGGGTCGCCCACGGCGCGCTCCGCGGCGACGAGGAAGGCGCGCAGCTGGGAGATGGACACGAACACGTCCGGTGCCATCTCGGCGTCCGCGCCCAGGCCGAACTCGCGCACGAGCGCGTCCGCGTCCCCGCCCCGCGCGCGCACCGCCGCGAGGAAGGGCCGCACCAGCTGCGTGCGCAGGAAGACGTCGCTGCCCGTTCGGTCCATGGCTCCAGGGCGCAGGATAGCGCCGCGTGCAGGTCCGTCAGCACCCATGCAGCGCTCGCCTACCTGGACGCCGGCAGGCCGACATGCACTGAAGTCCAGGTGCGCCCTGCGCGCCGACCCGCCTCCGCGGCCCTCAGCGCGTGCCGGCCGACGGCGCCTCGGCGCGGGGGGCCGCGTGGTCCGCGGGCGAGAGGAAGCTCAGCACCGCGAGGACGAGGCCCGCGAGCAGCAGGGTCACCAGGAAGGCGAGGCGCACCGTGGTGCCCGTCGTCCACTCCGAGCGGTGGCCCCGCCCGTGGCACAACTTGTACTTCCTCCCGCTCCCACAGGGGCAGGGGGCATTGCGAGACACCTTCATGGCTCCTCCTCGCGCATCCGCCGGCAAGTATGCCACGCGCGCCTCAGGGAAGGACCTGCGCGCGCTCCGCCTGCGGCAGCAGCAGCCGCAGGCTCTCCTTCACCAGCTCGCCCATGGTGGCGCACTCGAGGAAGCCCGGGTGCGCGTAGTGCCGCGCGAGCGCCTCGCGCAGCACCCGCAGCTTCTCCGGCGGCGCGAGCTGCTCCTGGGAGAGCACGCGCAGCAGCGCGCCCAGCCGGCGGCGCGACGCGCTCGCGCGCCGGCCCATCAGCGCGCGCTCCTCCTGCTGGTACTGCAGCGCCGTCTCGCGGTTGAGCAGCTGCATGCCCAGCTGCACGTAGGGCGCGTTCTCGGCGAAGAGGTGCGGCAGGTACACGTGCTTCGCGCCCTCGTAGCTCTGCTGGTCGAAGTCGATGGCGCGGATGCGGAACTGGGTGCCGTCGAAGTCGCCCGTCGCCACCACCACGAAGTTGTAGGCGCGCATGTCCCCGAGCAGCCGCACGAAGCAGCGCTCGTTGAACTTCACGAACTCCTTGGCGATGCGGGTTCCCTTGTAGCGGTGCAGGTGGCCGTGGGCGAAGACGTCGCCCGGGATGCCGGTGATGTGCTCCTCCACCAGCGTGTGCTCGTCCACCAGGTAGCTGATGCGGTTGGGGCTGAGCACGTCCTCCAGCTCGAGCCCGTAGACGCGGCTCGCGTCCGGCACCTTCACGTAGAAGTAGTCGTGGTTGTCGTTGTAGCGGTTGACGATCTTCACCCGGAAGGGGCGCGAGTTTCCGAAGCTGCAGTAGTCCACCCGCTCCACCTGCAGGTGCTGCATCACCTCGAAGTTGCCCGCCGTCTTGAGCCAGGCGTACACGCGCTTGAGCTGTGCGAAGAGCTCGTCGCGCTCGGCGCTCGGGTAGAGCACGCTCTCCCAGAGCGTCTCGCGGTCCTCGCCGTCGCGCAGCGGCACCGAGCCCTCGTAGCGCAGCAGGTCCGCGTAGCGCAGCGGCGCGGGAAGGAAGCGCCCGCCCTGGCGCAGGTACTCGAGCAGCGCGGGGCCGAGCGGGTAGTACTGCTTCTTCTGGAGGATGAAGGCGCTCATCGCAAGGGCCCTCTCAGCCTAGCGACGCGCCGGGGGCTGGGGCGAGCCCTCGTGGGGGAATCGGCCGCGGAGCGTCGCACGCGCGTGCCATCGAGCGGGGCGTGCCCGGCCACTACTGTGACTCGGAGAGAGGAGACGGCGCCATGGGAGCGAAGCTCGCAGCGTACTTCGTGAAGGCTGAGCAGCTGGGAGGCGTGCTGGGCAAGGTACGGCTCTCGGGGCTCACGCGCATGACGACCACGCAGGCGCTCAACGTGGACGACACGCCGGAGCTGGTGGCGCTGTTCGAGAAGTCGCTGGATGCGCTGCGCTCCGACTCGCGCGGCGCGGGGCCGGCTGCGGCGGCGCCGAGCAGCAGCCGCGCTCCCGCGATGGGGCAGGCCTCGGCGGACGCCGCCACGCTGCGCCGG
The DNA here is from genome assembly GCF_009659535.1 of Aggregicoccus sp. 17bor-14. Lineage (NCBI taxonomy): Bacteria > Pseudomonadati > Myxococcota > Myxococcia > Myxococcales > Myxococcaceae > Aggregicoccus > Aggregicoccus sp. 17bor-14. The sequence goes on from NZ_VJZZ01000002.1 coordinate 83,696, forward strand.
CACATCGGCGTGTACCTGGACCTGATGACCCAGCGCGCGCTGCTGCAGGGGGACCTGCGCGAGACCGCGCGCCGGGTGGACGAGGCCGCGAGCCAGGCGCTGGACGTGGAGCGCGTGAGCGTGTGGCTGCTGGACGACGCGCGCACGCGCATCGAGTCCATCGACCTCTTCGAGCGCGCCGGGCACAAGCACTCGAGCGGCGTGCAGCTGTCCCAGGCGGACTTCCCCGCGTACTTCGCCGCGCTGGCCACCGAGCGCACCATCGCCGCGCACGACGCGCACACCGACCCGCGCACGCAGGCCTTCTCCAAGGGCTACCTCACCCCGCTGGGCATCGGCGCGCTGCTGGACGTGCCCATCTGGGTGGAGGGGCGGATGATCGGCGTGGTCTGCCACGAGCACGTGGGCCGCGCGCGGACGTGGAACGCGGACGAGGAGCAGTTCGCCTACCTCATGAGCGCCTTCGTGGCGCTCACGGCCGAACGCGTGGCGCGCCGCTAGTGGCCCGCGCACGCTGCGCGCTGGCGTAGCATCCGGGAGCGCCGCGCGAGGAGCGTCCCGCGCGCGCACCGGGAGGGTGGATGGACCGTCGTTCCTTCATGTACGCCGCGCTGGCGGTGACCGCAGCGCCCAGCGCCCTGGCGCAGTCTCATGCAGCCCCTGCCGCGCGCCCCGCCGCGCCGGAGTTCCCGCCGGTGGACGCGCGCACCGTCTGGCTCGTGGGAGATGGTCCGCCCGGCGACCCCACGGCGTTCGCGCCGCGACTCGCCGCGCTCGTGCAGGCGCACCAGGGCCCGGCGCGCGACACCTACCTGGGCGGAGGCGCCGTCGCCGAGCTGGAGGCCGCCTTCGCTGCGCTGTTGGGCAAGGAGGACGCGGCCTTCTTCCCCACCGGCACGCTGGCGAACAACGTGGCGCTGCGCATGCTGTGCGGCGAGCACCCCCACGCGCTCGTGCAGCACGAGAGCCACCTCTACCGCGACGAGAGCGATACGCCCGCGCGGCTCGGGGGCATCACGCTGGTGCCGCTCGCCGCGGGCCGCACCTCGCCCACGCTCGAGGAGGTCTCCACGGCCATCGACGAGGCGGAGAAGGGCCCGTACCCGCTGAAGGTGGGCGCCATCGCGCTGGAGAGCCCGGTGCGGCGCACCAACGGCGCGCTCGTGCCACTCGAGACCGTGGCGGCAATCGCGAAGCTCGCGCGCGCCCACGGCGCGGGGCTGCACCTGGACGCGGCGCGCCTGCTGCTCGCTCCGCCCTCCGTGGACGTGAAGGCGTACGCTGCGCACTTCGACACGGTGTACGTGTCCCTCTACAAGTACCTGGGCGCGCCCTTCGGTGCGGTGCTCGCGGGGACGAAGGCGCAGGTGGCGCAGGCGCGCGAGCTGCGCCACCTCTACGGCGGGCTCATCGCCCAGGGGTGGATGGCGGCGCTCGTCGCGCTCGACTCGCTGCGCGGCTTCTCCGAGCGGATGGCGGCGGCGCACGCCGCGGCCGCGCGGCTGCTGCAGGCGCTCGAGGCGAAGGGCAAGGTGCGCCGCCGACCCGAGCCGAACCCCTCCAACATCCACCTGCTGGAGATGAGCGAGGCGCAGGCGCAGGCGGCCTTCGAGCGCTGCCGTCAGGCGGGCGTGCGGCTCGCGCACTGGAGCGAGGGCGCGGTGCCGCTCTACGTGAACGAGACCCTCACGCGCCGGCCGGTGGAGGAGTACGTGAAGCTGCTGCTCGGCTAGGGGCGGGTGAGCGCCCGCGCGTCAGGTCTCCGATCGCGTCGACCACGCGAAGCGCTGGGGCCGGGAACGCGCGGACACGGGAGTGGGACGAGGCCTTACTCCCCGCGGCATCCACTTTTCCGGGGCTGTGCGGTTGTCCGGACCTGCTCTACGTGAGAGCATCGGAGGCTTCGCGCCCGCCTGGACCCTGCGCGCCTGGAGCCCTGCACATGCCCCGCCTCCACCTGCTCTGTGTCCTCTCGCTCATGGGGCTCGCCGCCTGCGACGACGCTCCCTCCCCGGAGCCTGTGGGGGGACAGGCGCCGCCGGTCGAGGCCGAGCCCCAGCGCATCGAGATCGCCCCCGGTGAGGCGTCGAGCAGCCCGCTCGACTTTGCCACGCTCAATGGCGTCGCCTACTTCAGCGCGGACGACGGTACGTCGGGGCGGGAGCTGTGGCGCACCGACGGCACCCCCGCGGGCACGCACCGCGTGGCGGACCTGCGGCCTGGCTCCCAGAGCAGTGGTCCTCGCTGGTTCGCGCCCTTCTCGGGCGCCTTGTACTTCGTTGCGGACGGCGAAGACGGAACCGAGCTCTGGCGCACGGACGGGACGGTGGAGGGGACGCGCCGGGTGCTGGACCCCGTGGCCACGGGGCTGCGCCCCAGCTACGTCTTTTCCAACCCGCTGGGGCTCTTCGCGCTCTCCGAGACGCCCACGGACGCGCAAGAGCTGTGGTTCCTGCGGGAAGGCGCCTCGACGCCGGTGAAGCTGACGAACTTCGCCGCAGATGGGGGCTCGGGCTTCATCCACGGCATGCAGCACCTGGGCGGGCTGCTCTACTTCATGGCGCGCCAGGGAACGATTTTCCCGGACGCGTTGTGGGTCACCGATGGAACTCCCGAGGGCACGCGCAAGCTGGCCGGGAGCGGGGACACCCAGTGGGGGGCCGTCGGGGTTCTGGGTCAGCGCTACCTCTTCATCCAGCCCCAGCTGGATGGCGGCGTCTCGCTGCGCTACAGCGAGGGGACCCCCGAGTCCACGGGCGCCGTCGCCGTGCTGCGCGAGCCGCCAGCGACGCCCATGGGCGCCTCGGGCATGCCCTACGCACTCCTGACCACGGCCGGCGCGAGCACCTACTTCCCCGTCAACGAGCCCGACGGGACGGCCGTGCTCTGGGAGACCGATGGCACCGCGGCCGGTACCCGGCGCGGGCTCACCCTGCCCGGAGGCTCGCTGCCCACGCCCATCGACCTGCGCTCCTGGGAGGACCACCTGCTGTTCCGGCACAACGCGGGAGGGGGAGCGTCCTGGCTTTGGGTGAGCGATGGCACCGCTGCGGGGACGCGCGCCGTGACGTGGGATGGCGACGTGCGGCCCGACCTCATCCTCTCGAATGCGAAGCCCTGGGAGGTGACCGCTCAGCATGCCTTCTTCTGCGCGCAGACGCCGGGGCTCGGCGAGGAGCTGTGGATGGCGGACGCAGGGGGCGTGCACGCGCGGCCGGTAGCGGACCTTGCGCCAGGAGCGGCCGGGTCTGACCCCGCCATCCTCCTCGTGCTGGGCAACCGGCTCTTGTTCCGCGCGGATGACGGGACGCACGGCAGCGAGCTCTGGTCGCTCGACCTGGGCGTGCCCGCGACCACCGGCGCCGCAGCGCCTGAAGGGGAGCGGGGCCACTAGCCCTTCGAGGCGGTGCCGCCGTCGCGGCCTGCTGCTGCGGGGAGATGCTCCGGAAGGTCGCCTCCCGCTCGGGGCCCTCCCCTCCCACGCGTGCGGCTCAGCGTGTGGGGAGGGGATAGCGCACGACGAGCCAGGGCAGCCACCCTGTGAGGGTGTGGGGGCCCGGCGGCTCGAGCACGTCGAGCGCACGGGCGCAGGCGAGCGCGTCCTCGAACCGGTCGATGAGGCCATTCCCATTCGGGACGACGCCGGCGGCCCTCAGCGCCGCGCGCTCGTCGCGATGCCGCGACTCGGGGCTGTTGAGGGCGCACCCCACGTCCTCGACGAGGAGCTCGTGTCCCAGCACGGCGCCCCCGTCGGCGAGCGGCGCCGCGCGCCGGCAGGCCGCCTCATGGAACCCGCTGGCTCCCTCGGGCGCGAAGCCCGGCGCGGGCGGGGAGGGCGCGGTGGCGCTGCAGTAGGTACTCACCAGTGAGCGGTGCAGTCCGATACCCCAGAGCTCGAGGCCGGCTGCGCGCTGCAGGAACGTGCGTGCGGCATGAAGCGCATCCTCGAGAGTGAACAGGACGCTCCACGCACCGAAGGCCGAGCCGAAGCTCTCGTCCGCCCAGGCCATCACGCGGGGGAGCTCCTCCGCCGCGATCCCGAAGTCCGCAGCATCCTCGACCCGCCCTTCATCGGAGTCACGGGTCCACGAGAGTGCCCAGGTCGCCGGGAAAAACCTGCGCCGCGTGTGGTCATGCGCCAGGGTGACCGAGCGAAGGTCCAGGCCGCCGTGACGGCTCGTGGACTCACAGGAGAGGAAGTAGCCGGCGGCCACGTACTCGTGAAGCGTCACCATCGGCGCAGGCTACCGCTGCAGCGAGCCGGTGAGGAGCTCAGTGCATCCTCCCGCCCGCTCCTGCGGAGGAGGGCGCCCTCACGCCTGCGCGCGCGGCCAGTGCAGGCCCGTGAAGGGGTTGGGCGGCGTGGGCTCGTCCGGGCTGAGCATGGAGGGGGCGACGTAGAGCCCCACCCGCTCGCGCTTCCACCAGGCGCCGGTGGCCTGGCGCGTCGCGCGGTCGCTCATCCGGTACTTATAAAGGGTCGCGCGCACCATCTTCGGCGGCCCCTCGGGGAAGGGGTTCGACTCGAAGAGCGCGAGCACCTCGGGTGAGCCCTCCAGCAAGCGCCCCAGCAGCGCGAGGAACCAGCCCGGGGGACTGGAGAGCGCGGCGAACCACAGCTGCCAGTCGAGCCGGGGCTGGTGCGGCGCCACCCAGCGCGGAGGCCGGTTCAGCGGGCCCGGCTTGTAGCGCATCGGGTAGGCGCGCCAGGTGACGCCGTCGTTGGAGCCCTCGATCTCGATCTCCGGCCGCTCCAGCGTCATCACGCTGAACAGCCCGTAGCCGTTCACCGAGCGCAGGGGCGCGGCCCACTGCGCGAGACGGTCCAGCCACGCGGGCGGGTTGCGGGGGCGGTCGAAGCGCGCGCCCAGCTCGCGCAGGGACAGCGCCACGAGCGGCGCGGCGACGAGCGCCTTCGCCCCATGTCGCCACGCGCGCGTGGGCCGTGCCGGCGCGGGCTCGGGCACCCAGCGCGCGAGCGCGTGGTCGTCCAGCAGCCACACGCCCATCACCGCGGACAGCAGGTTGAAGAAGCCGTAGTTGCCCGTGGCGGCGATGCCCGCCTGTAGCCCCGTGAAGCTCCAGAAGCCCGCGAGGCGCAGCGGCCTCGGGAGGAAGGAGAGGAAGGGCGCCGCCGTCTCCAGCGCGAGCGTGACCGCAGTGCTCGCCTTCTGCGCGCGCAGGGGCAGCTGGTGCGCGTGCCAGCCGAGCCGCGTGGGCAGGGGCGTGGTCTCGTGGTGGATGGCCATGGCGGTGAGGTCGCGCCAGGTGCGGTCGCCGGACTGCAGCTTCGCGAGGCCCGACTCGAAGTAGAGCTTGAAGACGAGCCAGCGCATCAGCGCGAGGTCCAGCGCCGAGGGCTCGCGCTCGCCCATCCCGGGCCGCAAGCCTCCGGGCGCCACCAGCAGCGCGTGCGCGCTCGTCTCCAGCAAGAGCACGTCCCACTGGAAGGAGAGGAAGGCGCGGCCGGTAGAGGCGTAGGAGAGGTAGAGCGCCCACAGCGCCGCGAGGCTCGCGCGCGGCGCCACGTTCGCCACCAGCGCGAGCGCGAGCAACTGCCCTGCGCGCGTGCCATTCACGAGCGCGCGGTCGGAGGCGCCGGTGAGCCAGAAGATGCTGGGCACGCGCGTGAGCCGCTCCTTCCCCAGCCGCGGCTCGAGGTCGTCGAGCAGCTCCTGCACGGGCGCGATGCCGCGCGCGCCGTACAGCCCGCGCACCTGGCGCCCCAGGGAGGTGAAGGCGATGAGGTACACGCCGCCCAGCAGCCGCAGGAAGAGCCAGCGCACCTGGCGGTGGCTGCTCGCGCGCGCGCCGCGCAGCACCCGGCGCTCCAGCCGGCTGGCCGCCATGCGGTGGCGCGCCACCTGCCGGTACGCGAGCTCCGCGAGCCCGCGCACCCCGGGCAAGAGCCCCGCGCGCGCGGCGAGGCGCACCGCGGGCGCGCGTGCGTAGAGCAGGGAGCGGAACACCGCGCGCGCCCCCTGCGTCACCCGCCCCGAGGGCTCCACCAGCTGCACGGAGCGCCGTGCGTCGGCGCGCCGGATGCCCAGCAGCCAGAGGGGCAGCAGCTGCTGCGGCGCATAGCGCACCCGCGCTCCCGTCTGCGTGCGCCAGCGCGCGACCCACCGTCGGCAGAAGCCGCAGTCTCCGTCGTAGACCATGAGGGGACGGCGCAGCGGGTGCAGGCGCATGGCGGCGTTCTCCGGGGGCGGGGGCCTCTACCGCGCAAAGGTGCGCTGCCCTCGCGCGCCTGCCACACCCGCGCTGCCTCCCTGCCTGCTCTCTCGGGCGCAAGGCTCGCGCCGCTGCGGCGTGCCCGCGCACGATTTGCGCCGCGCGCGGCCTGCGGGCTCCCTGCGCACGGGGCGGCGCGCGTGGCACCCGCCTTGCTCAAGGGCGGAGCATGACTGCACTCTCCATGGCGAACCCCGACCTGCCCCCCACGGTGGATCTGCGCGCCGAGCAGCAGCGCACGCTCGCCACTCCGCGCCGCCGCTACGGCTTCCTCGCCCGCCTGCTCTTCATCACGATGGACCTGGTCTACGGGCGCAAGCGCACGCTCTCCAAGTTCAAGGTGCTGGAGCTCATCGCGCGCGTGCCCTACCAGACCTGGGAGCACGTGGCGTACGTGGCGCTCACCCACCGCTACCGCCAGCCGCGCTTTGCCCGCCGCATCTTCGAGTTCGTGCGCGAGGCGCGCCTGCAGCAGGACAACGAGCAGTGGCACCTGCTCATCCTCGAGGAAGCGGTGCAGCGCTCGGGCGTGCAGGAGGGCTTCCTGCGCTACCGCGTGGTGCCGCAGCTCATCGCGTTCTTCTACTACCACGTCAGCTGGCTGCTCTACGTCATCAACCCCAAGCTCTCCTACGCGCTCAACGCGGACTTCGAGGACCACGCCGAGCACGAGTACATGCTCTTCGTGCAGGAGACGCCCGCCTTCGAGAGCCAGCCCTTCGTGAGTGACTTCCGCCAGGACTACGGCGCCTTCCGCAGCATGGCGGACCTGCTGCGGCGAATCGGGCTGGACGAGCGCGAGCACAAAGACGAGAGCGTGCTGCGCATGGTCCAGCCCCGCTTCGCCTGAGCCTGGTCGCCTGCTCTGCCAGCGTGGGGCCGGCCCACTTGCGCGCCCCTCCCTGGACAGCGCGAGGAGCGTCCCTAGCTTCCCCTCCATGGCTTCGCTCCCGGTGGACGGGAGCCACACACGGAGGGGGAACTCACATGCGCAAGGCACTGCTGGCGGTGGCGATGACGGGTCTGGTCGGTCTGGTGGGCTGCCACCGCGAGACCCGCAACGACATGGCGAACGACGCGAAGAGCGACGCGAAGGCCGCCACGAACAAGGCCCAGGACGCGGCCGAGACGGCGGGCGACAAGGTGGAGAACGCCACCGACAAGTCCGACAGCAAGACGGTGGAGAACGCGGGCGACAAGGTCGAGAACAGCACCGACCCCAAGTAGCTAGCCCGCAGGCGCTGACGGCAGGGCGCGCGCGCGGTGCGCGCGCGCCCGCCACAGCAGGAAGGCGGCGAAGGTGGGCGCCGCGAGCGAGGCGAGCACGATGCCCGCGTCCACCACCCCGCGCACCCGCGGCAGGTTGAAGCTCAGCGCCTGCGTGAGCGTGAGCAGGGCATCCGCGGTGACGGCCACCGCGAGCCCCAGCGCGAGCCGCGGCCGCCAGCGCACGCTGAGCGCGTAGAGCGCCGGCGCGACGAGCGCGTCGAAGAGCACCCAGCCCCACTGCACCCCGCGCGAGGGAAACCACTGCCGCCCCGGAGCGAGCAGCAGCGCGAGCGTCCAGGGCACGAGCAGGAGCGCCATCAGCCGCAGCAGCAGCGTGGGCCCGCGCAAGAGCGTCCGCAGCCCGAAGCGCAGGAGCCCCCCGCGCGAGAAGGCCGCGAGCGTGTCGTAGAGCGCCGAGGCCGCCGTCTGCTCCCGGGGGTAGCTCAGGTAGATGGGGTCCCAGCGCTGCGGGCGCAGCTTGGCCTTGAAGGCGCGCAGGCCCTCGAAGTCGTAGAGCGCCGAGCCCAGCCAGCGCGCGAGCCGCAGCGGCCGCGCGAGCGCGCCGGCGAGCGGCACCATGCCCAGCGTGAGGTAGGGCGCGCCTTCCGCCGCGGCCGCCCGCATCGCCGCGTCCACCAGCAGCTCGGCGCTGCCGTTGGGCGCCTCGCCGCTGCGCAGCAGGTCCTCGAGGAACCAGCCGCTGCGCCCGTACACCGGCACGGCGTTGAGGAAGGCCACCAGCCGCCCGCCCTGCTCGGCGACGAAGAGGCGCCGCTCCTCGGGGAAGCCGAAGAGGTGCAGCTGCACGAGGAAGCCCATGGGCGCCATGGGGCGCGTGGCGAGCCACCCCGCGAGCAGCGCCTCGATGGCCTGGCGCGTGCTGCCCGGCGCCTCGCCCAGCTCCTCGCTCGAGACGCGCCGCACGCTGACGCCTTTCGCGCGCGCGCGCCGCAGCTGCTCGCGCAGGGAGCGGCTCCCCTTCAGTGTGGCCTCCCACTCCGAGGGCACCCACACCGGCTGCTCGCCCACGTGCAGGCGCTGGAAGGGGGAGCGGTCGCTGAAGCGCGGCTCGATGGCGAAGAAGCTCGCGCGCCTCCCTGCCGCCCGCGCCGCGCGCACGAAGGCCTCGGCCACCGGGATGACCTGCTCGCGCGCCGCGATGGGCGCGCCGCCCGCCACCCACGCGCGCCCCGTGTCCACGTACGCCACGCACGCGTCGGCCTCGCTGGCGCCGCTTCCCTCCGGGAACCAGTAGCGGAACTCGGGCTCCAGCACCTGGAAGCTGGTCGCGTTCCAGCCGTGGCGCCGCAGCAGCGCGAGCACGCGCTCTCGCTCGGCGGCGGGCTTCGGGGCCGCGGGGGTCTGGTGCGTTGGCGTCACGGGCGGTGGTGCTCCTGCGCTCGGCAATCCCTCACCCCGCCCCTCTCCCAGAGGGAGAGGGGACGGCACAACCCGTTTCTCTCAGTGCGCCGGAGCGGCCGGGGCGCGCCCGCGGCCCAGCCCCTGCTCCGGCTGGAACTCCGCGTGCAGGCGCCGGTGGTGCGCGCTCAGCAGGTCCGAGCGGGTGAGGATGCCCACCAGCTTCTGCGGATCCTCGGCGGACACCACCGGGAGGCGCCCCACGCCCTCGCGCACCATCTGGTCCGCGGCGTCGCGCATGGAGCGGTCGTCGAACACCACCGAGGGCGCGCGCTTCACCAGCGAGCCCACGGTGAGGCCGTCCGCGGCCGGGCCCTCCTTCACCGCGAGGAAGTCGCGGCGGGTGAGCACGCCCACCAGCCGGCCCTCGGCCGAGACGACCGGGTAGCCCTGGTGCTGGTAGGGCGGCAGGGCGGAGAGCACCTTCGGGGCGACCTCGGCGAGGGGCGCCTCCGCCGCGAGCGTGACGAGCGTGCGCCGCGCGTGCTCGCGCACCAGCTCGCCGGCGAGGAAGTCCGGCGCGTACTCGCTGGGCACGCGCGCCCCGCGCCGCGCCATCTTCTCCGTCATGATGCTGTGGCGCATGAGGAGGCAGGAGACGAGGTAGCTCGCCGCGCACCCGCCCAGCAGCGGCAGCAGGCCCACCGTCTGGCGCGTGGTCTCGAAGGCGAACACCACGCTCGCGAGCAGCGCGCGGCTCGCCCCCGCGAAGATGGCCGCCATGCCCACCAGCGCCGCGAGCCGCACGTCCACGCTCAGCCCCGGCACCAGCGCGATGGCGCCCGCCGCGAGCGCCGAGCCCACGCCGCTGCCCACCGTGAAGAGCGGCGCGAGCGTGCCGCCCGAGGTGCCGCTGCCCAGCGCGATGGACCAGGAGACGAACTTGAGCAGCACGAAGGCGAGCATGCTCCAGCCCACCAGCTGCCCGCCCAGGATGTCCGTGATGTTGCTGTAGCCCACGCCCAGCGTGCGCGGGCTGAAGTAGCCCACCACGCCCACCGCCACCGCGCCCAGAGCCGGCCACCACATCCAGTGCAGGGGCAGCTTCTCGAACGCGTCCTCGATGGCGTACACCGCGCGCGTCGCGACCACGCTCACCACGCCGATCACCGCGCCCAGCAGGATATAGAAGGCGATGGCCGTGGGCGTGGGGGTGGGCAGCGTGGGCATGGGGAAGGCGGGCGCCGAGCCCTCCATCGCGATGCGCGCCGCCGCGGCCGTGGCGGTGGCGAGCGCCACCGGGATGAGCGAGCGGCCGCGGTACTCGAAGAGCAGCAGCTCGATGGCGAGCACCACCGCGGCCACGGGGCTGCCGAAGGTGGCGCTCATGCCGGCCGCCGCGCCCGCCGCGAGCAGCGTCTTGCGCTCGTCCGCGGTGATGCGCAGCAGCTGCCCGAGGAAGGAGCCCAGCGCGCCGCCGGTGGCGATGATGGGCCCTTCCGCGCCGAAGGGGCCGCCGGTGCCGATGGCCACCGCCGCGCTCAGGGGCTTGAGCCAGGTCATCTTGGGCGGGATGCGGCTGTGGTTGTAGAGCACCTGCTCCATCGCCTCGGGGATGCCGTGGCCGCGGATGGCCGCGCTGCCGTAGCGCGCCATCACGCCCACGATGAGCGCGCCCACCACCGGCACCGCGATGACCCACAGCCCCAGGTGGTGGTTCCACGGAGTGACCGGCTCTGCCGACAGCTCGCCGTAGAAGGCCAGGTGCGTGACGAAGGCGATGAGGTGGGTGAGCACCACCGCCACCACGCTCGCGAGCAGCGCGAGCCCGATGCTCAGCACGCTGATGAAGACGGTGCGCCCGCCCACGTTGCTGCCGGGCATGGGCGCGGGCACGGTGTCCAGCGTGGGCTGCATGGACGGGGCGACGGGGAGGCGGTCGTGCTGACCGGGGAGCTTCTCAGGCGACTTCACGGGTGGACCTTCTTCTTGTTGCGAGAGGGGGTGGGACGCCGGCTCTCCTCCTCGAAGAAGAGCGCCGGCGCGAGGTGACTGGCGCCCAGCTCGGCGAGCAGGGCGCCCAGGCCGCGCGAGAGGCCGCGGCGAACGGTGGGGGTGAGCTGCGCGAGCGCCGCCTGCAGCGCGGCGCCCGGAGAGGCCGGCGCGCGCGCGAGCAGGGTCCGGCCGCGCGGGGTGAGGGTGAGCACGGCGCGGCGGCGGTCTCCGTCCGCGTGGCCCCGCGCCACGAGGCCCCGCGCGATGAGCCGCTTGGCCACCACCGACACCGAGCTCTGGTGCGTGGCGGTGTGCACCGCGAGCTCGCCCACGCTCGCGCCCGGGTGCTCGCCGAGCCGCTGCAGCACGAAGAGCTGCGCGCCGCTGATGCCCAGCTGCCGCTCCGCCGCGCTCGCCGTGAGCCGCAGCGCCTGCACGAGCCGGCGCACGTCGTCCATCAGCGCGCGCAGCTCGGGGGTGGGGGGAATTGCATGGGAGCCCATATATCTCCCGGTCAAACTACGGGGCAATGCCCCGCGTCGCAAGCTGGACGCAGGGGAGGGGGCGCGCCCACTTCATCGTTGCCATCGGGCCTGAACTGGTGTTCAGGTGGGCCGCGCATGCAGCGAGAGCCGCTCCTCCGCCTCGTCACCCAGCTGGGCCGGGCCTTCACCGCGCGCGGCATGGGCGCCCACGCCCGCATGCTGCGCGTGTACTTCCTCGCGCTGCGCCACGGGCTCGCCGACTCGCGCAACGCCGTGCGGGTGAGCCTCACCGAGGAGAGCGTGCTCGAGTGGCTGCGCACCCTGCGCGTGCCGCCCTACGACTCGGTGGACGCGGGGGGCTACCGGGTGCAGCGGCGCGGCGAGGGCTGCGGCACCTGCGCCGCGCGCGGGGAGACGCCCACCGTCATCACGGATGCCGTGTTCCCGGGAGGTGCGCGCATGCGCTGCCGCTCGTGTACCAGCGTGTGGCTGGAGGAGGACGCGGTGCCCCACCGTGAGAATGCGAAGGGCCGCCACGGTCTCCCGTGACGGCCCTGGGGTGTGCGGCGCTCGCCCGGACGGCTACGCGGGCTGGCAGACCTGGCGCAGGATGTCGAGGCTCTCGAGCGCCTTGCCCGCGCCGATGACCACCGCGCTGAGCGGGTCCTCGGCGAGGAACACCGGCAGGCCCGTCTCCTCGCGCAGCAGCGTGTCCAGGTTCTTGAGCAGCGCGCCGCCACCGGCGAGCACGATGCCGCGGTCCGCGATGTCGCCGGCGAGCTCCGGCGGAGTGCGCTCGAGCGTGAGCTTCACCGCCTCGACGATGCCGTTGACCGGCTCGGCGAGCGCGTCGCGGATCTCGTCGCTGCTGATGGTGAGCGTGCGCGGCACGCCGGCCACCAGGTCACGACCCTTGATCTCCATGGTCATGACCTCGTCGGTCGGGTACGCGGTGCCGATGCCCATCTTGATGAGCTCCGCCGTGCGCTCGCCGATGAGCAGGTTGTACTTGCGCTTGATGTACTGGATGATCGCCTCGTCCAGCTTGTCGCCGCCGATGCGCACGCTCTTGGCGAACACGATGCCGGCGAGGCTGATGACCGCGACGTCGGACGTGCCGCCGCCGATGTCGACAATCATGTTGCCGCTGGGCTCGGTGACCGGCAGGCCCGCGCCGATGGCCGCCGCCATGGGCTGCTCGATGAGGTAGACCTCGCGGGCGCCCGCGTTGGCCGCCGCCTCGCGCACCGCGCGCCGCTCCACCTCGGTGATGCCCGAGGGGATGCCGATGATGATGCGCGGGTTCACCAGCGTCTTGCGGTTGTGCGCGCTCTGGATGAAGTAGCGCAGCATCGCGGCGGTGATCTCGAAGTCGGCGATGACGCCGTCCTTCATCGGGCGGATGGCCACGATGTTGCCCGGGGTACGCCCGAGCATCTCCTTGGCCTCCTTGCCCACCGCGAGCACCTTCTTGCCGCCGCGGGCGTCCTGCTGAACAGCCACCACCGAGGGCTCGTTGGACACGATGCCCTGGCCGCGGATGTAGATGAGCGTGTTCGCGGTGCCAAGGTCGATGGCGAGGTCACGCGAGAAGAGGGTGTGGAGCCAGTCGAGCATACGGGGGCGGAAACTTTCAGGGACCGTGCGGCATTTCAGCGCCGAGACGAATGGCGCGCGAATGGCGCGCGAAGATACCCGCTGGCCCGCACATCGGGAACAAAAGAACGGGAGTGTCCACCGCCCGGCCCGTGGGCGTGCGGGCAGGCACGCCTAGGCGGCGGGCGCGGCAGCGGGGGCGTCGAAGGTGCGGGGCGGAGGCACCGGCCCCCCGGTCACCTCGGGGAGGGGCTCTCCGGCGCCGTCCCCGCCCTGGGCCTCGGCCTGGGCCTCGCGGTACTCCGGCGTCTGGCGCAGCGCCTCGCTGGTGAGCTTGAGGAAGGCCTCGCGCACCGGCTCGAACGCCAGCGCGGCCGCATACCAGGCAGGCGCGTAGTCGAGCCGGATGAGCCCGCTCAGGTTGCAGCGCGCGTGCGAGTAGTCCCACGGGCAGCGGCCGAGCGCGCGGCGCAGGAGCCAGCCGGTGCCGTACTCGGCGCCGAAGATGACCCCGGTGTACGCGAGCGCCCGGACGGCGCGCGGGCGGTGCTTGAGCCGGTCGTAGACCTTCTCCAGCACCAGCGCCGTGGCCCCGTAGATGGGGTGCATCCAGAGGAAGGTCTTCGCGGTCCCGTGACGGTCGCGCTGGAAGATGGCTGCGCTCGTCCCCGTGAAGCAGACCTCGAGCACCCAGCCGACACACCCGTAGAGCAGGAATCGCGGTAGCACGGGGGAAAGCTAAGGGCCGTGGGCCGCCCCGGGGAGGGCGGCCGCACGGCCCCTGGAGCCGCCGCGCGCCCGGGCGATGGGCATGCGACAGCGGCCCGTGGTCAGGGGGACAGGATGGCTGTCCACCCCTGGGCACTTCGAGGGGCGCGCCTCAGCGCTTCAGCGAGTACTTGCCGATGGCGTAGAGGGCGCGGAAGCCGTCCTTCCAGCCGATCTTCTTGCCCTCCTCGTAGGTGCGCCCGTGGTAGCTGATGGGCACCTCGAAGACTCGCCAGCGGCCGCGCGCCACCTTGGCGGTGAGCTCCGGCTCGATGCCGAAGCGGTCCTCCTCCAGGGTGAAGGTGCGCAGCACGTCCGTGCGGAAGGCCTTGTAGCAGGTCTCCATGTCGGTGAGGTTCAGCCCGCTCACCATGTTGGAGAGCGTGGTGAGCAGGTGGTTGCCCATGGAGTGCCAGTAGTAGAGCACCCGGCGGGGGCTGCCGATGAAGCGGCTGCCGAAGACCACGTCCGCGTCGCCGTCCAGGATGGGCTGCAGCACGGCCGGGATGTCGCGCGGGTCGTACTCGAGGTCGGCGTCCTGCACGATGACGATGTCGCCGCTGGCCTCGGCGAAGCCGCGGCGCAGCGCCGCGCCCTTGCCCTGGTTCTTCTCCTGCAGCAGCACCTTGACCTGGTTCTGGTTCTTCGGCGCGGCGTTCGGGAGCGCCGCGATGCCCTCGCGGGCGAGCCGCTCGAGCACGTCGCGGCTGCCGTCCTTGGAGCAGTCGTCGACGAGGACGAGCTCCTTGGGGAAGTCCACGGCGACCACCCGGCGCAGCAGCTCCTCGAGGGTGCGGATCTCGTTATAGACGGGGATGACGAGGGAGACGAGCATGGGCGGGCGCTCTAGCCCATTTCCCACCCCGCTGACGAGTCCCTCCCGCAAAGGAGCTGCCCCATGACCGCCCGAATCACCATCTCCTACTGCAACTCCTGAGGCTACAAGCCCCGGGCCGCCCGTGCGGCGGCCGTACTGAAGGACGCGCTGGACGTGGACGCAGAGCTGAAGACGGGGCCCTCGGGCTCCTTCGAGGTGTCGGTGGACGGGCGCACCGTGGTGCGCAAGGCCGGCCTCGCCTTCCCCACCGAGCAGGAGGTGGTGGACGCGGTGGCCCGGGCCCTCGGCCCCTGAGGTCCTGAGGGTGAGGGGAGCAGCCGGGCAGCCGGCCGCTCCCCGCTCCCCACGCCGCTCGCCGCACCGGGCCCCTCCGCCTCAGCTTTGAGCGCAGGAGGTGGACACGTGAGCGAAGCCACGGACACGGCAGCCGCACAGCGCAACTGGTGGGAGTCGCCCTTCGAGCGGCGCTCGGTGCAGCTCAAGATGGGGGTGTGGGCGGAGGACGGGACGCGGCTGGGGTACGTGAGCGCCATGTCGCGCGCCGGGCTCTCGGTGCGCCCGCACAAGCGCGCGCGGAGCGCGTTCCACATCCCGCTGGAGGCCATCGTGGGGCTCACGGCGGACGGGGTGCGGGTGCGCGGCGCCGCGGGCGGCTACGCGCTCGGGCCCGAGACGGGTGACCCCGCGGCCGTGAGCGCGCACACGCTGCCGCTCGCCGACACGCTGCTCGCGCACTAGAAGTACACGAGCGCGCCCAGCGTGCCCTCGCGCTCGCCGTCCGCGTGGCGCTGCGCCGCGAGCTCGAGCCCGAGGGCGGGCGTGAGGTGCAGGCGCGCGGTGGCGTCCGCGCTCCAGCCCTGGCGCACGCCGTTCTTCTGTCCCGGCGGCTGCTCGAAGAAGAACTGGTAGCGCCCGCCGGCGACCACGGTCGCGCGCGTGCCCAGCCGCAGCCGCGCGCCCACGTGCGGCCCCAGCGCCGGGCGCAGCCCCGTGCCGAAGAGCCCGGGGAGGTGCGGCCCCGCGTGCAGGCTCGCCTCGCTCAGGCCGAAGAGCGTGAGCGCGCCGCCGAAGGAGGTCACGGCGAGCCCGCCGCCCACCTCGCCGCCGGCCGCGTAGCAGTCCTTCTTGGGGCCGCCCGGGCAGCCGCCATCGCGGATGCGGTCCAGCCCCACGCGCGCGGTCCAGCTCGGCGCGCGGTCGAAGCGGTCCAGCGCGGTGAGGCTGAGGATGCGCACCAGCGTGAGCTCGTCCAGCGCGAAGCGCGGGCTGGTGAGGCCGCCGCGCAGCTGCAGGTTCACGAACTCGATCTGCGCGAGCTCGGGGTAGCCCTCGTGCGGGTCCGCGAGGTCGCGCAGCGCGAAGCGGAAGCGGTAGAGCGCGAACGCGCCGTCGCGGCTGCTCGTGCCCGCGCTCACCGCGAGCCGCTGGTTCGGGTTGCCGCGCTGGGGCTGGCGCTCGTAGGGCGGCGGGATGACGAGCGGCGGGCTGGGGCGCAGCACCTGGCTGCGCCGCTCCAGCAGGTGCTGCTTCGTCTGGCTCGCCTCGAGGCTGGTGCCGTGCACGAGCACCTTCGCCTCGCGCAGGTCCACGTAGTCCAGCGCCGCGTCCAGCACCGCCACCTGGCGCTCGGGGGTGAGGTCCGCGGGCAGCGGGCGCGTGGGCTCGCGCGCGACGTCCTCCACCAGGTCCAGCTCGCGGCCGCTGAGCCCGGCCGCGCGCGCGCGGAACTGGCTGCGGATGGAGGGGCGGTAGGTCACGCGCGCGACGAGGCCCGGCTGCGCGTGCACCACCTTCACCGTCTCGCTCGGCAGCACGTAGGGGCGCAGGTGCTCGAGCAGCGGCAGGCGCGGCGCCGCGGCCTCGAGCACCGCGAGGATGCGGTAGGAGCAGTTCTCGCTCAGGTAGAAGTAGTCGAAGTAGGTGCCGCCCACCTCCCACAGGTGGGCGACCAGCATCGTGAGCTCCTGCGGCTGCAGCGCGAGCTCGTACTCCCACAGGTCGCGGCTCTCGTACTCGTTGTACTCGCGCACCTTGTAGAAGTACGGGTAGTGGTTGAAGCGGCCGGGGAACAGGCCGGTCATCCCCTTGAGGCCGTAGAGCAGCGCGTTGCTCGTGTCGACCACGCCCGCGTAGTCCACGCCGTAGTCCAGCAGCTCCGAGCGCATCCCGGTGCTCACCTCGGGCACCTTGTTGAAGCGCAGGAAGGTGTGGCCGAAGGCGGAGGCCGGGTTGTTCAGGTAGTAGCTGCTGAAGACCAGCGTCACCGAGCGCGGGTCCAGCCGCTTCCAGAACGCGACCAGGTCCTTGCACTCCACCCGCGGCAGGTGCGTGACGTCCACCGCGAGCGCCTGGGCGAGGAAGAGCAGGCGCGCCGGGAAGCGGCACTGGGCGTGCTGGCCCTCTTTCCCGGCCACGGGCGGCGCGAAGAGCGCGGCGAGCGTGGCGTCCAGCTCCGCCGCCGGGTCGTCCTTGCCGCCCTTGGCGAGGAAGAACTCGAGCCCGTCCGCCTCCGACTGGTAGCGGCCGCCGGGGCTCTTCACGTAGTGCCCGAGCCGCAGCCACTGCTTCTGCCGCGCGAGCCCCTGCGCGTGCGCGCGCTGCTGGAGCACGGCCACATCGGCACTGGCGCTGGGGGACGGAGGGGGAGACGGCGGCGCGGCGCTCGCGAGCGCGCTCAGCAGGAGCAGGACGGGGAGAGACAAGAGGCCTCGGGAGAAGCGCGTGCCCGCGCACGGGCCGCCTGGGGCGGCACGCACGCGGGCACGTTGTACCACGGGTGGGCCGGGGCGAAGGCGCGCCCCCGGCCCGCTGCGGGCACTAGCCAGCCAGCTGGCTGCAGGCGAGCGACTTGTCCGCCTTCAGCGTGTTGAGCAGGCTCTCGGTGACCTGGGTGCTGGGGGTCTGCTCGCTCGGGAAGATGGTCCCGAACTTGCTCTGCAGCGCGGCGCCCACGGCGTCCGCGTTGCTGCAGCCGGCGATGGCCGCCAGGTTCACGATGGTCTCGCCCTGGCCGCGCGAGATGTCCTTGGCCAGCACCTCGCGGTTGGCCTCCACGAACACCTGGGTGCGCTGGGAGACCTGGTCGGTCGCCGCGGCGCCGCAGTTCAGCGTGCCGGTGGTGATGCCGAAGGTCTGGCTGCCGAAGCTGCCGTTGAGCGTGGCGGCGAGGATCTGGATCGCACCCGGCTTGTCGCCGAGCAGGACCGCGCCGAGACCACAGCCGGCAGTGCCGTAGGGGGCCGCCACGGCCACCGCGCTGCTCAGGAGCACCACCGCCGACACTGCGCCGATGAACTTCCGCATTCGCTCTTCTCCGTCTCTTGTGGGGGTTCTGCTGCAACGCATGTCCCGGTGGGCCGTGCCCTCGGGGTGCGTCCAGGTGCTAGCCAACCCCACCCGCGCGCCCCGCTTCAAGCCCTCCGGGGCAATAAGACGTGCGGACGACAGGAGCCGCTTCGCGCCGCGAGTCAACAAGTCCCTTCGCCTCTGCGCGCATTTGCGCTTTAAGCGCCGTTGCCATGGAGACACCCCAGAACCTCGAGAAGCTGCAGGCCCAGGTGAGCGCGGCGTTCGCGGACCGCGCGCTGCTCAAGGACGCAGGCCACGCCCAGGCGGTGCGCGACACGCTCGCGCTGCTGGACGCGGGGAGCCTGCGCGTCGCCGAGAAGGACGCGACCACCGGCACCTGGCGCACGCACGCGTGGGTGAAGGAGGCCATCCTGCTCTTCTTCGCGCTGAGCGAGATGAAGGTGATGGAGGTGGGCCCCTTCGAGTTCCACGACAAGGTGCCCCTGAAGAAGGGGCTCGAGGCGGCCGGCGTGCGCGTGGTGCCGCCGGGCGTGGTGCGCTACGGCGCGCACGTGGAGCGCGGCGCGGTGGTGATGCCCGGCTACGTGAACATCGGGGCGCGCGTGGGCGCGGGCACCATGGTGGACACCTGGGCCACCGTGGGCTCCTGCGCGCAGGTGGGCAAGGGCGTGCACCTGTCCGGCGGCGTGGGGCTGGGCGGCGTGCTCGAGCCACCCGCCGCGAGCCCCGTCATCATCGAGGACGGCGCCTTCGTGGGCAGCCGCTGCATCGTGGTGGAGGGCGTGGTGGTGGAGGAGGAGGCCGTGCTGGGGGCCAACGTGGTGCTCACCGCCTCCACCCAGATCATCGACGTCACCGGCCCCGAGGAGAAGGTCTACAAGGGCCGGGTCCCGGCGCGCAGCGTGGTCATCCCCGGCATGCGCGAGAAGCAGTTCCCCGCCGGGCGCTTCAGCGTGCCCTGCGCGCTCATCATCGGGCAGCGCACGAAGAGCACCGACCAGAAGACCAGCCTCAACGCCGCCCTGCGCGACTTCGCCGTCGCGGTGTAGCGGCTCGGGGCCCTGTCGGAGCTTCGTCCGGCGCTTGTCGAGGGTTCGCGAGGAAAACCCTCGACGGCACGCGCGAACACGCATCCGCTGCGGGCCCGCGCCCGTAACCTTGGACAGAGCGCAGGGCCGCTGTGGCCTGCGCGCTGAGCCATGAGCGAGCCCCACCCCGAACACCTCGAAGACCTCCTCCCGGACCTCGCGCTGGGGACGCTCCCGGCGCACGCGCAGGCGCGTGCCGAGGCGCACCTCGCGCGCTGCGCCGGCTGCCGCGCGGAGCTCGCGCGCCTGCGCCTCGCGGTGGGCGCGCTGGCGCCCGCGGTCGCCCCGCCGCCGCCGGTGCTCGAAGGGCTCCTCGCCGAGATGCAGGGGCCGGAGCGCCTCGCGTACCACGCCGGCCGCGTGGCGCAGCTCTTCGACCTGGACGAGGCGCGCGCCCGCGCGCTGCTGCGCACCCTGAGCGACCCCGCCGCCTGGCAGCCCGGCCCCACGCCGGACGTGGACGTGGTGCCGGTGGAGACGGGCCCCGCGCGCGCCGGGATGCTCGCGGCCTTCGCCCGCATGCGCGCCGGCAGCCGCTACCCGCGCCACACCCACCACGGCCGCGAGTGGACGCTGGTGCTGGAGGGCGGGATGCGCGAGGAGACCGGCGAGGAGACCTGGCCCGGCGAGACCTTCGAGCAGGCGGACGGCACCACCCACGCCTTCAGCATCCTGCCGGACGTGGACTGCCTCGCCGCCGCGCTCTTCGAGGGCCACACGACCTTCGACGAGCCGGTGCCCGGGCGCTAGGGTGCGCAGCGTGACGACCGCCGCCGCCCTCGCCCAGCGCACCCTGGACCTCTGCCGCATCGCGAGCCCCATCGGGCAGGAGGGGCCGCTCGCGGACCACATGGAGCGCTGGGCGCTGCAGCACTTCGCGCGCGAGCAGGTGGTGCGCCACGGCCACTCGCTCGTGGTGGGGCGGCTCGAGGACCCGCGCCCCACGGTGGCGCTCGTGGGCCACCTGGACACCGTGCCCGCGCACCCCGGGGACGCGCCCGCGCGGCTCGAGGGCGAGCGCGTGTACGGCCTGGGCGCGAGCGACATGAAGGGCGGGCTCGCGGTGATGATGGCGCTCGCCGAGCAGCTGCCCCGCGCGGAGCTGCCGGTGAACCTGCTCCTCATGCTCTACGAGCGCGAGGAGGGGCCCTACCTCGAGAGCGGCCTCGGCCCCCTCTTCGAGCACGTGCCGCAGCTCTCGCGCGTGCACTTCGGCATCGCGATGGAGCCCACGGACAACGTGGTGCAGGTGGGCTGCGTGGGCAGCCTCCACGTGACGCTGCGCTTCTCCGGCCGCAGCGCGCACTCCGCGCGGCCCTGGCAGGGCGAGAACGCCATCCACAAGGCGGGCCCGCTGCTCGCGGAGCTGCTCGCCCGGCCGCGCGTGGAGGTGCTCCACGAAGGCTTCGCCTTCTACGAGGTGATGAGCATCACCCGGGCCGAGGGCGGCCGCGCGCGCAACGTCGTGCCCGAGCGCTTCGAGCTCAACCTCAACTACCGCTTCGCTCCCGGCAAGAGCCTCGAGGCCGCGCAGGAGGACGTGCGCAGGCTCGTCGCCGGCCGGGCCGAGGTGAGCTTCACCGACCTCGCCCCGAGCGGCCGCGTCTGCGCGCAGAACCCGCTCTACCGCCAGCTGCTGCAGCTCACGGGGCTGCCGGCCGCGAGCAAGCAGGCCTGGACGGACGTGGCGCGCTTCAGCCAGTTCGGCGTGGACGCGGTGAACTTCGGCCCCGGCGAGACGGCGCAGGCCCACCAGGCGAACGAGAGCTGCAGCATCCCGGCGCTCGCGGTGGCGTACGAGAAGCTCGCCGCCTTCCTGCAGCGCGCCGCGTGACTGTCCCCTCTCCCCCTGGGAGAGGGTCGGGGTGAGGGATTGCTGTCCCTGACCAGCGAGCGTGCGAGGATGCGCCGCATGGGCTCGCCCGTCGTGATCGTCCCCGGCCTGGACAACTCCGGGCCGCAGCACTGGCAGACGCTGTGGGTGCCGCGCCTTCCCGCGGGCAGCGTGCGCGTGGAGCAGGCCGACTGGCAGCAGCCCGAGCTGGAGGCGTGGGTGAGGACGCTGGACGCGGCCATCGCCCGCTGCGCTGCGCCGCCCGTGCTCGTCGCGCACTCGCTCGGCTGCAGCACGGTGGTGCACTGGGCGGCGCGCATGAGCCGGCCGGTGAAGGCCGCACTGCTGGTGGCGCCGCCAGACCTGGCGCGGCCCGACGTGCTCGACGTGCTGCGCCCCTTCGCGCCCGTGCCCGCACGCCCGCTGCCCTTTCCTTCCGTGCTCGTCGCCTCGAGCGACGACCCCTACGCGAGCCTCTCCGCCTCGCGCGAGCTCGCGCGCGCGTGGGGCAGCCGCTTCGTGGACGCAGGGGCCGTGGGGCACCTCAACACGGCCTCGGGGCTGGGGGACTGGCCGCAGGGCTGGGCGCTGCTGCAGGGGCTCGGGTGAGCGCGGGCGCACGGAGCGTTGAGTTCTCGCCCCCCGGAGTGCGGCCCCCGCGACGCGGCCCGTGGTCCTGTGGCCTCATGCACCGCGGCCCTGCACTGCGCCGCACCCGGTGCGTGTTCACTGCGCAGGGGACCTCGCGCCCCGGCGCTCCGCTTGCAACCTCGAGGAGGACACCATGACCGACCTGCACGGCCCCCCGCCCCCCGGCTCGCATCCGCCTCCCTTCCAGCCGCCGCCGGTGCACCACCCGCGCTGGCCCATCTTCCTCGCGCTGGGGCTCGCCGTGCTGCTGGGCGTGGCCGCCTGGTACTTCTTCCTGCGCGCGCCGAAGCTGCCGGACGTGAACGTGCCCCAGGTGCCCGTCGCCGACGCGGGCCCCGCGGCGCCCGCGCCCGCCTCGCTCTCCGGCACCGACCCGCACGTGCGCGAGGTGGTGGGCCAGCTGTCCAAGGACCCTGACTTCACCCGCTGGCTCATGGCCGAGGACCTGGTGCGCCGCTTCGTCTCCGCGGTGACGGCCATCGGCAACGGCGAGAGCCCCCGCACGCAGCTGCCCTTCATGGCGCCCCAGGGCCCCTTCAAGGTGACCTCGAAGCGCGGCGGCAAGGTCGTCATCGCGCCGGAGAGCTTCAGCCGCTACGACCCCGTGGCGCGTGCCGTGACCTCCGTGGACACGCAGAGCGTGAACCGCGTGTACCAGGAGCTCAAGCCGCTGCTGGACTCCGCGTACGGTGAGATTGCCCCGCCCGGAAACACCTTCGAGCAGGCGCTGGCCGGCGCCATCGGGAAGCTCGTCGCCGTGCCCGTGCCGGACGGGGACATCCAGGTGAAGGCGAAGGGCGCCATGTACACCTTCGCGGACGAGGACATGGAGGCGCGCAGCGCGAGCGAGAAGCACCTGCTGCGCATGGGGCCGGAGAACCAGCGCAAGGTGCAGGTGAAGCTTGCGGAGCTGGCCGGGGCGCTGGGGCTGCCGCTGCCTGCGGGCGTGGACGGCGGCGCGGCGGTGCAGCCGGATGCGGGCGCGGCGGACGCGGGTACCGTGGACGCTGGAGGGTAGTGAGGAGGATGCTTCCCCCATCCCTCCTCGGCACGGCCTTCGTCTCGACATCGCAGGAGTACGCGTGGCGCAAGGCAGAGCTGCCTCGCGCCGTGCGGGAGCTCGCTGATGCGAGCCTCCTGATTTTGGGAGGCGAGGCGTGGATTGCCGAGGATGGGCACTTCCTCGGGCTCCTCCCTACGCTCGATGGCCAGTCCTGCGTCATCCACTGGGAGACCGAGGTGCCGCCAGCACTGCCCTGGCGCGAGCAGGTCGCCCAGGCTGCAGAGCAGACGCTGCGCATCATCCCCGGCCTCGATGCGGAGGAGGAGGTGGTTCCGGAGTACCGAGATCTCATCTGGTACAACGTGACCTTCTGCAACGAGGAGGAGTACGGAGCGCTGCAGCTCCGAGACAAGCCCTAGGCGCCGAACCGAGCGAGATGCCGTCGCTACGGCTGTCGCACCATCGCTGCGCACTCCAGAAGGGTTACGTCCGTCAGCGGCGCCACCACGCGAGCTCCGTTCCATCGAAGTAGAGGTGGAACGCGTCGCAGTCGCCGGCCGAGAGCACGACGCCGCGCGAGCCCTGCTGCTGGCTCGCACGCGTCAGCCGCTGCTGCAGCGCACGGACCTTCTCGCACTCGGGACCCTTCGCTCCGCCCGAGCACCCCCACTCCTCGAGCGGGAGTCCGAGTGGCTCGAGCGTGAGGGTGGCCTGCTCGGCGGTTGCGCACAGGCCGTCCGCCTCGAAGGTGCGGACCCAATGCTGGGTTCCCGCGCCCACGGGACCCGCCACCACCGCCACCACGGCCGCCGTGCCACGCACTCCCAACATCACGACGTCCGCCCGGCCATCGAGCGTCACGTCCGCGCGCAGGGCGGTCGCTGCCCTCCACGTCACGTCCGGTAGGCGCTGCGCCAGGAGCGCGCGGGCCCGCTCCACCTCGCCCGCCTCTTTCGGGCTCGCAGCGGCGACGGCCAGTGCAGAGAGGAGGAAGGCGACGAGTGCAGGCTTCATGGGCTTAGATCTACCACCATGCGCTCTGCTCCGGCTCTGCTCCTCCTCGCCACGCTCGTGCTCGGGTCGGGAGCGCCTGCGCATGCCGATGGCGATCCGTGCGGCCCTCTGGATGGAGAGCTCCAGCAACTCACGGTGCGAGCTCGCACCGGGGAGCGTGGGCTCTGGCTCCAGGTTCAGCAGGTGCAGGCGCGGTATCCGGCACGGTGTGACGATGGCGCCCTGGCCGAGGGGTACTCCGAGCTCGTGACCTCCACACTCGCGCAGCGCTGGAGCCAGGTCGCGGAGCTCGCCAGGCTCGCACGAACCGACCGTGCCTTCCTCGCCTTCGTCCTGCGGCACGTCGATGCCTCGGCGTCGGAGGACGATCTGAGGCGAGTGGCGGAGAATGCCCGGACGGCTTGTCCCAAAGGTGTGTCCCGTGCGCTCTGTGCCGACCTCGAGCGCGCCGCGGCGCGGGCGCTCTCGCCGAAGTAGCCCCACTGCTCTACGGATGCGGTGATGCGCAGCAGGCCTCGAGGAGCACGGCTGCGCTCTCTTCCCTCACCCTTTCCCTCTCCCAGGGGGAGAGGGGACAGTCTTCGCTCTCAGGGACACGAGGACTCCGAGGAGAAGGCCTGCTCCGCCCAGCACGAGGCGCTGGGTGAGGGGCTCGTGCAGGAGCAGCACGGCTCCCGCCGCTGCGAGCACCGGCACGCTCAGTTGCACGATCGCCGCGCGCGCACTGCTCAGGTGCGGAAGCGCCGCGTACCAGAGGCTGTAGCCGACACCTGAGGCGAGCACGCCCGAGGCCGCCGCGAGCACCAGCCCCTTGACCGTCGCGTGCGGCGCACCCGCGAAGGGCAGGGCGAGCAGCCACAGCGCGAGCGCGAAGGGCACGCCGCGCAGGAAGTTCCCCGCCGTCGCCGCGAGCGGATCCGTGCTTCCGCGCCCGCGCAGGCTGTACACGCCCCACGCCACGCCGGCCCCCGCCATCAGCAGTGCACCCACTGCGTCCGGAGCGCTCGCGCCCGGAAGCGTGAGGCCGAGCAATCCCGCCAGCGCCACCGCGAGCCCCACCCACTCGAGCGCCCGCGGCCGCTCCCCGCGCACGAGCCCCGCCGTGAGCATGGTGAGCTGCACGAGGCCGAAGAGCAGCAGCGCCCCCACCCCCGCGCCGATGCGCACGTACGCGAGGCTGAAGCCCGCCGCGTACGCGAAGAGCGCGAGCGCCGAGCGCCACGTGCCCTTCTGCCCCCGCTCGCGCTGCCGGCGCATCCGCACCAGCAGCGCGAGGACCAACGCCCCCGCCACCAGCCGCACCAGCGTGAAGCTCGCCGCATCGATGCTGCGAGCCGCGCCGCCCGAGAGGGCAGCGCGGCACAACAGCGAGTTCGCGGCAAAGCCCAGGAGGGCGAGCAGGGTGAGCAGGGCGGTGTTCACGCAGCCGGGACATAGCGGGCGGCCGCCCGCGCGTCACGTACCCGCGGCATCACCTCGCGGCTGAAGTTCTCCATCTCCTCCAGCTGGGGGCTGCACTGCAGGAGCAGCAGGTCCACCCCCGCGCGCTCGAAGGCGAGCACGCGCTCGGCCACCTGGTCCGGCGTTCCCACCAGCCCCGCCCGCAGGCCGCGGTTGGAGACCGAGTAGTCCTGCAGGCTGAGCGCGCTCTCCAGCTTCGTGTGCGCCACCCAGTCGCGGTAGTTCTGGTAGCCCGGGCTGCCCTCCTGCACGTTCGTGATGCGCGCGAGCTCCCGCTTCGCCTCGGCCTCGGTGGGCCGCACGATGGTGTACGCCGCCATCCCGAACTGCAGCGGCGGCAGCTTCCACTCCGCGCGCCGGCGCTGCATGTCCGCAATCTTCGCCGCCACCGTCTCCGGCGCGTCCCCGTGCATCACGTACGCATCGCAGGCGCGGCTGATGAGCCTCTTCGCCGCCTCGCTCTCGCCGCCCGCGTACAGCGTGGGCCGGCGGCGGTAGCCGCGCACCAGGGGCTTGGGCTCGAGGATGGTCCCGTCCACCCGGTAGTACTTGCCCTGGTGGCTGAAGCGCGGCTCCTTCCACACGCCGTCGAGCACCTGCAGCCAGTCCTCGGTGCGCGCGTAGCGGTCGTCGTGCTCCTCGAAGTGCACGCCGTAGCGGCGCGCCTCGTCCTGCCACCAGCTGCTCACCACGTTGAGGCTGAGCCGCCCGTTGCTGATGTGGTCGATGTTCGCCGCCTGCTTCGCGAGCAGGGCGGGGGAGTGGAACGTGGGCCGCACCGCCACAATCAGCTCGAGCCGCTCGGTCACCGCCGCGAGCGCCGCTGCGGTGCTCCACGCGTCGAGACTGGGCGCATCGATGCCCTTGATGTCGTTCATGAAGAGCTCGGCGATGAGCGTGAGGTCGTAGCCGAGCACCTCACTGCGCCGCGCGAGCCGCTGCACGTACGCCCACGAGGTCTCCATCGCCTCGTCCTGCACGTTGCGCAGCCAGCCGCCGAAGACGGGGAGCCAGTATCCGTAGCGCATGACTAGGCCGCCTCCCCGACGTCGAGGTCGGACGGGTTCGCGCCCTCGGCGCGCGCGACGAGGAAGTCCACCAGCCGCTCGAAGGGGTCGAAGCCCACCACTCGCAGCGGGTCCGCGACGAAGTTGGAGAGCGCGTTCACGTCGTAGAAGTAGTGCTGCCCGTCGCGCGCATCCACGAGGTACTCGATGCCTCCCACGTCGATGCCAGCGCGGCGGATGAGCGTCTCCGCCTGCCAGATGACGTGCGGTGGTGGCGTCGCCGCCTCCACGCGCATCCCGTTCTTCGGCGCATCCAGCGCGCACGCACCGCGCGCGAGCGCCGCGCCGTCGGTGGTCTGGCACACGTCCGCGGGGCAGAGGTTGAAGGAGTTCTCGGCCGGGTAGACGTTGATCGCGTAGAGGAACTTGCCGCCCAGCAGCTCCACGCGCGTGATGTGGCCACCCTGCAGGGGTGCGAGCTCCTGCAAGAGCGCGGTGCCATCCGGGCCCAGCTCCAGCGTGCCCGCCTCCACGGCGCGCGCGAGCTCGGCCTCGGTCCCGTACGCGCGGATGCCCGCGCCGCTGCCGCCCACGTTCGCCTTCACCAGCACGGGGAAGCGCAGGCCGGCAGCCGCCTCGAGTGCGCGCGAGGGATGGTTGAAGACGCGGGCGCGCGGGGTGGGCAGGTTCAGCTCCTCGGCGAGCTCGAGCTGCAGCGCCTTGCTCAGCTCCGTCTCGTAGGCGCGGGCGCCGTTCACCACCGGCACGCCGAGCCGCCGCAGGTGGCGCAGCCAGTGCTGCGTGTGGAAGGTGCTCTGTGAATGCCCGCGCAGGTAGGCGCTGGGGCTCGCGCGGTTGAAGACGAGCGAGTAGGGCACGTGGCGCTCGCGCGGGTCGTACACGTGCGCGCTCGCGTCCAGGCGCACGTAGGGGACGCGGCGGCGCTCCAGCGTGTGGAAGAGCGGGCGGAACCAGTCGGGATGCTCGTGGAGGATGGCGATGGGCTTCATGCGGAGGACCTCGGGTTGACCAGCGGGTGGAATCGCCGCCTGGGAGGTCCTCGGGATGAGCGGGGCTGCATGCTGCAAGGGGCGCCCTGAAAACGACAACGCCCCGGTCCGCTCGTCTCGAGGACCGGGGCGACGCTTGGGGCGTCCGATGGGGGCGCTTCCCGACTACGCGTGCACGCTGGCTCCCTCGCTGACCGCACGACAGGCGGCGCGACAGAGACAGCAGCAGCAGGTAGCGGAGGTGAAGGGCATGCGGACGGGGGAGAGGTAATCGCGCGGCCTGCGCGGAGTCAAGCGGCCGCGCTCGCGGGCCCTCGCACGAACAGCGCCTCCGCCTGCGCGAGCGCGGCCGCGTCCTGCAGCACGTCGCCGGGGCGCGAGCCGTGGCCCACCACCGCGCCTCCGAAGCGCATCTTCATGTAGTCCGCCGTGAGCCGCAGCGTCTGCACCAGCGGCGCGCTGCCCTCGTCCACGCCCGGGTCGTCCGAGTTCACCGTGACGAGCCACAGCGTGCGGCCCACCATCTTCGCGCGGAAGTCGAGACCCGGGACCCGGAACATCCCCGACCAGTGGTCGAGGTACAGCTTCGCGGAGGTGGGCAGGCTGTACCAGTAGGTGGGCGCGACGAAGACCAGGTCCGTCGCGGCCACCGTCTGGCGGTAGAGACCGGAGAGGGGCTCGGTGAGCGGCGGGTAGCCGCCCGGCGTGTGGCGCAGGTCCAGGAAGGGCGGGAGCCCGAGTGCATCGAGGCTCACCCAGGTCTGCTTCACCGAGGCGGGGAGGCTCGCGGCGGCGCGGCGCGCGAGCAGCTCGGTGTTGCCCTCGGCGCGGGCGCTGGAGAGCAGGAAGAGGAAGTGGCGGTCGGCGGCAGGAGAGGTGGACATTTTGGCAGGAGCGGGCGCAGGCACAGAGGCGGTGGGCGCTGGGATGCGCGGGCCTGCGGAGCGTTTCCCGCACTGGCTTGCGCTTCGCAAGTGCGGGAGGTGGCCCGCGGGCCAGGGTGCCCTCCCTGCCAGGCACCCGAGAGGCCACGCCGCACCTTGCCGAGGGAGAGGACATGGCGCACTTCTGGAAGGGCAAGCGTTCCTGGCTCGCGCTCGGAGTCCTGGTGTCTCTCTGGAGCCTCATCCTCGGTGCAGCGGCGTGGGTGAGCCAGCCACAGCGCCGCACCGCGCCCACCTGCATGCCCTCTCCCGTCGACCCGCAGCGCTTGAAGGCCCACGTGCGCGCCCTGAGCGAGACGCTGCACCCGCGCGATTACGAGCACCCGGAGAACCTGGAGCGCGCGGCGCGCTACCTCGAGGCCTCACTGAAGGGGGCCGGGGGCCGCGTGAGACGCGAGCCCTTCGAGGTGTACGGCGACACCTTCCACAACGTGGTGGCGAGCTTCGGGCCGGAGACCGGGGAGCGGCTCGTGGTGGGCGCGCACTACGACGCGGTGCAGGGGACGCCAGGTGCGGACGACAACGCGAGCGGCGTCGCCGGGCTGCTCGAGCTCGCGCAGTTGCTGGGCAAGAGGCCTCCCACGATGCGCGTGGACCTCGTCGCCTTCGTGCTCGAGGAGCCGCCCTTCTTCGGCTCACAGAACATGGGCAGTGCGGTGCACGCGCGCGGGCTGAAGAAGGCGGGCGTGAAGGTGCGTGCGATGCTCTCGCTCGAGATGCTCGGCTGCTTCTCGGATGCGAAGGGGAGCCAGCAGTACCCGGTGCCGGGGATGAAGATGCTCTACCCGGACGCGGGAAACTTCATCGGCGTGGTGGGGACCCTGGGCGGCGAGGCGCTGGTGGCGGAGGTAAAGGCCGGGATGCGCTCGGCGGGCGGCATCCCGGTGGAGAGCCTCAATGCGCCGCGCAGCGTGGTGGGCGTGGACCTCTCCGACCACGCGAGCTTCTGGGACCAGGGCTTCCCCGCGCTGATGATCACCGACACCGCGTTCCTGCGAAACGAGCGCTACCACCGCGCCGACGACACCTGGGACACGCTCGACTACCCGCGCATGGCGCAGGTGGTGGAGGCGCTGCACTGCGCGCTCGAGTCGCTCGCGCAGGGATGAGGGAAGCGCCCGCGCTATCCGAGCCGCTTGCGGAAGCGCAGCGTGGCGAACCCGAGGATGGCCAGCCCGAAGACGAGCAGCGCGAGCAGCTGCGGCCACACCTCCGCGAGCCCCGCGCCCCGCAGCAGCACCGCGCGCAGCAGCTCCACGAAGTAGCGCACCGGGTTGAGCCGCGTGGCCCACTGCAGCCACACGGGCATCCCGCTCACCGGCGTCATCACGCCCGAGAGCAGGATGGCGGGAAGGGTAAAGAGGAAGCCGCCGAGGAACGCCTGCTGCTGGCTGCCGGAGACAGTGGAGATGAGCAGCCCCACGCCCAACGTGCTCAGCAGGTAGAGCAGCGCCCCCAGCGCGAGCACCGGCAAGGGTCCGCGCAATGGCACGTCGAAGAGCCAGGTGCCGAAGGCCAGCACCAGCATCACGTCCACCAGGCCGATGACGAAGAAGGGCGCCATCTTCCCGGCAAGCAGGGAGAGCGGCTCGAGCGGCGTCACCAGCACCTGCTCCAGCGTGCCCATCTCGCGCTCGCGCGCGAGACCCATCGCGGTGACGATGGTGGTCACCACCAACAGCAGCATCGCCATCACACCGGGCACCATGAAGGGCGGCGTGCGCAGGCTCGGGTTGTAGAGCACGCGCGGCACGGCGCTCACGCCCCCGGGGGCAGCGGCACCGGCGCGCTCGCGCATGAGCCCCTCGTTAACCTCGCCGAAGTAGCGCGACACCGCGCCCGCGACCACGTTCGCCCGGTTCGGGTCCGTGCCGTCCAGCAGCACCTGCACCTGCGCGGGGCGCCCCGCGAGCAGGTCGCGCCCGAGCCGCGGCGGCAGCACCAGGGCCGCGGCCACCTGTCCCTCGTCGATGGCCCTCTGCGCGTCCTCCGCGCTCGGCGCGCGCGCCTGCTCGCGCAGGGTGCCGTCCGCGAGGAGGCGGCGCGTGTGCAGCCGGCTCTCCGCGCTGCCGTCGCGGTCCACCACCGCGGTCGGCACGCGGTCCACGTCGAAGTCCACCGCGAAGCCGAAGAGCACGGTCTGAATCAGCGGCGCCATCACCAGCAGGAACATCATCCGGCGGTCGCGCACCGTCTGGCGCACCTCCTTGCGCACCACCGCCCGCAGCTGCACGCGGCGCGAGATGCGCGGCGGCGCGGGCACCTCGCGCAGCGGGGTAGGGGAGGGCAGGTCCTCGAGAGAACGCTCTTGCATCACGCGACCCTCCGCTCGAAGCGCCGGGTGGCGAGCGCAATGACCGCGACGGCGAACGCCGCGAGCGCAAGCAGGCTGGGCCACAGCGTGGCGAAGCCGTTGCCCTTGAGCAGCACGCCGCGCAGCACGTACACCAGGTGCCGCGCGGGGATGACCTGCGAGAGCAGCCGCAGGGGCAGGGGCATGTTCTGCACGGGGAAGATCATCCCGGACAGGAGCATCGAGGGCAGCAGCGCGCTCAGCGCCCCGGCCTGCGTGGCCACGAGCTGGTTCTTCGCCACCACCGAGATGAGCAGCCCCTGCCCCAGCATCCCCACGAGGAAGAGCAGCCCCGCGACGAAGAGCAGCGGGAGGCTGCCGCGCAGCGGCACGTCGAAGGCGGTGGCACCGAACGCGAGCACGAGCAAGAGCTGCAGCATCCCGAGGACGAGGTAGGGCACGAGCTTGCCCAGGACGATCTCCAGCCGGCCCACGGGCGAGGCGAAGAGCTGCTCCATCGAGCCGCGCTCCCACTCGCCGGCGATGGTGAGCGCCGTGAGCAGCACCGCGCAGATGGCGAGCAGGTAGGCCGCGAGTCCCGGCACCATGAACAGCGCGCTGCGCGCCTCGGGGTTGTAGAGCGTCCACACCCGCACCTGCACCGGCGGCGTCATGCGCGGAGCGCCCGTGAGCTCGCGCGAGGCGTTGCGCACGACGGCATCCGCCTTCGAGAGCACCTGGTTCGCGCTCACCGCGTCGGAGCCCTCGACCAGCAGTTGTACCGGGGCGGTCTTGCGCTCGAGCAGGCGCTCCTCGAAGTCGCGCGGCACCACTACCGCGCCGTAGAGCGCGCCACGCCGCATCCGGCGCTGCACCTCGTCCACGCTGTCCACGGGCTGCAGCTCGAACTCCCCCGAGCCCTGGAAGGCACGCGCGAGCTGCCGCGAGGAGGCGGTGGGCGCCGGGTCCACCCACGCGAGCGCGATGTGGTCCAGGTCGAAGCTCACCCCGTAGCCGAAGAGCAGCAGCATCAGCACCGGCATCCCCAGCGCGAGGTAGAGCATGCGCGGGTCGCGCCGGATGTGCAGCGCCTCCTTCGCGGCGATGGCGCCGGTGCGCAGCAGGGCGTGCTTCATCGAGGACCTCATGCCGCCTGCTCCTTCGCGCTCTTGCCCACCACCGCGAGGAACACGTCCTCGAGCGAGGGCTCGGCGACCTCGGCCACCACCTCGCTCGCACCGGCCGCACTGAGCCGCGCGACCAGCGCCTCCGGAGCGAGCCCCTGCTCCACCCGCACGTGCAGCCCGCCACCGAAGGGCGCCACGTCGCGCACGCCGGGCTGACCCGAGAGCGCACGGCTCGCGGCGAGCAGGTTGCGCCCGCTCACCGCGAGCACCCGCTCCGGCACCCAGGTGCGCTTGAGCCCCGCGGGCGTGTCCAGCGCCACCAGGCGCCCGTCCACCATGAGTCCGATGCGCGCGCAGTACTCCGCCTCGTCGAGGTAGTGCGTCGTCACGAACACGGTGGTCCCCTCGTCGGCCACCTCGCGGATGAGGCGCCAGAAGACGCGCCGGGCCACCGGGTCCACGCCGGCCGTGGGCTCGTCCAGGAACACCACCTGCGGGCGGTGCAGCAGCGCGCTGCAGAGCGCGAGCCTTTGGCGCAGCCCGCCGGGCAGCGAGCCCGTGGTTGCGTCCTCCAGCCCCGCGAGGTCCGTGCGCTCGAGCAGCTCCGCCGCGCGCAGCCGCAGCGCGCGCCCGCTCAGGCCGTACGCCCCGCCGAAGAAGAGCAGGTTCTCCAGCACCGGCAGGTCCAGGTAGAGCGAGAACTTCTGGGACATGTACCCGATGGAGGCCTTCACCGACTCGGGCGCGCGCCCCACGTCGTGCCCCGCCACCCAGGCCTCGCCACCGCTCGGCGCGAGCAGCCCCGTGAGCATGCGGATGGTGGTGCTCTTGCCCGCGCCGTTCGCCCCCAGGTAGCCGAAGATCTCTCCGCGCCCCACCTCGAAGCTCACGTCGTCCACCGCGCGGAAGGTGCCGAAGTGGCGGCTGAGGCCGCGCGCGACGATGGAGACATCGCTGGAGCCCTCGCCACTCATGACGCCTCCTCCTCGCGCAGCCGCGAGAGGAAGAGGTCCTCGAAGTCCGCCCGCGCGGGCACGAGGTGCGCACCCAGCGGCGCGAGCCCGCGCAACACGGCGTCGCCCTCACCGTGCGTCACCACGACGCGCAGCCGTGCGCCGGCAGGAGACGCGGCCTGCACCGCGGGAAGGTGCGCGAGCGCTGCGTCCACCTCGCGCCGCTCGCCGCCGTGCACCTCGTACACCTCGTGCGCGAAGCGCTGCAGCAGCACGCGCGGCTCGCCCTCGAGCAGGAGGCGGCCGCGGTGCACCAGCCCCACCCGGTGGCAGCGCTCGGCCTCGTCCATGTAGGGCGTGGACACGAGCACCGTCATCCCCTCCTGCACGAACTCGTAGAGCAGCGCCCACAGCTCGCGCCGGCTCACCGGGTCCACGCCGTTGGTGGGCTCGTCCAGGAGGAGCACCGCGGGCTCGTGCAGCAGCGCGCACGCGAGCGCGAGCTTCTTGTACATCCCGCCCGAGAGCGCGTCCGCGCGCCGGTCGAGGAAGCGCCCCAGCCGCGTCACCTCCAGCAGCCGCTCGCGGCGCTGCACGTACGTCGCGCGCGGCAGCACGTAGAGCCGCGCGAAGAACTGGAGGTTCTCGGCCACGGTGAGGTCGCGGTAGAGGCTGAACTGCTGCGGCATCAGCCCGAGCAGCTCGCGCACTGCGCTCCCCTCGCGCACCGGGTCGCGTCCCAGCACGCGCGCCGTGCCGGCGTCCGGCGAGAGCAGCCCCGCGAGCGCGCGGCTCGCCGTGGTCTTCCCCGCGCCATCCGCCCCCACCAGCCCGTACAGCTCGCCGCGACGCACGGAGAAGCTCAGCCCCGCGAGCGCCTCCACGGTGCCAAAGCGCTTGTGCAGCCCCACGGCCTCCAGCGCGAGCGCGCCCTCCGTCGCCATGGCTAGCGCCCCGTCCCCGGCAGCGTCACCTGCACCGGCATCCCGTCGCGCAGGCGCCCGCCCGGGTTATCCACGCGCACCTCCACCGCGTAGACGAGCCGGTCGCGATCGGTGCGCGTCTGGATGTTGCGCGGGGTGAACTCCGCCTCCAGCGCCACCGTGCGCACGTGGGCGCGGAAGGTCTCGCGGGGGAACGCGTCCGCCACCACCTGGGCCTCGGCGCCGGGCTTCACCGCGCCCACCTCCGCGTTGGGCAGGTAGAAGGTGGCCTTCACCTCGCTCAGGTCGACCAGGCGCGCGAGCACTGCGCCCGGGGAGACGAGCTCGCCGGCCTCGTGCGGCAGCTCCGCCACCTCCGCGTCGCGCGGGGCGTGCACCGCGCACTCGTCCGCCATCAGCCGGGCGCGCGCCACCTCCGCCTCCGCCGCGTGCACCATCGCGGCGGCCGCGGTGGACTGCGCATCGGCCGCGCGCACGGCGGATGCGGCGGCGCGCGCCTGCTCGGCGCTGGCGTTGGCCTGCGCGCGCGCCGCCCGGGCCCGGTGCGAGAGCGCATCCGCATCCGCCTTCGTCTGGTCCACCGTGGCCACCGTCATCACCGTGGGGATGGAGGCGAGGCGCGCCGCCTGCCGCTCGGCCGCGTCGCGCTGCGCGCCCGTCGCCTCCGCCTGGGCGAGCGCCGCGGCCTGGGCGGCCCGAGAGGCGCTGGTGTTGCTGCGCGCGGAGACCACCTGCACTGCGGCGGCCTCCTGCTGCGCGCGGCCCGCCGCGAGCTTCGCCTGGGCCGCGGCGAGCTGCGCCTCGGCGTCCGAGCAGTCGAGCGTGACGAGCAGCTGGCCCTTGTGCACCCGCTCGCCCTCGCGCACGTGCAGCGCCGCGATGCGGGCCCCCACGCGGCTGGAGAGGTCCACGCGCACGCCCTCGATCTCCCCCGAGCCCCCCGCGGGCGCGGCCTCCGCGCGCGCCTGCTTCCAGAGCCGCAAGGCGATGAGGCCCGAGAGGACGAGGGTGAGGGCGACGAGGGCGACGGCGACGCGGCGCATGGGCTCTCCTGGCGCCTCCGGAAGGGGAGGCCACGCGACTCCAGGGGCAAGAGCCGTGCCTGCCCGCGTCCCCTCTGGGGAGCCCCGGGGCACTGTCAGGAAATCCGACGCCCCGTTCGGAAGCCCTGACACCCTCGGGCCCTCTCCGTGCCCCGGCCCGGGCGTGCGGGCCGCGGCATCCGCCTTGCTCTACGGAACACCCGTGACGAACGCGTGCGAGAGAGCAGGCGGGGGGCGTAGCCTCCCGCGGCAGAAGGGAAGGTGGAGGATGAGGCCCACGCAGCCCGCTGGCTTCCGGGAGATCCAGCACCAGGAGTTCGAGCGGCTCTTCGGGCGCCTGGTGTGGGCCCGCTTTTTCGCGCTGCCGCTGCTCGGCACGCTGGTGGGCTGGCTCGCGCTGCTCGAGCCCGCGCCCTGGCGGCGCACCGTGCTGCTCGGGGTGCTGGTGCTCATCCCCACCTTCTTCGCGGTGGAGGTGGTGCGCTACCGGCGCCAGGGGCTCACCCGGCGCGCGGTGCCGCTCAACCTCACCCTCGGCGTGGGCGGCATCCTCCTGGTGCTCTTCGCCACCGGAGGCCTCTCCAGCCCCTTCCTCTACGTCCTCCTCCCGGTGACGCTGATGGTGGGCCTGCTGCTGCCGCCGCGCCTCGTGCTCGGGCTGGTGGGCACGGCGCTCGTCGCGGTGTGGGCCTTCGCGCTGCTGGGGGCGGGCCACGGCCTGCCGGACTTCAACCCGGAGGCCTTCGGAGGGGGCACGCGCGCCGCCCCCTCGCTCACCCACCTGTACTTCCACGCGGGCTTCCTCTCGCTCGCGCTGCTGTTCGCGGCCACCGTGGGCCGCAGCCTGCGCGGCGGCTTCGACGCGGTGCTCTTGCGCACGGTGCGCGCGCAGGAGGACGCGCTGCACGCGCACGCCGAGCGCACCCAGGAGCTCACGGCTTTGAGCGCGGAGATTGCGCACGAGCTGAAGAACCCGCTCGCGAGCCTCAAGGGCCTCGGCGGCCTGCTCACCCAGAACGTGCCCGAGGGCAAGGGCGCCGAGCGCCTCGCCATCCTGCGCGGCGAGGTGGAGCGCATGCAGGGCATCCTCGAGGAGTTCCTCACCTTCTCGCGGCCCCTGCTGCCGCTCTCCGCCGCCCCCACGGACCTCGCCGCCCTCTGCGCCGAGGTGGTGAGCCTGCACGAGGGGCTCGCCCAGGAGCGCGGCGTGACGCTCTCCCTGCTCCCGGGCGGCGCCACGGTGCAGTGCGACGCGCGCAAGGTGAAGCAGGTGCTCATCAACCTGGTGCAGAACGCGCTGGAGGCGAGCCCCGCCGGTGGCGAGGTGGCCTTCGAGGTGGGGCTCTCCCCGGGCGGCGGCGCGCGCGTGCTGGTGCTCGACCGCGGGCGCGGGCCCGACGCGGGCCTGCTGCCGCGCCTCTTCGAGCCGGGGGTCACCACCAAGGCGCGCGGCAACGGGGTGGGGCTCACCATCGCGCGCGCCCTCGCGCGCCAGCACGGCGGCGAGCTGCAGCTCTCGGCGCGCCCCGGCGGCGGCGCAGTGGCCGAGCTGTGGCTGCCCGCGGCGCCCCCGCTGCGCGCCGAGGAGGCCGCGGCATGAGCGCGCGCATCCTCGTGGTCGATGACGACGCGGCCCTGCGCTACACGCTGCGCGAGATTCTCGAGTCCGAGGGGCACCGCGTCGCCGAGGCGGCCGACGGCGAAGAGGCTCTGGCACGTTTCGCCGAGGAGCCCTTCGCGCTCGTGGTGACGGACCTGCGCATGCCGCGCCTGGACGGGATGGAGCTGCTGCGCCGCCTACAGGCGCAGACGCCGGCGCCGCGCGTGGTGCTCGTCACCGCGCACGGCTCGGAGCGCCAGGCCGTGGAGGCGATGAAGGCGGGCGCGTACGACTACTTCCGCAAGCCCTTCGAGACGGACGAGCTGCTCGCGGTGGTGGGCCGCGCGCTGGAGACGGTGCGGCTCGCGCAGGAGAACGAGCAGCTGTCCGGAGAGCTCGCGCTCGCGCGCACGCTGGTGTTCGCGTCCGAGCCGATGCGCCGGCTCGCGCTGCTGGTGGGGCGCGTGGCCCCGCGCGACGTGACGGTGCTCATCAGCGGCGAGAGCGGCACGGGCAAGGAGCGCGTGGCCGAGGCCCTGGTGCGCGCGAGCCGCCGCGCGCGTGCCCCGTACGTGCGCTTCAACTGCGCGGCCCTCACCGCGGAGCTCGCGGAGGCGGAGCTGTTCGGCCACGCGAAGGGCGCCTTCACGGGTGCGGTGCGCGCGCGCCCCGGCCTCTTCGGCGAGGCGGACGGCGGGACGCTGCTGCTTGATGAAGTCGGAGAGCTCTCGCCCGGGCTGCAGGGAAAGCTCCTGCGCGTGCTGCAGGAGGGTGAGGTGCGCGCGGTGGGGGAGGAGCGCTCTCGCCGCGTGGACGTGCGCGTGCTGGCGGCGACCCATCGCGACCTCGCCGAGGAGGTGCGCGCGGGGCGCTTTCGCGAGGATCTCTACTACCGCCTCAACGTGGTGCACCTGCGCGTGCCCCCGCTGCGCGAGCGCCCCGAGGACATCCCCGCGCTCACGCAGTACTTCCTCTCCCGCTTCGAGGAGCGCTTCGGCCTCGCGCCGGTCGCGCCCTCGCCTGCGCTGCTGCAGCGGCTCTCCGCGTACGCGTGGCCGGGCAACGTGCGCGAGCTGGAGCACGCGCTGGAGAGCCTGCTCGCGCTCAGCCCGGACGGGGAGCTGGACCTCTCGCTCCTGCCGAGCGCGGCGGTGCCCGCGCCCGGAGACGGCGGCGCGGCGCTCACGCTGAAGCAGCGCGTGGACGCCTATGAGCGGGGCCTGGTCGCACAGGCGCTGCGCGCGAGCGGCGGCAACCGCACCGAGGCCGCGCGCGCGCTCGGCGTCAGCCGCGTCACCCTGCACGACAAGCTCAAGAAGTACGGGCTGGGCGGCGCGGACGAGCCGGAGGGCTGAGGCTACGCCGCGGCCGCGCGGGTGAGGGCCTGGGTGAGGTCCGCGAGCAGGTCCTCCGGGGACTCGATGCCCACGGAGAGGCGCAGGAGGCCCGGCGCGACGCCCGCGCGCGAGAGCTGCTCGGGCGGCTGGTGGCCGAAGATGAGCGAGGCCGGGTGCACCAGCAGCGTCTCCGTGCCGCCGAGGCTCACCGCGGGGATGCACAGCTCCACGTGCTCGAGCACCGCGAGCGCGCGGCCGTAGGCTTGCTCGTCGCTGCCTGCGACGGTGAAGGAGAGCATGCCGCCGAAGCCGCCCGTCATCTGCTTGCGGGCGAGCGCGTGCTGCGGGTGGCTCGGCAGGCCGGGGTAGTGCACCCGCGCCACGGCGGGGTGGGCCTCGAGCGCCTGGGCGAGTGCGAGCGCGCCCGCGTTCTGGGCGGCGAGCCGCAAGGGGTACGTCTTCATCCCGCGTGCGAGCAGCCACGCCTCGAAGGGGTGCAGCACCGGGCCGTGGACGCGCGCGTGCTCCCAGGCCTCGTCGATGAGCGCCTTGCGGCCGGCGAGCAGTCCCGCCGTCACGTCGCTGTGGCCGCCGAAGTACTTCGTCGCCGAGTGCACCACCAGGTCCACGCCGAGGGAGAGCGGACGTTGGTTGAGCGAGGAGGCGAAGGTGTTGTCGCAGATGCACAGCGCGCCGCGCGCCTTCGCGAGCTCCGCCACCGCCGCGAGGTCCGTGAGGGCGAGCGTGGGGTTGGTGGGCGTCTCCACGTAGACGAGGCGCGTGTTGGGGCGCATTGCCGCGGCGAAGGCCGCGGTGTCCGTCTGGTTCACCTGCGTCACGGTGACGCCCGCGCGCGGCAGCCAGTCGGAGAGGAGCGTGAGCGCGCCCGTGTAGTGCGCGGTCTGCGCGACCACGTGGTCGCCTGCGCGGGTGAAGGCCGAGAGCGCGGTGGAGATGGCCGCCATCCCTGAGCCCACCGCGAGCGCCGCCTCGGCGCCCTCAGCCTCCGCGACCAGTGCCTCCACGCCGCGCACGTTCGGCGAGCCGTAGCGCGTGTAATAGGCGGCTGGGTGCACGTCGGTGGAGAGTCGCGCGCCCTCTTCCGGTGTGCGCAGCCGCCAGGTGCTCGTCTGGAAAATGGGCGCGGAGACCGCGGGACCAGCGCGCGCCGCCTCCGCCTCCTCCATCGCCGTGTGCTGCAGCTGCGTGAGCAGCGACCACGTCTTGCGTCCCTTGCGTTCCATCGGGCGAAGCCTCCTTGCCCTCACCCTACGCTGACGCCGTCCGCGGCATATCGCCGCGATGGATTGGACGAATTGGATTAGCGCTTATATAAACACCCCATGCGAACCGTCTTCGTCGATGGGCAGGGCAGTGTGCGCAGTGGCTGGAAGATGCTCGGCGCGGTGGTGCTGACGGCCCTGGGGGCTGCGGGACTCATCTTCGTGCGCCGGCTGCTGCCTGCGGACGTGCGGCACTTCTTGCCCGAGCAGTACCTCGCCTTCCTCGGCGCGCTCTTCGCCTCCTGGGTGTGTCTTCGCCTGGAGCGGCGGCCCTTCGCGAGCCTGGGGCTCACGCCGGATGGCCGCTTTGCTCGCGAGCTCGGCGTGGGGCTCGTGGGCGGCACTGCGCTGCTCGGGCTGGTTGCGCTCATCGTGTGGCTCACGGGCGGCTATCACCTCGCGCGCGTGCCCGAGGCGGGCGTGGCGCTGCTGCTCGAGGGAGCGTGGACGATGCTGGGCGTGGCGCTCTTCGAGGAGGTGCTCTTTCGCGGCTACCTCCTGCAGCGTGCGATGCATGGGCTGGGCAGGCGCGGCGGCCAGGTCTTGCTCGCGGTGCTCTTCTGCCTCGCGCACACCTACCCGCCCGAGCTCGGTGCCGCAGGCCTGGTGCTGGCGATGCTCAACACCTTCCTTGCGGGCCTGCTGCTGG
Organism: Aggregicoccus sp. 17bor-14; assembly: GCF_009659535.1. Lineage (NCBI taxonomy): Bacteria > Pseudomonadati > Myxococcota > Myxococcia > Myxococcales > Myxococcaceae > Aggregicoccus > Aggregicoccus sp. 17bor-14. Next base: position 122,790 of record NZ_VJZZ01000002.1, read on the forward strand.
GGCTCTGCGCCGTGCGCATGCAGCGGCTCGCGCTCGCAGTGGGCGTGCACCTCGGATGGAACTGGGCGCAGCAGAGCCTCGGCTTCGGCGTGAGCGGCCACGCGCCGGCGGGCCTGTGGACGCCGGTGTTCCACGGACAGCCGCAGTGGCTCACCGGTGGGCAGTACGGCCTGGAGGCCTCCGCCGTGGCCGCCGTCGTGCTCGCGCTCGCCGTGGTAGCGCTGGCGCGGAGGGCGCGTGGCTCGCAGCCCTCGACGGCCCCGGCCGTCGCGGCGTAGGAGGGGCCCCATGCCGCGTGGACTCGGAACCCAGCTGCGTCACCTCATCGAGCTGCTCGACGGCGCCGTGGCCGAGGCCTACGAGGCGCAGGGCTTCGACTACCGCCCCCGCTACACCCCAGTGGTGCGCGCGCTGCTGCAGAAGGAGCCGCTCACCATCGGCGAGATTGCCCAGCTCGCCGGCATCACCCAGCCCGCAGCGACCCAGACTGTGGCGCTGATGGTGAAGGAGGGCATCGTGTCCTCGGAGCCCGGGCTTACGGACGCACGCCAACGCCTCATTCGCTTGGGCCCCGAGGGACGCGCGCTGCTGCCCAGGCTGCAGCTGAGCTGGGAGGCGACGGCGGGCGCCGCGGCGAGCCTCGATGCGGAGCTGCGCGTGCCGCTCTCGCAGTTGCTCGAGGAGGCCATCCAGGCGCTCGAGAAGAAGTCCTTCGGCAAGCGCATCGCCGAGGCGCGCGCCCAGCTCGAGGCGCCTGCGAAGAGGGCCGCCGTAGCCCAAAAGCGGCGCCGGTCCCGCGCTTGAACAATCCCTCACCCTGCCCCTCTCCCAGAGGGAGAGGGGACTTCACACGATGAAGTGCTCGCCCGGCCCTTCGCCCACGAGCGAGGAAGGACGCAGCTCCTCGTCGCTCGGCAGGAGGCGTGCGCTCACCAGCACGCGCCAGTCCTCGCCGCCCTCGTCGAGCACCTCCACGCCGGACACGTAGCGCGGCTCCTGCGCGTGGCGCATGCGGCGCTCGCGCGCGAGCTGGAAGAGGCAGGCGCGCAGCTCCCGCAGGGAGGCGCGCGTGAGGGGCTGCACCAGCGCCTCCGCCCGGGCGAGCTCGTGCGCGAGGCGCTCTCCCTCGAAGGCCCGCGCCCCGTTCCACACCAGCGCCGCCGCGTGCAGGAGCGCCTCGTAGGCCTCGCGCACGAGGGGACGCGGGAGAAGTGCCGTGAGGGGTTCGGAGAAGCCGATGAGCAGGCCGGACATACTCGCCTGGTCCAGCTCCTCACCGAGGAGGGTGTATGCGCGCCGGGTGTGCTCCTCGCGCCGCTCCCGCAGGCGCTGCTGCCGCTCGCGCCGCTGCCGCCGCCGTTGCTCCGAGTGCATGCCCCGAAGCTGCGCCGATGTTCGCTCCGCTGCACCTGTCCTCGGGGGAACGGCGCGGCCCGAGTGCCCGCTCGCCCGGCAGTGGGCCCTGCGCCGCGCGCACGGCACGCAGGGACATCGCATCTTCCCGGGCATGCCCCCACCCCCAGGCGTCGCCGGCCTCCGCGTCCTCGTCACCGGGTCCACCGGGGGCCTCGGGCTCGCCATGGCGCGGGCGCTCTACGGCGCCGGCGCGCGGGTGCTGCTCACCGGGCGGGACGTGGCGCGGGTGGAGCGGGCGCGGGGCTCGCTGGGCGCGGGGCCAGGCGAGGCGCACGGCTGCGTGCTGGACGTGCGCGACGAGCGCTCCATCCGGGCGGTCGTCGCGCAGGCCGTGGAGCGCTGGGGTGGGCTGGACGTGCTGGTGAACAACGCAGGCATCGGGATGCGCACGGTGAACCCGCGCTTCCTCACCGAGCCGCAGCCCTTCTGGGAGGTGAGCGCGCAGGGCTTTCGCGACGTGGTGGACACGAACCTCACCGGCTACTTCCTCGTCGCGCGCGAGGTGGTGCCGCTCTTCCTGCGCCAGGGGGCGGGGCGCATCGTCAACATCAGCATGAACCACGAGACGATGCGGCGCCGGGGCTTCGTCCCCTACGGCCCCTCGCGCGCCGGCGCCGAGAGCCTCTCGCACATCATGGCGCAGGACCTCGCGCCGCACGGCATCACGGTGAACATGCTGCTGCCCGGCGGGGCCACCGACACGGGGATGATTCCCGAGAGCCTCCCCGCCGAGGCGCGCGCCGGGCTGCTCTCGCCGGACGTGATGGCCGAGCCCATCCTCTTCCTCTGCTCGGAGGAGGCGCGCGGGCTGAGCGACGCGCGCCTCGTCGCCCGCGAGTTCGCCGCCTGGCGCGAGCAGTGGCGAAGCGCGCGCCCGCAGTAGGCTCCTCCGCCTGCCGGGCAGCCGGGCAGGGCGCGGATGACGCCCGCCCCAGCCGCACGCACCTTTGAGCCCCGAACGAGAGGCGACGACCATGGCGATGAAGAGTGTGGACCCGCGCAGCGGGAAGGTGCTCGAGACCTTCGAGGAGCACGACGACGCCGAGGTGGAGCGGCGGCTCGCGCTCGCAGCGACGGCCTTCACCCGCCACCGCGTGACTCCCTTCTCCCAGCGCTCGAAGTGGATGGCGCGCGCGGGCGAGCTGCTCGACACCGAGAAGGCCCAGATCGCTCGGATGATGACCCTGGAGATGGGCAAGACGCTCGCCAGCGCGGTCGCCGAAGTGGAGAAGTGCGCCTGGGTGTGCCGCTACTACGCGGAGAACGCCGAGCGGCACCTCGCGGACGAGGACGTGAAGACGAACGCCGAGCGCAGCTACGTGCGCTACGAGCCCCTGGGCCCGGTGCTCGCGGTGATGCCCTGGAACTTCCCCCTCTGGCAGGTGTTCCGCTTCGCCGCGCCGGCGCTGATGGCGGGCAACGTGGGGCTGCTCAAGCACGCCTCCAACGTGCCGCGCTGCGCGCTCGCCATCGAGGACGTGTTCAAGCGCGCGGGCTTCCCCGAGGGCTGCTTCCAGACGCTGCTGGTGGGGAGCAAGCGGGTGGAGGCGCTCATCAACGACGGGCGGGTGAAGGCCGTGACGCTCACCGGCAGCGAGGCTGCGGGGCGCAGCGTGGGCGAGCAGTCGGGGCGCGCGCTGAAGAAGTCGGTGCTGGAGCTGGGCGGCAGCGACCCCTTCATCGTCATGCCGAGCGCGGACCAGGAGAAGGCGGCCGAGACGGCGGTGAAGGCGCGCATCATCAACAACGGCCAGTCCTGCATCGCGGCCAAGCGCTTCATCGTGGCGGACGCCATCTTCGACGCCTTCCGCGACCGCTTCGTGCAGCGCATGCAGCGGCTCGTGATGGGCGACCCGCTCGAGGCGAAGACGGACCTGGGGCCGCTCGCCACCGAGAGCATCCGCAAGGAGCTGCACGCGCAGGTGGAGCGGATGAAGAAGGCGGGCGGCCGCGTGCTCACCGGCGGTGTGATGCCGGACGGGCCCGGCTACTTCTACCCGGGCACCGTGGTGGTGGACCTGCCGCCGGACTCGGACATCGCGAAGGAGGAGGTGTTCGGCCCGGTCGCCGTGCTCTACCGCGTGCGCGACCGCGAGGAGGCGCTCGCGCGCGCGAACGGCATCCCCTTCGGCCTCGGCTCCAGCGTCTGGACGCGCGATGCGGCCGAGCGCGACTTCTTCGTCGCGGGGCTCGAGGCGGGCTCGGTGTTCGTCAACGCGATGGTGTCCTCGGATCCGCGATTGCCCTTCGGAGGGGTGAAGGCCTCGGGCTACGGGCGCGAGCTCGCGGCGTTCGGCATCCGCGAGTTCTGCAACGTGAAGACGGTGTGGTGGGAGGGCTCGCAGGCGGGCCAGCCCCCGGGCCTCTCCGAGTAGCCGCTACTCCGCGGGCTCGACGAGATCGAAGAAGGCGTCGATGGACTCGAGCAGCTGGCGGCGCAGCTCCTCGCGCGTGCCGTGCAGCGAGTGCAGCGCGAGCGAGGCCTCCTGGCCGCCGGGGCCCTGCACCGTCACGTGCGCGTGCGGCAGGCCCGCGCCCTCGGGTGCGCCGCGAAAGAGCTGCAGGCCATAGACGAGCGTCAACTCTTCGCGCACGAGCTTGAGGGGCATGGTGCTCCCCGCATAGCCCTGCGCGCGGTCACCCGCAACGCGCTGCGACATGTCGAGTAGCGAGCGACGCAGTGCGTCCACGCGTTGATTGGCGTGTCAACCTTCCAGAAGGCTTCTGCGCGGTTCGTGGCTCCCCCGAAGGAGGCGTCCGCAATGAAGCGACTGGTAGCGATGCTGGCGGTGTCCGTTTTGTTCGCAGGCTGTGGTGAGCAGCAGGAGCAGGCCCCACAGGAGCAGGTCTCGCCGGAGATCGACGGCGAGCAGGCCGCTCCGGTGAAGGAGGGCACGCTCTCGCTGCAGGAGAGCGCGGGCGCGGCCGAGGGGCGCTTCGTCTCCGGCGACGACGTGGTGGCCTTCCGCTCGCGCGAGGTGGAGCCCGGCGTGTTCAGCGTGGACGTGAGCCTGCACGGGCTCGCGCTCAACGCGCTGATGGACCCGGCCAACGGCGCGGGCTCGCTGGACGGCTTTGCCGAGGCGAACGGCGCGGACACGCAGATCGTGGACGAGGACCGCGCGGTGCTCGCCGGCTTCTCCGCGGCGCTCAACCGCGACCTGCCGCAGGGTGACGCGGCGAGCCCCGCGGCCAAGTACCTGCGCCGCTCGGTGAGCCTGTGGGCGGAGCACCCGTCCAGCGTGGAGCTGGAGCGCACGGTGCTCGGCGAGCGCGGCCGCGGCTACACGATGCTCTGCAGCTACGCGAAGTGCGGCGGCGCCTACACCGGCAGCTGCAGCAGCTGGAACTGGTACTCGTACGCGAAGCACGACTGTCAGCACGGCGGCTTCGACGCGACCATCAACCAGCAGATCGCCCAGCTCGGCAACCACGGCACCTGCAGCGGCGACGAGTACTACTACAGCAGCGGCTGGAAGTGCGGCGAGCCGGACCACTGGAGCCGCCCCAAGGTGTACGGCAACTGCTTCGGCCGCTGCGGCGGCGGCTGCGGCGGCGACACCCAGTACACCGTGGACGCGACGAACCACGACGGCTGCGTGCGCAACGGCCACGCCCTGGCGAGCGCGTACTGCGACGACCAGTTCACCTCGGCGAGCGACGACGAGCTCTACGCGGGCAACTGCTACTAGTGCCGATGCGCATGAGCTCTCTTCGTCGTGTCCCGGCGGTGGCGCTGCTCGCCGCCGCCGGGCTGCTCTTCCCGGCCTGCTCCAGCACGAGCGGGCCGGGGGAGGCAGCCGAGACCGTGGTGCGCCGCTTCTTCACGGCGCTGCCCTCGGGCGACTGCGCCCAGCTCGCGCCCCTGCTGGTGAACGCGGCCGCGTGCGCGGAGTCGGTGCGCGAGCTCAACGAGCACGCGGTGCGGCTGCAGGAGGTGCTCTCCTCGCAGGTGGACGGGCGCACCCCGGACGCCGTGCTGGTGCGCGCCCGCATGCAGTACGGTGAGCACGTGAAGGCCCAGGTGCTGCGCGTGGAGCGTCACGCGGGCAGCTGGAGGTTGCGGCTGTGAGCCCCAGGCACCCCGGAGACTCATCCATGACGTCGACCTTGCGCACCCGCCTGCTCCTCGGCGCTGGCCTCTTGCTCCTGCTCGGGCTCGGGCTCGAGTGGGGCCTGCGGCCCGCGCCCGCGGCCCCCGTGGACCCCGCGGCGCAGGCCGCCTCCGAGGCCGCGCGCGCCGGCGGGGAGGCGGCGGCCTCCGCGGCGCTGCAGGCCGCGCCCCCCGCCGCGACCCCCGAGCCCCTCACCTCCCAGCCCCCGGCCCGCGAGCAGAGCGCGGAGGAGGCCGCGCTGCCCACGGACACGGCGGCGCAGAACGATCCCATCGAGCCCGAGCTGCCGCAGACGCCCGCGTGGAAGCTGGAGAAGACGGCGCACGTGCGCGAGCTGATGGACCGGCAGGTGGCGCGGCTCGAGGCCGAGCGCCAGGCGGCCGTCGCCGCGGGCAAGCCCGAGGACGCGAAGCGCCTGGAGGTGGCGGTGGCGCGCGCGCAGCGCCGGCTCGGGCACCTGCAGGAGGAGATAGCGAAGCTGCAGGCCCAGGCGCAGGAGACGGGCGCGCAGTGAGGCGTGCGGCAGCGCTGCTGCTGCTGCTGCTGCTCGCCGCCTGCGCTCCCGAGGTGGGGGCGCCCGTGGGCGAGCGCCGCCAGGCGGTGGTCTCGGGCACGGGCGCGCCCGCGGACGGCGCGGTGGTGGCGCTGGTGGCGCGGCGCACGCACTGCACGGGCGAGGCGCCGGTGCTGCTCTGCTCCGGCGCGCTCGTCGCCCCGGACGTGGTGCTCACCGCGGCGCACTGCCTCGAGGTGCTGGGCGAGGACGGCCAGTACGAGGTGTTCGTGGGGGCGCAGCTGCTCCCCACGCCGCAGGGGCGCTTCCTGCGCGTGAAGGAGGTGCGCGTGCACCCGGGCTACGTGCGCGCCACCCACGCGCGCGACGTGGCCCTGCTGCGGCTCGCGCTCCCCGCCTCTGAAGCGCCGCTCGCCCTGCCGGAGGCGGACGAGGTGCCCTCCGCGGGGCTCGCCGTGCGGGCGCTCGGCTTCGGCGACACGCACAGCGCCGAGGAGCCCGCGGGCGTGCGGCGCCAGGGCGCGCTGCAGGTGGCGTCGGTGACGGACGCGGACTTCCTCGCGGGGCCCGCGCCCTCCATGAGCTGCACGGGCGACAGCGGCGGCCCGGTGCTGGGCAGCCCGCGCGGGCGCGAGGTGCTTCTGGGCGTCACCTCCAGCGGCGACGTCGCGTGCCGCAGCGAGGCCGTGCAGGTGCGCGTGGACGCGGTGCTGGAGGACTTCGTGCGCCCCTTCCTTGCCCAGGGCCCCGCCCAGGCCGCCCCCGCCGCGCCCTTCGCGCCCGAGGCGCTGTGCCGCGAGGCCTGTGACTCGGATGCGCGCTGCCCCGCCGGGCTGGCGTGCGTGGCGGACGCGCAGGGGGTGGGGCGCTGCATGCTGCTCAACCTGCGCGAGGGCCTCTACGCGGGCGCCTGCTCGGAGGATGCGGCCTGTGGCGTGGGCGGCACCTGCGCCCGGCTCGAGTCCGAGGGCGAGGACGCCTGCCGCTGCTTCAGCGCCTGCGCGCCCGCGGCGGAGGACGGGGGCTGCGCGGTGGGAGCGGGAGGCGCCTCGGGACTCTCCCTGAGCTGCCTGCTCTCCCTGTTGGCCCGCCGACGCGCCAGAGCAGGCAGGCGGGCGCCGCCCGGCTGAAGGGCCCGCACGCGGTGTCTAGCTTCGGCGCATATGCGCCCTGCGTCCTTCGTCCCCGGAGCCGCACTCCTGGCCGTGCTGCTGCTGCTGCCCTTCACGCCCGCGCTCGCGCAGGGGTCGAAGGAGGAGCGGATGGAGCAGCACATCCAGAGCTTCCACTTCTCCGACACGGCCTACATCCAGGAGCCGCAGCAACTGCAGCTGCAGCTGGGCGGGCTGTGGTGGAAGCGCACCGGGGACGACTCCTTCGAGCTGCCGCTGAGCCTCGAGTTCGGCGCCAGCGAGCGCTTCGAGTTCGACGGGGAGGTGGACTTCTCCTTCCCTCAGCCCAATACCGGCAACCTGCGCGCGGTGGAGCGGGCGTCGGCCGGGGTGATGATGGCGCTGGTGGACAGCCGCGCCTCCGGCGTGGCCGTCACTGCGGGTCTCGCCTTCGTGGGCAGCCGCGACTCGCTGGACAACAGCTTCGACCCGGGCGCCGCGCCGAGCCTCAGCGCCATTGCGCAGCGCGGGATGTTCATCGCCAACGTGGAGCTCTCGATGGACATCATCTCGCGCAACAGCAACGTGGACCTCACGCCCGAAGCCGCGCTCGGGCTCGCGCTGGACCTGGGCCGCGTGCAGCCGGTGCTCGAGGCCGTGTACGAGAACGATGAGTCCGCCACCGGCATCTTCGCCGCGGGCCTGCGCTTCCACCCCACGCAGAGCCTGGAGCTGGGCGCCGCGGTGCCGCTCGAGGTGAGCGGCGGCGAGACGCACGTGGGCTTCACCACCTCGGTGGTGCTGGAGCTCGGCGGCTCCTGAGGCTTAGGGTGAGGGCCTGCCATGCGCTCCCGCGTGCTCGCCCTCGTCCTGCTGTTCCTCTGGTACCAGGCCCCCGAAGCGCTCGCGCTGCTCGGCCAGCCCTTCCCCGTCTGGGCGGGCGTGATGCTGCTCTTCCTCCCCGTCGCCTGGCTTGCGGGGCGCGCGCTGCTGGGCTACCGGCCGGGACTCGCGGCGTATGCCCTGGAGTGGCGGCCGGGCGCCCTGCGCGTGCTCCTCCTGCTGCTCGGGGCCTCCGTCCTGCTGCGGGGCCTCACGCTCTGGGTGGGCGCCTCGCTCGGGGTGCTCACGCTCGCGCCGCTCCCGCAGCCGCCCACCGCGAGCGCACTCGCGCTCGGCGTGCTCGGGGCACTGCTCACCACGGTGTTCCCCTCGGTGGCCGAGGACATCCTCACGCGCGGCTTCTGGTACCGCGCCTGGCCGGTGGCGGGCAGGGGCGCCGCCTTCGTGGCCTTCTCCGCGGGGGTGTTCGTGCTCAACCACATCTACCGGCTGGGGCTCGGCCCGCGCGAGTGGCTGATGCTCGCGTGCGCGGGGCTCGCGTTCGCGGCGGCCACGGTGCGCACGGGCTCGCTGTGGGGCGCCGTCGGGCTGCACTGGGGCTGGAACCTCGCGAGCAACCTCTTCGACCTGGTGCTCGACGTGCAGGTGCTGCGGCCGCCCGCGCGCACGCTCCTGAGCGCGGGCACGGGCCTCGCGCTGCTCGCGCTGGTGCTGCTGCTGCCGGCCCGCGTGCTGCGGACGCAGGCCGTCACGCCCTCCCCCTGAGCGGGGCCTACTGCCAGAAGCCCACGGAGAGGCCGAGGTTGGTGAAGCGGCGCGCCACGTCGAAGGAGGCGGTGACGCTCCAGTCCTCCCAGTAGCGCAGCACGAAGACCTCGAAGCCGCCGGTGAGGTGCGGGCGCGGGCTGCTGTCCTTGAAGGGCGAGGGCTCCACGAAGGTGCCCAGGCGCAGCCGCAGCCGGTTCACCAGCGTCTCGTGCTCCACGCCGAAGCGCGGCTGCAGGAGCAGGCTCGAGCCCACGGAGTCCTGCGCGCCCGTCTGCGTGAAGGCGCTCAGGCCCAGCGCCTGGTCCACCCCGTCGATGACGTCCAGCTGCGCGCTGAGCATCCAGCGGCCCGGCGGCTGGGTGGGGTCCGCGTCCTCGGGCGTCTCCTCGCCTTCCGCCGCGAGCTGCCGGCGCGCCGCGGGGGAGAGGCGGTTGTAGCGCTCCTTGCCCTCGCCCAGCCGCCAGCTCGCGCCGAAGGAGTAGAGGCCCGGAGTGACCACCGCGGAGAACAGCTGCTGCCCGGCGATGAAGGGCACCTGGCCGCTGCGCGGGCGCCACTTGCCCACCACCTCGGGGCGCACCGCCGCGCCCACGCGGTAGGAGCGCCCGTGCGGGCGGAAGAGGAAGTCGAACGCGAGCCCCGTGCCGCCGTAGCGCCACGTCTCCCCGAGGTAGCCGAAGCGCGCCTCGGCCGCGTAGATGCCGAAGGCCATGAGGAAGTCGTCCTGGCCCAGCGCGAAGCCGCCCGCGAGCAGGCTGGTGGTGAGGGACGTGTCGATGCGCCCCTCCGAGCCGCAGCCCTGCACCGCGCAGAAGGCCGCGTGGCTGTTGCGCACCGTGAAGCCCAGGCCGTAGCCGCGGTACTGCAGCTGCACGCCGCCCAGCAGCTGGCGCTGCTCGAGCGCGTCGTCCGGCTGGCCGTCGTTGTCGAGGTCCTTGTGCTCGGGGTTGGTGAAGGGGACCGCGAGCCAGGAGAGCGTGAAGCCCCAGTCCCAGTCGCGGTCGAGCTTCGCCGCGCGGTGCGCCACCGAGGCCACGTTGCTGTTGAAGCCCTCCGCGCCCTCGGCGATGCCCACGTAGGCGCCGCCGAGGCCCACCACGCGGCTGCTGCCCAGCAGCGTGCTGGAGCTCACGTAGAGGCGCTCGGCGCGGGTCTGGTCGGTCTGCGTCTGGGCGCTCGCGAGCGGGGCCCAGAGCAGGAGGAGGAGGGGGACGGCGCGCTGCAGGTTCATCAGGCGCCCTTCGGCCCCTCGCTGCTGCCCACCTCGGCGAAGAGGCGGTCGGCCTCGGCGGCGAGCTTCGGGTCGCGGAAGGTGATTCCGCCGGCGTCGTGCGTGCTGAGCGCGAGGCTCACCTTGCGCCAGCGGATGTCGATGTCCGGGTGGTGGTCGTGGGCCTCGGCGACCTGGGCGAGCCGGCGCACGAACTCGATGCCCGCGAGGAAGGAAGGGGCCTCGTAGGTGCGCCGCAGCATCTCGCCCTCGTGGCGCCACTGGGGGTGGGCAGCGAGGAAGCTCTGCAGCTCCTGGGGGGTGAGCAGGGTGCGGTCGTAGGCCATGGGGGCCCTTGTACCGCTCTTCCCCCGGCAGGGGGCGCCCCTCGGGGTGCAGGGCTCAGCACTGAGCGTACGGAAAGTGCAACCCGCCCGCACAGTTGCAGCCCCTACGGTCCGCGGATTCGACCTGTGGGGGGCCGCTGGTACGGTGCGGGCCCATGAACGGAATCAACCTGTGGGCCGTGCTGCTCGCCGCCGTCAGCTCCTTCTTCCTCGGCGGCCTCTGGTACTCGAAGCTGATGTTCCTCGGGCCCTGGTCGCGCGCGGCCGGGCCGCTGCCGCACCAGACCGAGCAGAAGCACCCGGCCCGGGTGTTCGGCGTGAGCTTCCTCTTCGCGCTGCTCGCCGCCGTCGCCTTTGCGTTCTGGCTCGGGCCCCAGCCCCCGCTCGGCGCGGCGCTGCGCCAGGGGCTCATCGCTGGCTTCTGCTTCGTCGCCGCGAGCTTCGGCGTGAACTACCAGTTCGCCAACCGCAGCCCCCTGCTGTGGCTCATCGACGGCGGCTACCACACCGCCCAGTTCCTGCTCTTCGGGCTGGTGCTGGGGCTCTGGCACTGAGTGCTCCCTCTCCCGCTGGGAGCTGAGCATTGGTGGCATCTCAGCCCTTGATTTGCTCCTGGAAGCGGAGGGCTTCGGCGGTAGGGCCGAGTTGCTCGAGGCCGCGGCGCAGCACGACGGAGCCGGGTGGGCCGCCAGAGGACTTGCCGGTGTAGCCGCCCAGTTCGGCGAGCCAGCGCACCGCCTCGCCCAGGGTGGGCACGGAGCGCTGGGCGTACGCTTTCGCGTTGCGCGTGAGCAGAAAGAGGGCGCGCAATTCGTAGGGGCTGAATTCGGTGTCAGCTGGCGTGTCGGGGGCCTCGCGTGCGAGGCGTTTGAGTCGCTCGATGCGCACGGCCACGCATAGCAGCATGAGGGCCCAGCACTCGAAAGCCCGCAGGTGCAGGGCGCTCGCCTCCACCTGGCACCCGGTGCGCTTCCAGGCGCGGTGCACCTCCTCGACGCGCCAGCGCAGGGCGTAGCCGCGCACGACGGCGAGGGCGTCCTTCCAGCGCCGGACGGGCGTGTTGGTGAGCAGAAGCCAGTCGAGCGGCTCCTCACCCTGCGGGCAGGTGCCCTCCTCCCGCGCGTGCACCGCCCACGCCTGCACCGGCAGCGTGCGGCCTGTGCGCGGGCAGGTGAGGTGCAGCAGCACGGAGCAGAAGCGCACCACCATGCGCGCGCGGCGCCCGTGGCGCTTCTCGGAGGGCAGCACGCGCAGGCGGTAGGGGCGGCGCGGGGCTTGGCGCAGCAGCACGTCCTCGAGGTGGCCCGGCTCGCCCTCGGGTCCCTCGCACAGGCGCGTGCGCTGGGCGCAGCGCACGGTGACGCGCGCGCCCTCGGCACTCCACGCCATCCACTCCAGCACCTCGCGCGCGTCCGCGCCCGCGTCCAGCTGCAGCCAGGGCGTGCCGGCAAAGCCCGAGGCCTGCCAGCTCTCCACCACGCTTTGCGCCACCTGCAGCCAGTACCGCGTTTCCTTGTCCTCGAGGGCCAGGCCGTCCGTGCGCGTGCCGCGCGGGCGGGGCGGTGCGCGGCGGCACCACAGCACGTGGCCCACCAGCCCCAGGGGCACCCCGCGCCCACTCAGCAGCGGCGCATTGAGTGTCTCGGCCCCCAGCACCCGCGCCCGCCCGTTGTCCACCCAGCCAAAGCCCTTCTTCCAACTCGCCTCAGGCAACGTCAGGGTGCTCTGGTCCAGGGGCACGTACACCAGCGGCGCCGCGCCTGCGCGCTTCCACGCTGCCCTCGCCGCCGCCTCCCGCAGCGCGCCCGGCGAAACGTCCGGCGACTCCACGAAGTCGTAGCCCGCCTGGCGCGCGGCCGCATCGCGCAGCGCTACCGTCAGCTTGCCGTGGGGCCGCGTCGCGGCCGCCGCCCCCAGCTGCACCCCGCGCTCCGTGCGCCGCTTGTCCCCAAGCACCGCGCTGCCAAACTCCTGCCTCGCCCACGCCAGACTGCCTGCCGCCTGCGTCCTCTGAGTCGCCCGTCGCATCCCTGCACGACAGGCGAGCGGCACCCGGTTCATCCCAGATGCCACCAATGGTCAGCGCTGGGAGAGGGCCGGGGTGAGGGAAGTGCGGCGCCAGGCCTGCCGAGCGGGCGCGGAGGTTGGAAACGGCCTCCGTGCGAATTACCCATACGGTATGGCCACGAAGTCTCGTCGCCCCACCACGCCGAAACGTCCGAGCGCGGTTCCTGAGCGGAGCCGCTCGCGACCAGGCGCGCGCAAGCCGACCGTTCGCGGCAGCATGAAGCTGCTGCGGCCGCTCGACGAGGCGGAGCTTCAGCGTGACGTAGACGAGTCGCTGGAGAGATCGGCTGCGGAACTTCTTCGCGGTTAGGACCTGAGCCTTCGCCTCGCGCCCGACGTAGCAGCCACGACATTGGCCTCTGCAACGATGGAACGCGCATCGGCGGCCTTACCTACGCCTACGAAATGCCAGAACCCCACTGTCAGCGTTTGTGTGAGGGACACGGATCGGGGCACTCGATTGGGCGGTAGGACGTGGACGCGAGTGGCTCACCTGCGACCTGGCTGGCTCGCCCTACCAGGCCGGCTGCTAGACTCAGCCGGTGCACGCTGCCCAAGGTCCAGCCGCAATCGCTCCACGGCCTCTCGCCTACTGGCTTGGTGTCTCCATCTTGGGTGGAGGCGCAGCGATCATGCTCGAGGGGCTCCTCTCGGACATGCTCCGTCGGTACGTGCCCGACTACTTCCTCGTCTATCAGCCGATGCATGGCGGGGAAGCCGTAGGGACTGCGGCGGGCGTCACGGTCGTCCTCGCCCTCTGCATTCTCGCGCTGGCTCGCGCGCTTCGAACGGGCGAGACCTCGCCGCTGTGGACATCCGTCGTGTTCGTCGAGGTCCTGCGCTACGGAGCCGGGCTCCCCGTGCTCGCGCGGCTGCTCACCGATGACAGGTTTCGCGAGGCGCTTCCGTACTCCGTCTCCACCTTTCTGCAGTCCGCGTTTTTCTGGTGGCCCGTGCTCCTGCTGGCCAGCCTCGTCGCGTCGTTGATCGTTGTGCGGCGGCTCCCTCGGCCTGCTGCCCTGTGCGCCGCCTGCGTGGTAGTTGGAGTCACTGCCGCAGTGCTCGTGCTGCACATCGGATTCGAGCGCAGCACCATGCCCCTGTACTACCTGCGTCTGTTGCGAGGCCTCTAGCAGTGCAAAGGCACTTCGGACTGCCCGGCAAGCCAGGTGTGCATGGCGAGCGCGAAGTTCGCGCACGTCGAGACCCGACCGGCCTCGCGCGACGGAGAGCTCCGTGCGGCCATTGAGCCGCACGCGCGTCCGCGCAGCCGTCGAGCAGCTCGCTCACCCAGTCAAGGTTCACCCGCATGGCGCGGTGGATGCGCAGCCAGTGGGCAGGGTCCAGCTTTCGCTCCAGCTCCGCGAGCGGGAGGTCGACCGCCAGGCGGCGAAGGAGACGGCTGCGCACGTCCGCCGCCGCGGGCGGCGCCTCAGGACACGGCGTCGTGCGAGCGGTCGGTGCGACGAGGACGGGCCGCGCGCAGGAGCGTCGCGAGCGCCAGGAGCAGGCCGGGCAGAGCGAGCCCGCCCGGCACGGCCGTGCAGCCGCCCGTAGGCGGCGTGCCGGCGGCGGTCCCTTCGGTGATGACCACCTTGAACTCACACTGAGCTGTGCGCCCCTGTGCATCCGTCGCGCTCGCCCGCACGCGCGTCGTGCCTACCGGGAAGGTGCCCGAGGGCGGAGCGTAGGTAATGGGCGCCGCTGCACCGGTCGCGGCGGCTCCGGAGAGGTCTACCCAAGCCCCCTCGGGCGAGCTCGCCTCGCGCTCCACCGCGTCCACGCAGGTGAGCTCGAGCGCTGGCGCGGCGGGCAGGGAGGTGTCGCGCACGGTGACGGCGAACTCGCAGGTGCTCGCGTTGCCGCTCGCATCCAGGGCGCGCGCCTGCACCCGCGTGGTGCCGAGCGGCAGCGCCTGCTCCAGATCGGGGCTGTAGCGGATGAGCGGCAGCGGGTCGTGGTCATCCACGGCGGTGGCGGGCGCGTTGGGCACGCGCAGGCCGGTGATTCCCTTCCCCTCCAGCACCAGCTCCACCGGGCAGCGCAGCGCGGGAGGCTGCGTGTCGGGGACGGCAGCGCGCAGCGGCAACGCCCAGAGTTCCTGTCCGCTGCGGCGGTCGTCGGCGGCGAAGAAGAGGAAGCGTCCGGCGCGGCCCATCGCGCGCGGGTCCGAGGAGGCGAAGCCCGGTGCCACGTCCCCGACGAGCCGGGTGCCCGCGGGCGTGCCGTCCGTCAGCCACAGCTCACGTCCGTGCTGCGCGTCCGCTGCGGCAAAGGCGAGGAGACCTTCCTCGGGGAGCAGCAGCGAGTACGGTCGCCAGTCGACGCCCGGCGGCGAGCCCGGCGCGAGGTCCACGAGGCGCCGCGTGCCCGCGGCCGTCCCGTCGCTCGTCCACAGCTCCCGACCGGCGGCGTCCTCCGCGCTGAGCAGCATCCGCTCTCCGAGCGCGCCCAGCAGCTGGGGGTCGAGGCGGGGTGTGCCGACCCGGTGCGTTCCCTCCTGCGTACCGTCGCTTGCGCACAGCTCGCCGTTGCAGTTGTAGAGGAGCCGGTCTCCCAGCGCGCGCAGCGAGTACAGACCGCTGATATTGTCGCCCTGCATCCCGGGGGGCGTCAGCAGACGGGTACCGGCCGACGTTCCGTCGGTGGCGAAGAGCTCGCGGCCGCCCAGGGAGGCGAGGTGCCCGGCGACGAAGAAGACGGTCTGCCCCACGCGTGTGAGCTCGCGGGTGGAGTCCAGGCAGGACGCTGCGCAGGGGCGTACGAGCGGCTCGGGCGGGGCGAGCGGCTCCTCGCTCGCCCAGAGCTCGAGGGTGTTCGTCTCGGAGTTGCGCTGGTAGAGCAGCCGCGAGCCCAGCGTGACGAGCTCGCCGCCTCCGTCCGAGACGAGGGTGAGCTTCCCGGTCGCCGGGTCGAACACCTTCATGCCGTCGGAGTCCCCCAGGTACAGCCGCCCCTCGTGCACGTGCGTCACCGTGGGCGGGGTCTCCGGCGGAAGGTCTACGCGGCTGTACTGATGGAGCACGGCAACGCGCTCCGTTCCGAAGGAGGTGCCATCCGTGCGCCACAGCGCATCGGGTCCCGAGGCGGCGCTCGCGACGAAGTAGAGCCAGTTGCCGAGCACCTGGAAGCCGTGCGGACGCGAGCTCTCGGGGCCGCGCACGAGGTCGACCACGCGCACCGTGCCGTCCGCGCGGCCGTTGCTGCGCCACAGCTCGCGGCCTCCCTCGGCATCCTTCGCTGTGAAGAAGAGCGTGCCGCGAAACTCCGTGAAGTCCGTGGGGCTCGAGTCGTTGAGGTCGGGCGCGAGGTCGCGCACGGGCCGGGTGCCGGCCACCGTGCCGTCCGTGCGCCACAGCTCACGCCCACTGTCCGGGGTGAGGGCCGCGAAGAGCACCTGCGTGTCGTGGACGTGGAGCTCGCCCACGGGCGAGGCATCCGGCCACGTCGCGGAGGGCAGCAGCCGCTCCGTGCCAGCGGCCGTGCCATCCGTGCGCCACAGCTCCTGTTGCAGCGCTGCATCGTACGCGACGAAGTAGAGGTGTGGCCCCAGCGCCACCATCCGCGGCGAGTCCGGGTACTGCAGCGCGGGCGCCTGGACCCGTACGCGCCGGGTGCCGGCCGCTGTGCCGTCCGTGCAGTACAGCGCCCGCCGCCACTCGCCATCGACCTGGTCGTCCGCGGTGAAGCAGAGCATGGAGCCCAGCACGGTGAAGGACTTTGGCGCGAAGCCCGAGAACCCGGGGACGAGGTCCACCAGGCGCCGGGTGCCCGACCCCGTCCCATCGCTCACCCACAGCTCGCTCCGGCCCTCTGCGCTGGAGGACGCGTAGTAGAGCCGGTCCCCGAGCACCTGCAGCGGGTAGCCACCGGTGGGCGCCACCCGCACGGTGCCCTCGGCCGTGCCGTCGGTGCGCCAGAGCTCCCCGCCCTCCGTGCCCCACGCGACGAAGTACACCCGGCCGCCCAGTGCGGTGAACAGCCTCGGGTCGCTGCCGTCCAGCACGGTGCCGGGCCGTAGGTCCTTCACCAGCCAGGTGCCGGCGGCCGTCCCGTCGCTGCGCCACAGCTCGCGGCCATGCAGCCCGTCATCCGCCGAGAAGTAGAGCACGCCGCCGATGGCAGTCAGCCCCTCGGGCCGCGAGCCGCGCGAGTCCGGCTGGATGTCGAAGACGCGGCGGGTGCCCTCGGGCGTCCCATCGCTGCGCCACAGCTCGATGTCGTCCTCGTAGCCGTAGGGCCCGCTCGGGGCCGCGGCGAAGTAGAGCACCCCGCCCATCTCCGTGAGCCCGGTGGTGCGCGGGTTGAGGGCGGCCGGGCTCAGGCTCCGGGTGAGCATCACCGTTCCCTCTGCCGTGCCGTCCGTGCGCCAGAGCTGCGAGGCGAAGGTGCCGTCGTGGGCGACGAAGTACAGCGTGCCGCGCACGTCCGTGAGCTGCTCGGGCTCTGAGCCACGCGGCCCCGGAAAGAGGTCGCGCACCATCCAGGTGCCGGCGTCGGTGTCGTCCGTGCGCCACAGCTCGCGGCCCGCCGAGCCGTCGTCCGCCGTGAAGTAGGTGACGCCGCCTGAGCGCGTGAGCGAGGCGGGTTCGGAGCCGGGCGCCATCCCCAGGGTGCGGTGCACGAACTTCTCCGTGTGGATGTCCAGGACCTGAAAGGGGGCGGCGGAGACGGTGAGCGCGGCCGCATGACGGACGACGGGCTCCTGCGGCGTGCATCCCGCGAGCGCCCAGAGCAGGCCGCTGCAGGTCCAGGCCGCGGCCATGGAGAAAGACCGGTGCATGCGAGACCTCGCTGCGTGCAGCTGAGACGAGTGCGTGAAGGGTGCAGGCCCCTTGCCTGCGCTCGGAGGTAGGGTCCGGGGGTGCGGCTGCCCAGCCTCCGCGCACTCCCGTCGCCTCGGGACTGCTCAACGGTGGACGCGCGCTTCGAAGAGAGGGCCCGCCCCGAAGACACTCCGAGCGGCCTCGACGCCTGCGACTTCGCAGCCGTGCAGTCCCCCGGCTTGTGGGCGCGCGCCGCGGGAAATGCGCTCGCTCAGCTGCCTGCGAGGAAGGGGCCGGCCGCGGAATCGCCATCCCCCACGGGGTGCACGCAGGAGGAGCTACCTGCGGGGCCCGCGCAGTGGGTCAGCCGGCGCGCGCCATCGCGACGATCCGAGCGGGAGCCGCGGGAACGGTCTCGCCCCACGTCTCGTCCCACCAGGCGCGCAGCGTCTCACCCACGGCGGTGCGCAGCTCGCGGGCGCTGGAGGGCGAGGCAACAGGCGCGTCTGTGAAGGTGAGCCAGCGCGGCTCGGGGCTCGCGAGCCCCGCGCGCAGGCCGTAGGAGACGAGCGGCACGCGGCCGAGCTCCAGGCTCGCGCCCGCGTTGCTCACGTGCAGCGCGCGGCGCGAGAGGTCCAGCGTCTGGCTCTGCGGCCGGTGGCGGTGGCCGTGCAGCACGCGGTCCACCTTCCCCAGCAGGCGGCTCACCAGCGCGCCGCCCAGCTCCAGCTCCCCCGCGTTGCTCCAGCCCAGGCGCGCGGCGATGCGCTCCTGCAGGCTCTCCTCGGGCAGGGGCAGCGGGTGGTGGTGCATGAGGACGAACACCGCGTCGCCGGGGCTCGCCGCGTCCACCGCGCGCTCCACCTCGTCCAGCTGCTCGCGGGTGAGCAGGCCCTGGCTCTCCCAGTAGCTGTGGTTGTGCGGGCCCGTGGTGTCCACGCGCACCAGGTGCAGGCCCTTGCGCTGCACCACGTCCACCCGGCGCCCGCCCATGAAGCGGCCGCCCACGCCCGGGCCCACGAGATCGTGGTTTCCCGGGACCACCGTCACGCGGCCCTCGGCGAGCAGCGGCGCGAAGAGCTGCTCGAAGAGCGCGAGCTCCTCGGGGCGGCCGCGGTGCGTCACGTCCCCCGTCACCACCACGTGCTCCACGCGCTCGGCGCGCAGGCTCGAGACCAGCTGCCGCGCTGCTTCCACGCCCGCCGCGCTGGACCCCAGGTGCAGGTCCGACACGTGCGCCACCACTCCCCCCGTCAACATCTGGATGTTCCCCCCGAAGATGATCTGACTGACTGCGACTGCCGGCGCCTGAGAGGGCGCGACAGAGTGCTCATTGGTTCTTTGCTGCGGAAGTGCCGGGTCCGGCCGGACCCTCGGATCTCAGGCGTGCACAGGGCCCCGCGAGGCGGTGCGCGCGCGCAGCCGCTCGAGGAGGAACGCCGCCTGGGGCACCAGGGCCACCAGCCCGAGCATCCCGCGGTAGAGCCCCTCGGCGATGAGGCCGGTCACGCACCAGGCCGGGACGAGGTACCAGGAGGTCATCTTCCCGAGCGCCCCGGCGTCCGCGTAGTACCAGATGTCGTAGCTGGTCACGGCCCGCAGCCCCCAGCCCGTGGCCCACTCGCCGGCGAGGATGGCCAGGGCGTAGGCGAAGGCGCGCAGGATCAGCGGCCAGCGCGCGAGCCGGCGGTACAGCGGCTCCACCAGCAGCAGCGAGCAGCCGCCGTACACCAGGAACATCCAGAGGCTGGCCTGGCCGTACAGCGTCTCGGCCGGGGCGCTCCACACCGCGTCCAGGTTGAGGCGGGGGTCCACCCGCCAGTCGAACTGGAAGGCCCAGCGCAGCACGGGCGTGCCGCGCGCGAGCTTGCACAGGTTGTAGAAGAAGAGCTCGGAGGCGAGCCCCACGGTGCCGTAGACCATCAGCCGCCCGAGGGCGAACTGGGTGGCGCCGCGCAGGGGCCAGGGCAGGGAGGCGTTGGAAGTCGTCGTGTTCATGTGCGCCGTTGTGCCGCCCCCACGGTGACTGTGCCGTGACTTCGTCACGCCTCGCACCTCGTCACGCTGCCGTCACGCGAGGGGGTGCAGCGTGCGCGCAGGTCAGTGCTCCAGACCGCTCCTCGGATGACCTCTGGTGGACGCCGTGCGGCTCGCCCTGTCCTGCGCGTCACAGGCACCGGAACGCGCACGTGCAGGACACGCCGTGCTCCCGTCACCCTCCGTGCTCCATCGGCCGGAGCGCTCCACGCGCCTGCGGCCTCGCGCGAGGAGCATCACCCGTGGAGCAGATCTGGAGTGCAGGCTGGACGCGGCGTCAGGTGCTGGGCACTGCCGGCAGCTTCGTCGCGGCGGGAGGCGCGGTCACCGACGCGCTCGCAGCGGCGGCCGAGGGGGCGGAGAAGGGCGGTGAAATCAAGCTCGAGGAGCACTCCGCCAAGAGCGAGCGCGAGACCGGAGGCCCTCCGAAGCTGCAGCCGCCGTCGCAGCGCGTGGGCTACGCGCTGGTGGGGCTCGGGCACCTCACGCTCGAGGAGCTGCTGCCCGCCTTCGCGCAGTGCACCGCGAGCCGCCCGGTGGCGCTGGTCTCCGGAGACCTCGCCAAGGCGCGCACCGTGGCGCGCCAGTACGGCATCAGCGAGAAGAGCCTCTACGACTACAAGACCTTCGACCGCATCCGCGACAACCCCGAGGTGCAGGTGGTCTACGTGGTGCTGCCCAACAGCATGCACGCGGAGTTCACGGTGCGCGCCGCGCAGGCCGGAAAGCACGTGCTGTGCGAGAAGCCGATGGCCAACACGGTGGCCGAGTGCGAGCAGATGATCGAGGCCTGCCGCAAGGCGCAGCGCAAGCTGATGGTCGCGTACCGCATGCAGTACGAGCCGCACCACCGCGCGCTCATCGGCATGGCGCGCTCGGGAGCGCTCGGCGCGCTCAAGCTCTTCACCGCGGACAACGGCCAGCACGAGAGCAACCCGCAGCACTGGCGGCTCAAGCGCGCGCTCGCGGGTGGAGGCGCGCTGCCGGACGTGGGGCTCTACTGCCTCAATGCCTCGCGCTACCTGAGCGGCGAGGAGCCCATCGAGGTGATGGGTACGCAGTACAGCACCCCGGGCGATGCGCGCTTCAAGGAGGTGGAGGAGCAGTTCGCCTTCACGCTGCGCTTTCCCTCGGGCCTCATCGCCGCGTGCACCACGGGCTACTCCATCCACGAGTCGCGCCGCCTGCGGCTGATGGGCTCGGAGGCGTGGGCGGACATGGACCCGGCCTTCGCCTACCGCGGGCTGCGCCTGCGCATCGCGCGCAAGAGCAAGGACGACCCGAAGGTGGAGGAGGAGACCGAGCGCAAGTACGCGGAGAAGAGCCAGTTCGCGCGCGAGCTCGACCACTTCTCCACCTGCATCCAGCAGGGCAAGGACCCGCACACGCCGGGCGAGGAGGGCCTGCAGGACCAGCGCCTCATGGAGGCGCTCTACCAGTCCGCGCGCGAGGGCAAGCCGGTGAAGCTGCCGCCCGTGGCGAAGAAGGATGCGTTCCGCGGGCCACCGCCCGCGCAGGAGGCCTAGGGCCGCTCGCCGCGCGGCAGCTGCACGAGGAAGCGGGTGCCGTCGCCGGGCTCGCTCTGCAGGCCCACGCTGCCGCCGTGGGCGCGGACGATCTCCCGCACGATGTAGAGCCCGAGCCCCAGTCCGCTCACGTGGCTCGCGGGGATGAGCCGCTCGAAGCGCTCGAAGACCCGCTCCTGGTTCTCGAGTGCGATGCCGGGCCCTGCGTCGTGGAAGCGCAGCAGGGCGCCCTGCTCCGTCTCCTCCAGGTCCACCGTGATGGCCACCCCCGGCGCGTAGCGCACCGCGTTCGTGAGCAGGTTGGTGAGGACCTGCTCGAGGCGCATCCGGTCCGCCCAGAGCACCAGGCTCTGCGGCAGCTGCAGCGTCGCCGCGCTGCCCACCTCCGCGAGCTGGACGCTGAAGCGCTCGAAGGTGTCGCGCACGACGTGGACGAGGTCCACCGGCTCGCGCTGCAGCTGCAGCCGGCCGCTCTGGATGCGCGAGATGTCCAGCATGTCCTCCACCAGGCGCGCCATGCGCCCCAGGCCGTGCTCCACTGCCTCGACGAGCCGCTCCACGCGCTCGGGCGGCAGCGGCGCCCCGCCCTGGCGCGCCAGCGTGCGCCGCGCGGTCTGCACCTGCAGCTTCAGCCCCGTGAGCGGCGTGCGCAGCTCGTGGCTCGCGATGGAGAGGAACTCGTCGCGCGCGTGCACCGCCGACCGCAGCTCTCCGGTCAGCGCCTCCATCTCCCTGCGCGCGCGCGTCGGCGCCGTCACGTCCTGGATGACCCCGAGCACGCCCAGCGGCTTGCCGCTGCCGTCGCGGTACGGGTGGTAGCCCACGTCGATGAGGCGCTCGTGCACCACGCCGTCCGGGCCGGGCAGCAGCAGCGGCGCCTCGCGCACGACCACCGGCGTGCCCGTCTGGAAGACGCGGTCCAGCAGCGGCCGGTAGAAGCCGGCCTCCTGCTCGGTGAAGGCCTCGCCGAGCGACTTGCCCACCACCTCGCGGCCCACCAGCTGCACGTAGGGCGCGTTGGCCAGGGTGAACACGTGCTCGGGCCCGGTGAGGATGCACATGGGGATGGGGGCCTGCATGAACACCCCCTGCAGCTCCTCGCGCGCGAGCTCGGTCTCACGCTGCGCCTGCGCGAGCCGCTGGTGGGCCAACACCGTCCCGGTCGTCTCGGTGCACACCACGAGGGTGCCCGCCACCCGGCCGTCCTCGCCGAACACCGGCGAGTAGCTGTAGGTCCAGTAGATGTCCTCGATGCGCCCGTTGCGGAAGAAGGGGACGAGCTGGTTCTCGTTCCAGCAGGGCTGAGCGCGCTCCATCACGTCGCGGATCTGCGGGCCGATGAGGTCCCAGATCTCCGGCCAGCACTCGGGGCCGCGCTGGCCCATCGCCCGGGGATGCTTGCCCTCGCCGAAGCTGGGGCGGAACGCGTCGTTGTAGAACTGCACCAGCTCCGGGCCCCAGAAGAGGAACATCGGGTGCCGGGTGTTGAAGAGGATGCCCAGCGTCGTGGTGAGGCTGAGCGGCCAGCGCTCTGGCGGTCCGAGCGCCGTGCGCGCCCAGTCCACGGCCCGCATCAGCGCTCCCGTCTCGCTGCCCTCCGGCACGAACCAGAAGGGGTCCGTGTTTCGCTCTGCTCTCACGTCGTCTCGGCCCTCGGAGCCGGCACAGGGGGCCCGCCCGGCGCGGCGCACTCTACGGTGAGCAGGGACTCCACGTCCTTCCCGCCGCGCCCCGCCGCCCGCCCTGGGTCCTGGCTGTCGAGCGGTGGACCGAGGGGTGTCCCATCTTGGCGCTCGAGGCTCAGAGCCCGAGCCGCTCGCTCAGGTGGCGGAAGCGGTCGCGCGCGACGGAGAGCTCCGTGCCGTCCCTCAGCCGCACGCGCGCATCCGCGTAGCCGCCGAGCAGCTCGCTCACCCAGTCCAGGTTCACCAGCGTCGCGCGGTGGATGCGCACCCAGCGTGCGGGGTCCAGGCGGCGCTCCAGCTCCGCGAGCGAGGGGTCCACGACCAGGCTCTTGCCTCCGCAGGCCGCGTAGGTGAGCCGGTCCTCGGCGTACAGGTGCGTCACCTGCGAGAGCTCGAGCACGCGCACCCGTGCGCCCATGCGGGAGGCGAGCCGGGTGAGCGGCTCCGGCGGCCGCAGGGCCTGGGTGAGCGCCTGCAGCGCCTCGGCCGGGAGCGCCGCGCCTGCGGGGTAGAGGCGCTGCAGCTTGTCCAGCGCGCGCTCGAGCCGCCGCGCCTCCACGGGCTTGAGCAGGTAGTCCACCGAGCTCACCTCGAAGGCCTGCAGCGCGTAGGCATCGAAGGCGGTGGTGAAGATGACGGGCGGGCAGGGGGAGAGCGCCTGCGCGAGCTCGAGCCCGCTCATGCCGGGCATCTGCACGTCGAGGAAGAGCACGTCACACGGCGCGCCCGAGCGCAGCGCCGCGAGCGCCTCCTGCGGATCCGTGTGCTGCGCCACCACCTGCACGCGCCCCGTCTCCGCGAGCTGCCGCGCGAGCCTGCGCAGCGCGAGCGGCTCGTCGTCCACCAGCACCGCTCGCAGCAGGGGCGCCGTCACTCAGCACGCTCCGCCGGCAACCGCACGCACACGCGCGCGCCGCCCTCGGCCCGGCGCTCCACGCGCACGCTGGCCGCCTCTCCGTACGCCGTGTCCAGCCGCTGCGCGAGCATGTCCAGCCCGTGTCCCGAGGGCGGCGGCCCCCCGAAGCCCGGCCCGTCGTCCACCACCTCGAGCTGCAGGGCGCCCCTCTCCTGCCGCGCGCGCACCTGCACCTCTCCGCCCTCGCGCCGCGGCGCCACCGCGTACTTCACCGCGTTCTCCACCAGCGTCTGCAGCGTGAAGGGCGGCACGCGCAGCGCCTCGCACCCGGGCTCCACCTCCACGCGCGAGCGCAGGCGCGCGCCCAGGCGCACCTGCTCGATGTCGAGGTAGTCCTGCACCAGGTCCAGCTCGCGCTGCAGCGGCACGGGTCCCGCGTGGCTCGCGTCCAGCGCCCCGCGCAAGAGCGCGCTCAGGCGCTCCACCAGGTGCTCCGCCGCGCGCGGATCCTCGCGCACCAGCGCCGCGATGGAGTTGAGCGTGTTGAAGAGGAAGTGCGGCTGCAGCCGCGCGGAGAGCGAGCTGAAGCGCGCCTCCAGCGTGAGGGCCTCTGCGCGCGCCCTGCGCCGCTGCGCCTCCTGCAGCCGGCCCACCATGCGCGAGTAGGCGAAGGCGCCCACGCTCATGGGCAAGGCGAGCAGCACGCTGAGGAGCCCGTCGTTGAGCAGTCGCTGGCTCACCTGTGCGCGCGGGATGACGCCGAGCCCCGCGAGCGTCCCCGTGGCCACGAGCATGGAGAGCGCGGCGAGCCCCACGCACGCCGCCATCATGGTGAAGAGCCCGCGCGCAGGCGCCATCCGCCCCACGCGCTGCCCCACCGCGGGCAAGAGCCCCATCATCGGAAAGCCGATGAAGGCGCCGTAGAAGATGCTGAGTGCGAACACGGGGGCGGCAGCGGCGAGCGGCGCCGTGGAGCCCAGCACCATCGTGCCGGTGACGGCCGCCGCCACCAGCAGCGTGAGCCCCGCGAACACCGCCCAGCGCTGCCCTCGCCCCATCGCGCGCTAGCCCTCGGTCCGCTTGAGCTTCATCTCGAAGAAGGGCGTGAAGGTCTTGCCGTCCGCCGAGCGCTCGCCGCTCTCCACCCACTGCCCGTCCGCGATGCGGATGGTGAAGCGCACCTGCCCGTGCGGCATGCTGAAGCCCCACTGGAAGCTGCCGTCCGGAAGCGCCTTCATCTCGGTGTCCACCTTCTCCCCGCCGAGCCGGTACGCGACGAAGCCGTAGCGGTCCGCCTGCGCATCATACGAGAGCACGCCCAGCGCCTGGTGCACCGGCACCTCGGGGCCCTGCGGCTGGATGCGGCCCTTGCCCAGGCCCTCCACCAGCAGCACCGTGCCGTCCAGCCGCGGCTGGATGCTCTCCTTCACGTTGAAGGTCTTGCGGCCCTGCGGCCCCATGTCGATCCACCCGTCCCCCTGCCACTGGCCCACCATCACCGCGAGGCGCTTCATCTTCTCGCGCGCGATGGCCGGCGCGGCCTGCGGAGGGGCGGACGGGGGCGCAGCGGCGAAGCTGCTGCCGGCAACGGTGAGCATCAGGACGGCGAGGGACAGGCGGATGGTGCGTGCGGGCATCGGAGGCCTCCAGGGAGTGTGCCCTGGATGTACGCCGCCGCTCGCTGCTCGGCTGCCACCTTCCGACCAGAGGTCGTAGCGGCGGGATGAAGGGTCGTCGGAGGGGGCCCTACCGCGCCAGCATCCCCGGCTTGAACAGCCGCACCGGGCGCACCTCGTAGGTGGCGCCTGTGTTGATCTCCTGGAGCTCGCGGGCCACCTCGTTCGCCTCCTCCTGCGAGGCGCAGTCCACGATGTAGAAGCCGAGGATCTGCTCCTTCGTCTCGGCGAAGGGCCCGTCGGTGACCGTGTGACCCCGGCCCGTGCGGCGCACCGTGCTGGCGCTCGTGGTGGGCCCCAGCCGCGCCGCGGGCCCCAGCCGCCCCTGCGCCGCGAGCTTCTGGTGCACCACCTCCAGGCGCTCCATCAGGGCGTCATCCTCCTGCTTGGACCAGCCGAAGACGGTCTGCTCGTCGTGCACGCAGAGGATGGCGTAGAGCATGTGCGGGACTCCAGAATCGGGGAGAGGCCTGCAGTATGCCCTGCCCCGCTGACGTCAGGAGGCCTCGCGCCAGGCGCGCGCGAAGCCTCCGGAGAGCACGAAGCGGGGGAAGGTCACCCACTGCTCCACGAAAAGCCGCGCCACCACGTCGCCGGGCCCCCGGAAGGGCGCCGGGCGTGCGGGCTCTCCCGCGTGCCCCCGCCCCTGCGCCGCCGCCGCACCTACCACCCCGAGCAGGCCGCCCGCCGCGGCTCCCACGCCGAGGAAGGGCGAGAGGGCGAGCGCGCTGGTTCCCGCGATGAAGAGTGGCGCGGTGAGCGCGTGCAGCACGAGGTTTCGGCGCGTGCGGTGCGCCTCCGGGTACAGCGACCACTGCCAGGACAGCAGGTTTCCTTCGCGCATGACCGTGTTCTCCATGCGTGAGGAGATAGCCCTGCCCTCGGCCCGGGCGCTTGAACGAACTGGCTACGGCAGAAGGGGGCGCTGCAGCGCGGAGGGCGCCATGCCCAGCATGCGCCGGAAGGTGCGGCTCATGTGCGCGCCGTCCGAGAAGCCTGCGGCGTGTGCAGCTTCGGAGAGCGGCATCCCGCCCACGATGCCTGCCGCGGCCCGCTGAAGCCGCAGCCATGCGAGGTAGGGCCGCAGGGGAAGCCCGATGGACGCGGTGAAGGCGTGCATGAGGCGGCCGGAGGAGAGGCCGACTTGCGCGGCGAGCGCCTCGAGCGAGGTGTCCGCCTCGGGAGGGAGCTCGCGCAGCAGGCGCAGCAGCTTGCGCACGCGCGGGTGGGGTGGGGCGCGCTCGGGCAGCGGCTGCGCACCGAGTGTCTCGACGAGCGCGCGCGTCCACGCAGCTCCGCCCTCTTGCATCAAGGAGAGGGGGTCTGCGTCCCTCGCGACGGCGTCCGCCTCCGCGCGGGTGAGCAGGCGCACCGGGCCCGGCAGCGTCGGGAGCAGGCTCGCGCCAGCCTCTCCCTGCGGGTCGAGGAATACGAGGAGGATCTCCGTGCCCCGCGCGTCCAGGGCGTGGGGGACGTCTGGCGCGGTGAGGACCCCCGCGGCGCGCTGCGCGGGGCCGCCCTCGACCTGCACCGCGAGCGTGCCCTTCAGGGTGACGACGAGGTGCATCGCGTGGTGCGCGTGGCCCTCACTGCGTGCCCCGGGCCCCCGCGTCGCGAGCAGCGGGGGCCAGAGGGGCAGGGTGCGCGTGTCCAGGTGGGGTGGGGCGGTGAGGCGCATATGGGAACCCGACACCCTCACCCCGACCCTCTCCCAGAGGGAGAGGGAGGACACGGTTGGGGACAGCTTCGCGCGCTGTTCCTACTTGGATTGTGCGGCGATCCACTGGTCGATGCGGCGCTCGAGCACGTCCATCGGCAGCGAGCCCTCGAGCAGCACGGCGTCGTGGAAGGCGCGCACGTCGAAGCGCTCGCCCAGGGCCTTCTCCGCGCGGTTGCGCAGTTCGCGGATCTTCAGCTGCCCAATCTTGTACGCGAGCGCCTGGCCAGGCATCGCGATGTAGCGGTCCACCTCGTTCGTCACGTCGAGCTCCTGGCGCGGCGAGTTCTCCATGAAGAAGGCGATGGCCTGCTGGCGCGTCCAGTGCTTCTGGTGCATGCCCGTGTCCACCACGAGCCGCACCGCGCGCCACATCTCGTACGCCAGCTGGCCGAACTTGTCGTAGGGGTCGTCGTAGAGGCCGAGCTCGTCGCCGAGCGTCTCGCAGTACAGCGCCCAGCCCTCGCCGTAGGCCATGTAGTAGCCGTAGCGGCGGAACTCCGGCAGCCCCGTCTGCTCCGCGGCGAGGCTCGTCTGCAGGTGGTGGCCCGGCACGCTCTCGTGCAGCGTGAGCGGCACCATCTCCCAGCGCGGCCGCGTCTCCGGCTTGTACAGGTTCACCAGGTACGTGCCGGGGCGCGAGCCGTCCGCGCTCGCCGGGTAGTAGAAGCCCGTGGTCACGTCCGGGGCCATCGCCTCGGGCGTGGGCTCCACGCCATACGGCGCGCGCGGCAGCGTGCGGAAGAGGCGCACGAGCCGCGGGTCGATGCGCTTGGCCAGGTCGCGGTAGTGCAGCAGCAGCTCCGCGCCGCTCGGGTAGTAGAACTCCTTCGAGGTGCGCAGGAAGGTGAAGAACTCGGGAAGCGTCCCCTTGAAGCCCGCGCGCGCCTTCACCGCCTCCATCTCCGCGCGCAGGCGCTTCACCTCGGAGAGGCCCAGCTGGTGGATCTCCTCCGGGGTGAGCGAGGTCGTGGTGGAGCGGCGCGCGAAGGCGGCGTACATCGCCTCGCCGTC
This sequence comes from Aggregicoccus sp. 17bor-14, assembly GCF_009659535.1. Taxonomy (NCBI): domain Bacteria; kingdom Pseudomonadati; phylum Myxococcota; class Myxococcia; order Myxococcales; family Myxococcaceae; genus Aggregicoccus; species Aggregicoccus sp. 17bor-14. The sequence continues at coordinate 150,459 of NZ_VJZZ01000002.1, forward strand.
CGGCACCTGCCACACGCCCACCTGCTCGGGCGCGGCCGGGATGTACTCCTTCACGAGGAAGGTGTGGAAGCGCTCGAGCGAGGGCAGCACCGTGCGCGCGATCGACGCCTTCGCCTCGTCGGAGAGGCGCTGCTGCTCGGCCTGCGGGATGCTCGCGGGGAAGCGGGTGAAGGGCGAGTAGAAGCCGCTCTTCGCCGGGTCCTTCACCCGCTGCACCTCCACCTGCCGCGGCACGCGCTGCATCACCGCCTTGGGGTGGATGCGCTTCTCCGCCATGCCCTGGCGCATCAGCGCGATGGTCTGGTCCACGTAGGTGCCGAAGCCCTCCATGCGCTGGATCCAGTCCGCGTAGTCCTTCACGGTAGCGAAGCGCAGCGTGTCCGCGAGCTGGTAGGCCACCTGCACGCCCGGCGCCTGCTTCACGCCCTCGGGCAGGCTGCTCATGGAGCTGATGGGCACGAGGAACCAGCGGAAGCGGTGCTCGTCCACCCAGGTCTGGTAGTCGCGGCGCAGCAGCTCGTAGTCCAGCTGCTCCTTCGCGCTCAGGCGCTTGCCCTTGAACGCATCCAGCTCCTTGAGCACCTGCACGTTGTGCCGGTGGTCGGCCTCGATGGCCTCGAGGCTCAGGTCGTCCCACAGCCCGTTCCAGCGCCGGTCGCCGAGCACCGAGGCGTAGGTGGGGCTGTGCTCGAGCTGGTACTGCCACTCGCGCGCGATGAGCGTCTGCAGCGCGCTGCTGGAGCCCGCCGCCTTCTTCTGGGCGACGGCGGCAAAGGGGAGCATCGCGAGGAGACCGAGGACGAGCGGACCTGCCGTGCGCAGCATGGGCACCTTCCGGATGGGGGCGGCCTGGACTCTACGGGGCTTCAGCGCTTCGCGCGCGCGAGGATGGCGTCCGCGAGTCGCTCGGCGGACGCTGGCGCGCTGGCGAAGAAGAGGCGCGGCTCGATGACCTCGAGCTCCTGCAGCACGGGGTTGCCCTCCGCGCCCGTGGCCACGTCCACCCGCGCGTACAGCGTGCGCGTGGGCGCGGCGCGCAGGGCCCGGAGCGCGAGCTGCAGCTCGTCCGCGCGTGGCGCGAGCGGGTAGCCGTCCGGCAAGGACTGCGCGCCCATGGTGGGCGGGCGCACCACGGCGTGGCTGAAGGCGCCGTCGATGAAGACGTAGGAGCGCTCACCCTCCTCGTGCAGCGAGCGCAGGAAGGGCTGCACCAGCGCATCGCCCTCGTCGAGCACCGCCTCCAGGTGCTCCTGGCCTGCGTGCGCGTGCTCCGCGCGCGAGAAGAGGCGGGTGAGGCGCCCGCCGCCGGAGACCGCGGGCTTCACCACCACCTGCTCCCAGCCGCGCTCGTCCGCGAGCGCTGCGAGCGAGGCGGGGCGCGAGGCCCCCTTGCGGCAGAGGCGCGTGGGGGTGACGGGCACGTCCGCCTCCGCGAGCTGCTGCAGGTAGCCCTTGTGCGCGTTCCAGCGCAGCAGCGCGGGCGGGTTGTACAGCTCCACCTGCACCTCGACCTTCTGCAGCCACTGCCCGAAGGCCTGCGGCTTCACGAAGTAGTCCCAGGTGCCGCGCACCACCGCGAGCCGGAAGCGGCTCCAGTCCACCTCGGGCGCGTCCCACACCACCGCGTGGGGGGTGAGGCCTCGCGCGCGCAGCGGAGCGAGCAGGTGGTGGTCGTCCGGGGGAAGGGTGGGCGCCTCGGCGTAGGTCAGCAGCGCGATGTCCATGGAGGCGCCTCTTGTCGCTCAGGGGCCGGGCGCCGCCAAGCGCCGCGCGAGGGACGCTCGCCCGCCAGGTCGGCGGGTGGAGGAGGGGCACCGACATGCGCGCACGGATTTCGTGGGTGCGCGTGTCGAAATCGCGGGACCCCGGTCGTCGCCCCTGTGAAGGCGGGCACGACGCCCTGCCGCGATTCCAGGGAGCTCCTATGTACACGGTGACGAAGGCACAGCGGTGGACGGGCCGTATCCTGAGCGGACTGGTGGTGCTGTTCATGCTCGCGGACGGTGTGGGCAAGCTGGTGCGGCCGCCGCAGGTGGTGGAGGGCACGCTGCAGCTCGGCTATCCCGAGAGCGCCATCCTCCCCATCGGCGTGCTCGCGCTCGTGGGCGCGCTGCTCTACGCGCTGCCGCGCACCGCGGTGCTCGGCGCCATCGTGCTCACCGGCTTCTTCGGCGGCGCGGTCGCCACGCACCTGCGCGTGGGCAACCCGCTCTTCAGCCACCTGCTCTTCCCCGTGTATCTCGGTGCCCTGATGTGGGCGGGGCTGGTGTTGCGCGATGCACGCCTGCGCGCGCTGCTGCCCTTCCGCGCGCCTCGGGCGACGGAGGATGCGCAGGAGCACCGGACACAACACGCTGCGCCGCAGCTCGGGACGCACTGAGGGGGAGCGACCATGAGAAGGCTGATTCTGGGGATGTTCGTCTCGCTCGATGGCTTCGTCGGTGGCCCGAACGGGGAGAACGATTGGGTCTTCCGCTCCGGGGACGACGCGACGGACGCGTGGGTCATCGAGAACCTGGGCCAGGCGGGGGTGATCGCCATGGGCAGTGGCGCCTTCCGCGAGATGGCGGACTACTGGCCGACCGCGGACTCGCCCTTCGCGGCGCCGATGAACGCGCTCCCCAAGGTGGTCTTCACGCGGAAGGGGCTCACCGACCGGCAGGGCGGACAGGGCTCCTGGGCCAGCCCCCTCATCGCGAAGGGTGAGCTCTCCGAAGAGGTGGCGCGCCTCAAGGCGCAGCCCGGCAAGGACATCCGGGTGCTGGGCGGCGCGGGCCTGGCCCGGTCGCTCGCGGCGGGCGGGCTCGTCGACGAGTACCAGCTGATGGTCTGCCCGGTCGCGCTCGGCAAGGGGCTCCCCCTGTTCTCCGAGCTGTCCAAGCCCGTCGACCTGAAGCTCGCGAGCACGAAGGTCTTCGGCAGTGGCGCGATCGTGCTGACCTATCGCAAGGCCTGAGCCCGTCCCCTCTCCCTCTGGGGAAGGGTCAGGGTGAGGGATTGTCAGCCGGAGACGCCCCGCGCCAGCGGAGCACGAGCGCCAGCAGCGCCGCGACGCACAGGAGGCCCGGAAGGCTCGCCTCGAGGCCGAAGGCGCCGCCGGTGAGCCAGTCAGGCCCCTTCAGCTCGGGCTGCAGCAGCCCTGCGCCACCGAAGCCGCTCACGCCGAAGCCGAGCACGCTGCCCTGCACCCAGTTCGCCGCGAGGTGCAGGCCGAGCGGCATCGCGAGCGCCCGCGTGCGCAGGAACGCCGCGCCGAAGAGCAGTGACGCGAGGAAGATGTTCACGCTCGCCCACACGCGCGTGAGGCCCGACATGCCCGGGTTGTTCCAGTGCGTGGCCACGAAGAGCACCGCGACGAGCAGCTGCGCGGGCCAGCGACCCAGCCCGTGCACGAGGCGCTGGAAGAGGAAGCCGCGGAAGAACACCTCTTCACCGAGCGCCACCGCCGCGCAGAGGCCGAGCCCGGGCAGCAGCAGCGCCGCGCCCCCTGCGGGCAGCTGCCAGTGCACCGCGCGCACTGCCGTGAGCAGCAGCGCCGGCGCGAGCATCAGCGCGGCGCCGAGCGCGAGCCCCACGCAGAGCTCACGCAGCCAGCGCCCATCGAGCCGCAGGCCGAGCTCTGCGAGCGGCCTGCGCCGCAGCGCCTGACACGCCCACCCTGCCAGGATGAAGAAGCTCGCCGTGAGGGCGTGCCGCTGCGACTCAGTGAGCTCGACACCGCGCGCGTGCAGCACGAAGAGCACCGGCAGGCCGAAGGCGCCGGCGCAGAACAGGTAGAGGGGGAACCACCAGCCCGTGCGCAGGCGGCGCTCGGAGTCGAGGAAGAGAGAGCGCAGGGTGGGCTTCGTCATGGGGCGCGAACACGCTCATATCAATCCCTCACCCCGACCCTCTCCCAAAGGGAGAGGGGACCGCTTCGCCCTCGTGTCCAGCAGGAAGGGCTTCGCTCAGCGCAGCACGATCTCCAGCGCGGCGTTGTCCACCCGGCAGGTGCCCTCGGTGGAGTCGGCGGAGCGGGCCACCTGCAGCTGCGGCGTGTACTGGCCGCCGAACAGGCCCTCTCCCCGCATCGTGGAGAAGTAGAAGGGCTCCGCGTACTGGCCGTTCGCCGGCGCCGTCAGCGTCACCTGCTCCATGAGGTACGGGGCGGCGTCGCCCAGCCACAGGCCGCAGGTCACCGGGCCGCCTCCCGGACGCGACACCCGCAGCTGCGCCGTGAGCAGCATGCGCGCCCGGTGCCCCTCCGCCGCCATGAAGGTGAAGCTCACGCCCGGCACCTCCACGAAGTACGCGGAGGTGCTGTACGCCGGGCTCGAGTACTGCTGCGCGAAGAAGGCCGGATCGTGCGCCCCCGCAGGTCCCATCGGTCCCGCAGGCCCCTGGGGACCTGCCGGCCCCATCGGACCGGCGGGCCCCGTCGCACCGGTCGCTCCCGTCGCACCGGTTGCGCCCGTCGCTCCCGTCGCGCCGGTTGCACCCGTCGCACCGGTCGCCCCCGTCGCGCCCTTGGGGCCCGTCGCCCCCGCAGGCCCCATCGGTCCGGTGAGCCCCATCGGACCTGCCGGCCCCATCGGACCGGCGGGCCCCGTTGCCCCCGTGGCGCCCTGGGGGCCGGCCGCACCCGGCGCCCCCTGCGGCCCGGCGGGACCCTGCTCACCCGCGGGCCCCTGGGAACCCACTGCTCCTGCGGGACCCTGCGGACCCTGCGCTCCCGCCGGACCTTGAGGCCCGGCCAGCCCGGGCTCCCCCTGAGACTGCTCGGGATTCGTGGTCTGCGTGCCGTCGGCGCAGGCGCTCAGGGTGAGCAGCAGGAGCAGCGTGGGCATCGCGGTTCGGAGCGTGTGGCGCATCGTGGGTCCCCCTTCGGAGTGGTGCGCGGCGGGTGCCGCGCGTTCGTCAAGGGGACCGGGGAGGGCCCATTTCCTGGGAACCCCCTTCCTTTTCCAGCTCACGAGAAGGGGGGGTGGCTCGTCCCCGCCCCGGCTTCTCCCTATGATCGCGGTCCCGAAAAAATCGAGGTTCCCAATTCTTCCCCGCCGCCCGGTCTATCGATCGATGACGCCGCGCGACCCACTGCCTGCCTCCGGACGCCGCCATGGATGACGCGCGCCTCAGTGCGCTCTACACGCAGTACGGCTACCTCGTGCACCGACGCTGCCTCGCGCTGGTGCAGCGCCCCGAGGACGCCGAGGACGCGCTGCAGGAGACCTTCCTGCGCGTGAAGCGCTACGGCGAGCCGCGCGAGACGGGCGCGAGCCTCGCGTGGCTGTACACCATCGCGCAGCGCTGCTGCTTCGACCTGATGCAGAAGCGCGGCCGCGAGCCCGTGGCGAGCGAGGCGCAGCTGCAGGCGCACGAGGCGCGCGGCGAGGGCTCGGGCGAGGACGCGGACCGCCGCGCCCTGCTCGGCGGCGCGCTGCGCCAGCTCGACGACAAGACCCGCACCATCGGCGTGCTGCACTTCCTGGACGGCTACACCCAGGAGGAGGTGGCCGAGCAGACCGGCTACTCGCGCAAGACCGTGGGCAAGAAGCTGCAGCTCTTCGAGGCGCAGGTCCGCCAGCTCTGGCAGTCCGCGCGCCGCCCCCAGCAGGAAGCGCACAAGGAGATGCGATGAAGCCCCTGCCTCCCAGTCCCCGCGGGCCCCAGTGCCCCCCGGCCGCCGTCCTCGAGGCGCTGAGCGCCGGCGAGCGCGTGCCCGAGCCCACCCGTGCCCACGTGCAGGCCTGCCCCGACTGCTCCGCGCAGCTGCAGGCCCTGCAGAGCGCGCAAGCCGCCTTCCTCCAGGCCCGTCCCCCCGAGCGCTTCCTGCGCCAGGTGGAGCGGCGCGAGGAGGCCCCCAAGCCCTCGCGCCTGCCGAGGCTGCTTCCACTGATCGGCGGCCTGCTGGTTCCGCTGGTGGCCATCGTCCTCTTCGCGCCGCGCGGCGGGCAGCACCCGCACGAGGACCCGGGCGTGACCCTGAAGGGCGGAGGCCTGCGGGTCGCCGTGGCGCGCGGGGGCAGCGGCGCGCCGGAGCTGCTGGAGAACGACGGCGCGGTGCGCGCAGGTGATGCGCTGCGCTTCTCCTACGAGGCGCCGGGCCCCGGCCACCTGCTCGTGCTGGAGCTGGACGGGCGCGGGGAGGCGAGCGTGTTCCATCCCTTCAACGGAGCGACGTCGACGCCCCTCGCCGCGGGCCAGCGCGACTTCCTCCCGGGCAGCGTGGTGCTGGATGCGGCGCCCGGTCCCGAGCTGCTCGTCGCCGTGTTCTCGCCCCGCCCGCTCGAGGCCGCGCCCCTGCTCGAGCAGCTGCGCGCGCAGGCCGGACGTCCCGAGCCCACCCTCACCTGTGATGGCTGCCGCGTGAGCACGCTGCGGCTGCAGAAGCGTCCATGACCCGCCTCCTCGCCGTCCTTCTGCTGCTCCTCCCGCTCGCCGCGCGCGCCGAGACGGTGCGCCTGCTCGTGGCCATCGGCGCGAACGTGGGCGACCCCGACGACGCGGTGCTGCGCTTCGCGGACGACGACGCGCAGCGCGTGCGCCAGGTCTTCGTGGAGCTGGGCGGGGTGCGCGCGGACCGCGCGCTGCTCGTGCTCAACCCGCCGGCGGATGCGGTGCGCCAGCGCCTGAGCGAGGTCGCGGGCCGCATCGCCGAGCTCAAGGCCGCGGGGCACGACCCGGTGCTCACCGTGTACGCGTCCTCGCACGCGGCCGGAGGCGTGCTGCACCTGGGCGGCACGCACCTGCCGCTCGCCGAGCTGCGCGACCTCGCGCGCGGCGCCGGCGCGCGGCTCACGGTGGTCATCGTGGATGCGTGCGAGAGCGGCACCCTGGCCAAGCCCAAGGGCGGCAGCGCCGCGCCCGCCTTCGACGTCTCGCTCGAGCGCCTGCCCCTGCACGGCCAGGTGGTCATCTCCTCGAGCGGTCCGGGCGAGAGCAGCGAGGAGTGGGACTCGCTGCAGGGCTCGCTGTTCACGCACCACCTGCTCACGGGCCTGCGCGGGGACGCGGACGCAGAAGGGGACGGCAAGGTCTCGCTCGCCGAGGCCTACGCCTACGCGTACCGGCGCACGGTGGCGGGCGCCGCGGGCGCAGGGCAGCACCCGGCCTACGCCTACGATCTCGCGGGCACCGGAGACCTCGTCCTCACCGAGCCCGCCGGAGCGCGCAGCGCGCTCGTGTTCCCCGCGGAGCTCGCGGGGCGCTACGTGGTGGCGAGCCAGCCGCGCCCGGACGTGGTGGCGGAGGTCGAGAAGCAGCCGGGCCGCGCCCTGCGGCTCGCCGTACCGCCGGGCCGCTACCTGCTGCGCAAGCGCGCGGGCGCGAGCACCGGCCTCGCGCAGCTGGAGCTGCCCTACGGCGGCGAGCGCGCGGTGCGCGAGGAGGACCTGGTGTGGCGCCGCTTCACCGAGGTGGCGATGAAGGGCGGCTACCTGGAGCTGCGCAACTCGGCCCTGCTCGTGCTCGGGCAGGTGGGCACGGGACCGGTGCAGGACACCGGCGCGCGCCTCGGCGCGGCGCTCGGCTACCGGCACACCTGGGGCCCCTGGTGGGGGATGGGAACCTTCAGCGCAGGGGGCAAGGGCTACCGCGGCGTGGGGCTCGGCGTGCAGGAGCGCGCGCTGGGGCTCGGCGCCTCCGCGGGCTACCGCTGGCTGCGCTGGACGCTGGTGCCACAGCTGGGCGTGGGCGTGGAGCTGCTCGCGCTCCAGCAGCGCTTCACGCGCGACCGCGAGGAGGCGGCCGCGGCGCCCCTGCCCTCGCGCCGTGCGCTGGGGCTCGGCGTGGGTCCGGTGGCGGGGCTCGAGGTACCGCTCCCTGCGCAGGCCTTCCTGCTCGCGCAGGCGCAGCTGCTGGTGCGCCAGCTTCCGGCCGAGTCCGGCCCCTCGCTGCGCCCGGCCGCCTCGGCGCAGCTGGGCGCGGGCTGGCGCTTCTAGGTTCCCACGAAAAGGCCCCACACCGGTCCCACTCAGCGAGCGCCCCTGACGGGCGCACCGAGCACCCCGGAGGGGGAAAAGTCATGACGAAGCACCTGCACCTGTTCTCGCTGTTCCTGCTGTCCTTGCTCTTCGCGCTCGCGGGCTGTGGCGACCCGGTGGTGGACCCCGGCTACCGCGGCGAGTCGCTGCTCACCGTCACGGGGGAGATGCGCACCGCGCCGGGCTACCACGCGCAGGGCCCGCTGCACGTGGCGATGGTGTGGTTCCCCACGTCGGTCATCGAGAGCGGGGATGGCGCCGAGGTCCCGGACGCCTTCGCGATGGTGGCCGAGGACGCGGCCATCGAGGGCAGCTTCCCGCTCACCTACCGGCTGGACGTGTTCCAGCCGCCGCCCCCCGAGGCGATGGGCGCGTGGGGACAGGGCCTGCCGGGCCGGGGCGCCATCGGGCTGGTCATCGCGTACGAGGACCTCAACGGCAACGGCAAGCTGGACCGCATCCCGCGCAACGGCGCGCCGCAGGACCGCATCGTGGGCGCCTCCACGTACGAGCCCGGCCGCCCGTACATGGTCCTCTACACGGACACGGCGCAGCAGGGCGTGCCCGCGGGCTTCAGCATCGGCGCTGCGGACGAGAGCGGCGAGCCCGCGGTGCTGCCGGCGTCCACGAAGCTCTCCCTCACCCTCACCCCGGGCGGGGACCTGTACGACGCGCTGGTGTGCGAGGCGGGCTGGGTCACGTACCTGTTCATCCCCGTGTGCGGCCTCGGTGGGAACGGTGAGGAGCAGCCGCCTCTCTCGGACCTCAACGTGTCGGGCGACGTGAAGCTGAACGGCGGCCACCTCGACGTGGACCTGCGGGCCTCCATCGACAACGGCACGGGCTTCGAGGAGCTGCACGACGCGACCCTGAAGCTGGGCGGCCGGGAGCTCCCCTTCGACGCCACGAGCGGCCACTACGTGCTGAGCGAGGACGCGAGCACGCTGCTCACCCTGGGGCAGAAGATTCGCCTCGAGGTGAGCGCGCGCGGCCAGAGCACCTTCCGCGACCTGCAGGTGCCCGGCGCCTTCGACATCACGGCGCCCGGCGAGGGCGCGCACGCCTCCAGCACCCAGCCGCTGGCGGTGCAGTGGACGCAGGCGGCGGGCGCGACGGGCTACTCCGTGGAGCTCGAGACGCCCAACGTCTTCAACAGCGGCCCCGCGGACGAGGGCGCGCTGTCGAAGACCTACGACGGGCTGCTCGGCGAGGGTGATGCCCGCGTTCGCGTCGCCGCCAGGGGAGGCGTGGTGTCGGGGGCGGTCTTCGAGTCCTTCCTGATCGACGTGAGCGTGGTGAAGGAGCAGTCCTTCGTGCTGGACCCGTGACAGCGCCCGGGTTCCCACGAAAGGGCACCCGGGCGGTCTTCCTGAGCGAGCGCCCACGGTGGGCGCTCCGAGCTCCAGAAGGAAGACCCATGCCGAACCCCTTGCTGGCCCGTGAGCCCCTCCGTCCCCGGGCCTCGCTGCTCCCGCCCTGGCCCGAGCTGTGTGTGCGAGGCCACGTGACGCTGAAGGCCGGGCGCCTCACGGTCGAGCTGAGTGCCTCGCTCGGCGACGGGGCGCCTCCCGGCGAGCTGGAGCTCTCGCTCGACCGCCGCATCATCCCCTTCGAGCCCGCGAGTGCGCGCTACACGCTGTGCGAAGACGCGAGCACGCTGCTCGTGCCCGGCGGTACGGTTCGCCTCGCGGTGCGTGCCCGCAGCCGGTGCACCTTTTGTGAGCTGCGGGTCCCCGGCGCCTTCGACATCACCGCACCGGCGGAGGGCACGCGCCTGTCGAGCATCGAGCCGCTGCGCTTGCGGTGGTCGCCGTCGGAGAGCGCCGAGCGGTACGCCATCGAGCTCGAGACGGCCGGCAGCCGCTACGGCGCGCCGGCGCCAGACGGTGCGTGCTCGCAGACCTTCCAGTTCTTCAGCGCGCAGGGGCCCACCGTCGTGCGGGTCACCGCGAGCACCGGGCTCCTCCGCGGCGCCGATTCCATCGCGGTCGACGTGAGCGTGGTGAAGGAGCGGTCCTTCGTGCTCGAGCCCTGAGGCGCGCGCGCATCACGCAAGGCTCGGAAGGAAGACGGGCGGGACGGCGGTGCCTCGCCTGCGCCGAGCGCGTGAGGGCGTCGGCCTGCGAGGCGCTCCGGGGTGACGCAGGCGAGGCCCCCCTCCGGGCGCGAAGGCGCGCGCTCCTGTTCTGAGATGTCGGGGGTTTTCCGGAACAATTTTCAGCCCTTGGCGTGCCCTCGGAAGCAGCGGGGTCCTGGAATGAAGCTTCATTCCAGGCCTCTGCCGGGGGCTCTGGGGGGCTGGACGGAACGCTTCGTCCACGGCCCGTCGGGCTCGGAGGGGAGGCGCGATGGGCGCCGGGACGGAGTCTTCCGCCCCGGTGAGCCGACCCCTTCCGGTCGCAGTCCGGTGCGGAGCCAAAGCTCGGGACTTCTGAAAACTCCCGAGGTTTGTAGTTAGCAGCGCACAGCGCCTCGCCCGACACCCCCCGCGCATCCCCCGAGCGAGGCGCAGGGCAACGCCCGCCCGCGCTCGGCGCCGAGGCAACGGGAACGTTCGCTCCGGCTTCCTCCAAGCCAGCAGTGTGCCGAGCCCACTCCGACGCTCAGGCCCGCTCCACCGCCCGCCTCCACTTGGCCAGGTGGGCCTCGCGCGCCGCGGGCTTCATCTTCGGGCGGAAGGTGCGGTCCGCCTTCCACACGCCGCGGATGGCCTCGGTGCCCTCCCACACGCCCGCGCCGAGCCCGCCGAGGAAGGCCGCGCCGAGGCTGGTGGTCTCCAGGTTCTTCGGCCGCACCACCGGCACGCCGAGCAGGTCCGCCTGGAACTGCATCATCAAGTCATTGGCCGCCGCACCGCCGTCCGCCTTGAACACGGGGATGTCGCGGCCGCTGTCCTTGCGCATCGCCGCCGCCAGGTCGTGGATCTGCAGCGCCACGCCCTCGAGCACCGCGCGCGCCACGTGCGCGATGGTGGTGCCCCGGTCCAGCCCCGCGATGAGGCCGCGCGCCTCGGGGCGCCAGTGCGGCGCGCCCAGCCCCGCGAGCGCCGGCACGAACACCACGTCTCCCGAGTCCTTCACCTGCCCGGCGAGCCGCTCGATGTCCGGCGCGCGTTTGATGACCTTGAGCCCGTCGCGCAGCCACTGCACCGCGGCGCCCGCGATGAAGGAGCTGCCCTCCAGCGCGTACGTGGTCTTGTCCCCCAGCCGCCACGCCACCGTGGTGAGCAGCCCCGCGGTGGAGCGCACCGCGTCCTCGCCGGTGTTCATCAGCAGGAAGGCGCCGGTGCCGTAGGTGCACTTGCTCTCGCCGGGCGCGAAGCAGGCCTGGCCGAAGAGCGCCGCCTGCTGGTCTCCCGCCATGCCGGCCACCGGGATGCCGTCCGGCAGCGAGCGCAGGCCCCGGGTGAGGCCGTACACCTCCGCGTTGGAGCGGATCTGCGGCAGGCACGCGGCGGGCACGCCCAGCAGCACGCGCATCCCGTCGTCCCACTGCAGCCGCCGCAGGTCCATCAAGAGCGTGCGGCTCGCGTTGCTCACGTCCGTCACGTGCGCGCGGCCGCCGGTGAGCTTGTAGACGAGCCAGGTGTCCACCGTGCCGAACACGGCGTCGCCGCTCTCCGCGCGCTTCAGGGCGCCCTTGAGGTGGCGGAACATCCAGGTGAGCTTGGTACCGCTGAAGTAGGGGTCGAGCACCAGGCCGGTGGTCTCGCGCACCCGCGGCTCCTCGCCCTTGCGCTTCAGCTCCGCGCACAGCTCGCTGGTGCGCCGGTCCTGCCACACGATGGCGCGGCCCAGCGGGCGCCCGCTCTCGCGCATCCACAGGCCGGCCGTCTCGCGCTGGTTGGTGATGCCGATGGCGGAGATGGCCGTGCCCTTGAGCCCGGCGTCACGCAGCGCGCGCGCGATGCACAGCTCGCTCGAGCGCCAGATCTCCTCCAGGTCGTGCTCCACCCAGCCGGGCTTCGGGAAGTACTGGGTGAACTCGCGGTAGGCGCGGCCCACCACGCGCAGCCGCCCGTCCAGGATGGTGACGTGGGTGCCCGTGGTGCCCTGGTCGAGCGCCAGCACGTATCTCGCCTTCGCCATGGTGCGGGGGTCCTCCGGTGAGGGGGAGGACCACCCTAGTCCAGCCGAGGGGCCGGTCGCCGGGTCGCTGCGGCGCAGGTGCTAGTAGGGCGACGGACCGCCCGGGGTCTGCTGGCGGCGGCTCGCCATGAAGCGGCGGGCGCCGTACGCCGCGAGGCCGCCCAGGGCCATGCGCCCCAGCGGGCTCGAGAGGAAGCCGCTGCTCTGGGCGCGGCCGCGCCCGAGGCGCGCGTAGCTGCCGCGCCGCGAGCCGAAGCCGCCGCCGTAGCCGCGACGGCGAGAGTTGCCACCCAGCAGTGAGCTCAAGAGACCCATGGTGTTGCTCCTTTTGGTGAGGGGAGGGAGCAAAGCTGCGGATTCACCCGGGACCCGGGCAGCCTTCCCGCTCACCCCACGCATGCGCGCCGCACGACCGCAGGGCAGGCGGCCTTCAGCCCTCTGCGAGCGTGCGCGCCGCCGGGTCCGAGGCGAGCAGGCCGTACACGTGCTGGTCCACGAGCCTGCCCGCCTTGAGGCCCCGCCCGCGCAGCGTGCCCTCGCGCACGAAGCCCAGCCGCTCGAGCACCCGCGCGCTGCCGGCGTTCGCCACGGCGCAGCGGGCCTCCAGCCGGAGCAGGCCCCCCGCGCGCTCGCGCAGCGCCCACCCGGCCAGCGCCCCCGCGGCCTCGGTCGCGTAGCCCTGGCCCCAGTGGGCGCGGCCCAGCGCGAAGCCGAGCTCGAGCACGTGCGTCTCCTTGCCCCACCAGAAGAGCCCGAGGTGGCCGATGAGGGGCGCATCCGGACTGTCCGCGAGGGTGATGCCCAGCGGTCGTAAGAGCCCCGCCGCCGCGCCCCGCTCGGCCTCCTCCGCCCAGGCCTCGCTCTGCGCGGGCTCGGTGAAGGGCCCCCAGGACACCCAGCGCGTCACCTCCGGGTCGCTCGCGTAGGCGAAGTGCGCGGTCGCGTCCGCGCGGCGCACGCCGCGGATGAGCAGGCGAGGGGTGCGCAGGGGCGCGAAGGGCGGGGGCATGGGCGCGAGTATGCCTGCACGCGGGGGTCTGGTCCCGGGGGGCAACGTCGCCGCGGGCGCCGCGGCGTTACCTTGCGCCCCGGAGCGTCGAGGAGGGGAGGGGGAAGGGCGGACGCGCACCGATGAGCGAGTGCTGGGTGCAGACGCTGGACGAGGCGTCGCGGGGCCACGGTGTGCACCTCGCCGCGGCGCTGCAGCGTGCGGGGCTCCCCGCGGCGCCGCTCGCGGAGGCCGCGGCGCAGGGGCCCGGCGTGCTGCTCGCGCCGGACGCCGGCCCCGCCACGCTGCAGGCCCTGCGCGAGCTGCGGCAGCGGCCCGGGGCGCGCGTGCTGGTGGTGCTGCTGCCCGGGCAGGCCCCGGGCTGCGAGGCGTACTGGCTGCTCCTGCGCGGCGGGGCCTCGGACGTGCTCGCGTGGGAACAGCTCGAGCACCCGGTGGAGGAGATCGCCGTGCGGCTCGAGCGCTGGCGGGCGGTGGGGGCGCTGCTCGACTCGGCCTGCGTGCGCGAGCACCTGGTGGGCACCTCGCCCGCGTGGCTCCCGGTGCTGCAGCAGGTGGTGGAGGTGGCCGCCTTCACGGACGCCTCGGTGCTGCTGCTGGGGGAGAGCGGCACCGGCAAGGAGGAGGTGGCGCGGCTCATCCACGCGCTGGATGCGCGGCCCGACAAGCGGGAGCTCGTCACCCTGGACTGCGGGACGGTGATGCCGGAGCTCAGCGGCAGCGAGTTCTTCGGGCACGAGCGCGGCGCCTTCACCGGCGCCGTCACCGCGCGCGACGGCGCCTTCGCGCTGGCGGACGGCGGCACGCTGTTCCTCGACGAGGTGGGCGAGCTGCCGGCCCCGCTGCAGGCGCAGCTGCTGCGCGCGGTGCAGGAGCACACCTTCAAGCGCGTGGGCAGCAACGTCTGGCAGCACGCGGACTTCCGGCTCGTGTGCGCGACGAACCGCGACCTGGAGGGGGAGGTGGCGCGCGGGGCCTTCCGCCGCGACCTCTACCACCGGCTCGCCGCATGGGTGTGCCGCCTGCCGCCGCTGCGCGAGCGCCCCGAGGACATCCTGCCGCTCGCGCGCCACTTCATCGGCGCGGCGCGTCCCGGCCGCCCGCCCCTGCAGCTGGGCGCCCCGGTGCGCGAGTACCTGCTGCGCCGCAGCTACCCGGGCAACGTGCGCGAGCTGCGCCAGCTGGTGCTGCGGCTGTGCAAGCGCCACGTGGGAGAGGGGCCCCTGAGCGTGGGAGACATGCCTCCGGAGGAGCTGCCGGCTGCGCAGCGCATCACGGTGGACGCGGTCGTGAGCCCTGGAGGCGTGGCCGGTGAGCCCTGGCAGGAGGCGTTTCGCGCCTCCATCCGTCGCGCGCTCGGGCTCGGCGTGGGGCTCAAGGAGATCGGCCGAATCGCGGCGGACACGGCCATCCAGCTCGCGTTGGGCGAGGAGGAGGGCAACCTGCAGCGCGCCGCGCGAAGGCTCGGAGTGACGGACCGCGCCCTGCAGCTGCGCCGCGCCCAGCACGGCAACTGAGCCCCTAGCAGCTGCCCATCCCTGCCGCCCTCCACGGATCCCTCACCTCGTCCTCCGGCGCCGCCGCGCTCACCCGGGGAGGCCTTCCCCGCGGGCTGCGCCTCACCCGCGCCAGCAGCCGCAGCAGGTTCCCGCCCAGCACCTGCCGCTCGTCCTCCGCGCTCAGGCCCAGCAGCCGCACCTTGGCCAGCTCCACCCCGGGGTGCAGCCACGGCCCATCCGAGCCGAACAGGACCTTGTGGGCCCCCGCCCGCTGCACCGCCTCCTCGAGCAGGTCGAAGCGCCGCACCCCCGAGGTGTCCACGTACACCTGCTCGTGGCGCGCGAGCACGTCCAGCATCCCGCGCTGCGCCCCCCAGTCGTCCGCGAAGCTGCCCAGGTGGGGGATGATGAAGGCGACCTCGGGGTACTCGGTGGCGAGCAGCTCCACCTGGGAGACCTCGCCCATCACGTCGTAGAGCACGGGGAGGGAGAAGGCGCGCGCCGCCTCGCACACCTCGCGGGTGATGCGCGCGTCGTGGCGGTGCACCTTGAGGCCGCACAGCCCCAGCTCCTGCACGGCCTCGCGCACGTGCGCGAGCACCTGCCCGCGCTCGCGGGCGGCGTTCACGCACGCGAAGCCGAGGAAGCGCCCGGGCTGCGCGGCCACCCGGCGCGCCACCCCGCGGTTCGCCGCGGGGTAGTCGGAGTGGAAGGCGGAGAAGAGCACGGTGCGCGCGATGCCCGCGGCCTGCGCGCGGCGCAGGTAGGCCTCGAGCGGCGCGCCCGTGTCCCAGGGGCCGGTGAGCCCGTCTCCCTGACCTGCGTGGCAGTGGCAGTCGATGACCATGTCAGGGCTGCTGCAGCTCGAAGCGCATGCCGGCGGTGAGCTGCAGGTGCTGCCCGTCGTAGGCCTGGATGAGGTGCTGCACGGCCTCCAGCTCGCGCCGCTTCGCCGCCGTCTTCGCAGGGCCTGCGCGCTTGAGGGCCGCGAGGCGGCGGCGCGCGCTGGGCAGCACCTTCGCGGCGAGGGCCGGGGGCAGCAGGTTCTGGATGCTCAGCACGCCGCTCGTCTCGAACGCGAGGATGGAGGAGCGGTTGCGCAGGCTGCGGCCCAGCCCGCTGATGAGCAGCACCCGGTTGACGGCGTGCTCCGCCGTCTTGCGCGCCACGTCTCCGCCCTTCAGCGCTCCGAACCACAGCGTGAGCGGGCGCAGCAGCGGCCCCACGTCCAGCAGGCCCACCTGGTAGACACCCTGCAGCCGCTTCCACCAGCGCCGCTCGAGGTCGTCCGCCTCGCCCACGTAGGCGGGAGGGGCCCCGGGCGTGGCGGAGTGCACCACGAGGTACAGCCCGCTCCCGTGCGGCAGCCCCGCGAGGGGCCGCTTGAGCGCGAAGTCCGTGAGTGCGAAGGGCGCCGCGCGCCAGGTGAGGCCGAGCTGGCCGCTGCGCCGGGCGGGGGTCTCGCGCTCGAAGCCGAGCTCGGGCTCGGACGCGGCATCCGCCGCGGGCTCGCCGGCGGGCTGCGCGGCTCCGTCCGCGGCAGCGGCGTCGGCGCCGTCCGGTGCGCCGGCGTCCGCAGCGGCGTCGGCCGGCGGCTCGGTGGGCTCGGTGGGCTCGGTGGGCTCGGTGGGCTCCGCAGGCTCCGGGGCGGGCTCGGCCGCGGCAGGCGGCGGCGAGAAGGCGGGCCAGGCGACGGGCGCACCGCTCACGAGCCAGGGCCGGCGCGCCAGGAGCCAGGCCCAGCGCGGCACGCGCCTGCCGCCGTGGGACGCGGGGCGCGGCGCCGCTCGCGGGCTGCGCGGAGCGGGCCGTCCCCTGCGCCCACCCCCCGCGCGGAACGAGCCACGGCGGCCTCCGCGCATCTCCTCCTCGAGCTCACCGCCCCGCTCACCGGGCAGCCCACCCTCGAATGCCTGCTGCAGCGCTCCCTGCAGCTCTCCGTCGTGCTGGTACCATTTCGCCATCGCGTACCTCCGCTTGCTTCCGTGTGCCCTGTGCGCCGTCCAGCGCCTCGGCGAGCGCGGCGGCGCCCGCCTCCAGCTCGCTGCGGGTGTGGCGCGCGGTGAGCAGCAGGCTCACCGAGCGGCGCGGCCCGCAGCGCCCGCGCTGCAGCACCGCGCGCACCCCGCGCCGCCGCAGCCGCCCCTCGAGCGCGGCCGGGTCCACCGCGTCCGGCAGCGCCAGCCGCTGCACGGGGAAGAGCCCGCCCGAGGCCCGCAGCCCCGCCTCGGCGAGCCGCGCGCGCAGCTCCCGCACGCGCCGCGCGAGCCGCGCGCGCAGGGCCTCCCCCCGCGCTGCGTTGAGGGCGAGCGCACGCTGCGCGGCCCGCAGCACCGCGAGCGAGGGCGGGCTGCAGTGCACCCGCGTCTCCCCCCGCTCCTCCATTTGCGCGAGGCAGGCCTCGCTCCCGGCCGCCACGGCGAGCGGCACCCCGAAGGCCTTGGCGAGCGAGGCGCACCACAGCACCTGCGGCCCGCCCACCCCCGCGCGGCGCAGCGAGCCTCCGCCCCCCGCGCCGTAGGCGCTGCCCGCGCGGGGCGTCCCCCACACCCCGAGCGCCTGCGTGTCGTCCAGCACGAGCAGCCCGCCGCAGGGGCGCAGCAGCTCGAGGTAGCGCGCGAGCGGAGCGGCCCTCCCGCAGCCCGCGCAGAAGCCGTCCACGAGCACCAGCGCGCGCCCACCCGCGGCCTGCTGGAGCTGCCGCTGCAGCGCCTCGGGCCGGTGGTGCGCGAAGCCGCGCGCGGGCACCCCGCGTGCCGCCGCGCGCTCCAGGGCCCAGCGCGCCACGGGGTAGCTGCCCTCGTCCCACAGCAGCACCCCGGCCCCTGGGGCGAGCGCTCCGAACACGTCGAAGAACAGGTGCAGCGTGGAGGGGGAGAGCAGCGCGCGCGGAGCCCCCGCCAGCCGCGCGAGCGCGCGCGCCACCTCGGCGCTCTCCTCGGGCTCGCCCAGCGCCGCGGGCCTCCCCGAGCTCAGGCACTCCCAGGGAGCGAGGGCCCGGCTCTCGTGGTGCAGGCCCAGGTAGAGCGCGCTGGTGAAGTCGAGCACGGCCGCCCGCCCCCCGCCTCAGTGACGCCGCGTCTGCGCCTGCAGCGCGAGCCGGTTGCGCAGGTGCACCGAGGGCGGCACGTAGCGCTCCGAGAGGTGGCGCGCGTCGGTGACCTCCGCCGTGAGGTCCACGCCCGTGGCCGCGCGGTACGCGTGGATGTAGCCCTGGATCTCCGCCCTCCAGTAGCGCGCCCAGTTCGCCGCCTGGTTCGGGTTGCTCGCGAGGCTCCAGCCGCCGTAGCGCACCGAGAGCAGCAGCTGCTCGCCGAACACCGCGAGGTCGTGGAAGTGCACCACGCTCACGTCCGTCCAGCCCTGCAGGCTCTTCATCGCGTCCACGCGGTCCATCCACGCCTCGGGGTAGGGCACCATCACCCTCCCGCCGAAGAACTCGCGCATCTCCGGGCGCGACAGCAGCCACTGCTGCACGAGCATCTCCTGGCGCGCCGTGGAGGGCAGGTCCCCGAACTGGTTGTGCGCGCCCTGCGCCAGCAGGTAGTGCGTCTCCTTGATGGCGTTGAGCACCGGGAAGCCGTCCGCCACCACCGTGGTGTCGTCGTCCTGCCGGAAGAACTGCACGCAGCGGTGCAGCAGCGTGTGGAAGGACTCGAGGAACTTCGAGCGGCGCTCCGCGGCGCGCTGGCCCGCCACCGCGCGCCCGTGCAGCGGGAAGCCGTACTGGTGCGCGTACTCCGAGGCGCGCCGCGCCACGCTGAGGCGGTTCTGCTCGTCCTGGATGTAGCCCCACAGCAGGTTGTTCAGGGGGCGCAGCGGGTCGATCTCCATGTTGAGCAGCCCGTTGCCGTCCTCCGCGCCCACGTTCTGGAAGCGCTGGCTGATGTAGTTGAGCGTCTGCGCCAGCATTCCCTCCTCGTGCCAGTAGTTCCAGATGAGCTCGAGGAAGCAGGGCAGGGCGAGCTTCTCGCGGATGATGCCCACGCAGTCGATGCGGCGCCCCTCGTGGTGGTGCGCGGAGGTGAGCGGCACGTCCGGCAGCTTCTCGCGGCAGATGGCCAGGTAGGGCAGCGCCGCGTCCGGCGTGCCGTTCACGTCCTCCAGGTACTTGCTCCACATGTTGCCGAGGAACTTCAGCGGGTCCTTCGCGCCGCCCAGCGGCAGCTCGAGCCGCGCCTCCTCCTCCTGGAGGTCGATGTCCTCCATCAGCTCCTCGAGGTCCACCATCACGCCGCAGTTCACCATCATGAAGGCCTCGGTGGCCGACTTGAGGCGCCGGTACGCGTCCACGCCGGGGAAGGGCAGGCGCATGCGCGAGTGCTTCACCGCCTTCACCGCGTCACGCACGCCGTGCGGGTGCACCGCGTGCGTGTCCGTGTGCGAGCCCTCGCGGCACAGCACCTCGTCGATGAAGTTGACGTAGTTGCCGAAGGAGAGCGCATCGGTGCTGCGGCGGATGATCATCCAGAGGATCTCGTCCGTCGTGGCCGCGTGGCTGGTGCGCCGCAGCGCCACGGGCAGCGGTCCGCCGCGCAGCAGCGTCTCGCCGAAGCCATCGTGGCTCGCGAGCGTCGCGCCGCCCGCTCCGGGCGCCACCATCGCCCCCGGCAGGGGGGTGCCCGTCTCCGGAGCGGCGTAGCTGCGCAGCGGTGCGGACGCGCCGCTGAAGCCCGGCGGGAACGCCGTCGGTCCTGCGGGCGCCACCGTCGCGACCGGCGCAGCGGCCGCGCCCGGCGAGGCGCTCGCCGTGGGCGAGCTGAAGCTTCCCGGCGAGGTGCTCGCGCCGGGCGATGCGGCCCCACCCGGTGCGCTGCTCGTACCCGGAGCCGCGGACGCGGCCGGTGAAGCGCCCGCGCCCGGCGCAGCGCTCGCACCCGGTGCAGGCCCAGCTGCCGGTGCGCCCGTGGACGGTGACGCGGCGGCTGCGGGGCTTCCCGTGGGTGCACTGCCGCCCGCACCTGCGGACGCGGAGAGCGACGCGCTGGAGGTCGCGGCCGGCGCGGGCGAGACGCCCGGGCGCGCCTCCACGACGGCGACCTCCTCGCCGGTGTAGCTGTGCAGCAGCTTCGCCTGCGCGTCGAACTGCAGGAGCGAGACGCGCACGATGTAGCCGCCGGGGGTGAGCCCGGTGGTGTCCCACTCGGCGCGGTCGCTGGTAGACTGCAGCGGCTCCACCTGGCCGCGCTCCACGCTCCACGCGTAGATGCTCTGCTTCACCGTGGAGTCCGGCACGGCCGGCGACGCCTGCAGCTTGACTCTGCCTCCCTCGGTGATGGTCTGGGGTGTGACGGTGATCGTGGCGCCAGGCATGTGCGTTCTCCTCTGTCCTCTAGTTCGTCGGGTATTGCCGCGAGCCGATGAAGCTGCGGGCCATCGCGCTCAGCTGCAGCGCGGCCGCTGCGGCTGGGGCAGTCGGCAGCGGCGCGGGCCGCGGGGCGCTGCGGTGCGCGGCGCAGATCTGCGAGGCATCC
Organism: Aggregicoccus sp. 17bor-14; assembly: GCF_009659535.1. Lineage (NCBI taxonomy): Bacteria > Pseudomonadati > Myxococcota > Myxococcia > Myxococcales > Myxococcaceae > Aggregicoccus > Aggregicoccus sp. 17bor-14. The sequence continues at coordinate 170,490 of NZ_VJZZ01000002.1, forward strand.
AGCGTGCCGCGCAGCGCCCAGTAGCGGAGCAGGTCGGCGAGCGCGTCTCCCTCCTCCTCGGGCGTGAGGCGCCCCGCGCAGCGCCCCTGGCCGATGACGGCGAAGGCCAGGGCGGGTGGCGCGCGGCGGATGGAGAGGCGCTGGGCGCGGTAGGCGTCCAGCAGCTCGGCGAGCCGGGCGGGCTGCCGTGCCCCCGTGTCCATCACCTGCGCGAGCGTGCGCCCGCGCAGGGCCTCGGGCCGGTGCTCCACCAGCAGCTGCACCACGCGCGGCACGCTCGCCTCCAGCGCCGCGATGAGGCTCCGGCGCTCCGGGTCCAGCCCCTCGAGCGGATAGAGCTGCTCCCACAGCTTCGCGAGCTCCGCCCACTGCGGATGCGGGTAGAGCGCGTCCCCCATCGCGCAGCTCGCCTTCACGCGCACCCAGGGCATGGGGTGCGGGTCGTCCGCGTTGGGGCGGAACACGAAGGGGCGCGGCAGGCTCACCACCCCGAGCAGCCCGAAGGTGGCCGCCATGCCCACCCGCGCCACCGACCAGTAGTCCGCCACCACCTCGCTGATCCACCGCTCCCACAGCTGCAGCGCCCGCTGCTCGTCCTCGCCTCGTGCGCGCATCCCCGCGAAGGCCTGGCGCAGCGAGGGCACCAGGTCCAGCAGCGCCGCGCCCTGGTGGCCCACCTCGTGGATGAGCGAGGAGGCGATGCCGCTGCCGATCATCCGCTCGCGCGGCACGCGGATGAGCGCCACCGGGTTCTCCCCGCCGCCCGGCAGCCGCGTGCGCGCCCGGCGGATGGCCGCCCCGGGGCCGCGCGCGAGGTAGCAGAGCACCGGGGGCGCCGTGCAGTAGCCGGGCAGCTCCAGCGCGTCCTTCGCCACCACGTCCAGCCCGGCGAGCCACACGCCGTTGTCCGCCTCGCTGCGCTGGCTCATCGCCTCGCTGAAGATGTCGAAGTGGCCGAGCACCACGTTGAAGCGCAGGCGCAGGAAGGTGAAGCGCCGCTGCATCGCGGCCGGGGGCGCCCACTGCCCGTCCGGCCCCTCCACCCACGCGAGGAAGCGCTGCAGCTGCGCGTTCAGCTCGCGCCGGCCGCGCTGCAGGCAGCCCTCGATGGCGGCCTGCGCCTCCACGGTGAGCGCCGCGGCGGGCACCATGGTCTCCGACATGGCGAAGGACTTGATGCGCTCGAGCCGCGTGAGCATCGCGCGGGCCTCCTGCGAGAGCACCCACGAGGCGAAGGAGCCGGCGCGCATGGCGGCTACAGCCCGTAGAGGACGACCCGGTTGCCCTTGCGCACCCAGCGCCCGGTGTTGTGGGTGCCGTGGTGCGCGCTCGACTGCGCCGTGAGTCCGGGCGCGAAGCGCTGCAGCGCCTGGGCGACGGCGTTCTGTGCCGCGGCCTGCGGGTTGAGCCCGCCCTGCGTCAGGGCCGTGCGCGCCGCGTCCGCGGAGAGGCGCACCACCTGCTTCGCTACCTCGAACTCACGGTCCTCGGCGCTCAGGCCCTCGAGCTCCAGCCCCAGCGCGCTGCCCGCCATGCCGGCCAGCTTGCCGCCCACCACGCCGCCGATGCCCGGCACCACCAGGTTGCCCAGCGCCGCGCCCGCCATGGGCAGCGCCGTCTTCGCCACCGACTTGAGCACGCCGCCCAGCGCCTGCCCGATGGGCGAGCGCACCACCTTGCCCACCGCGCCGCCCACCTTCTTGATGAGGCTGCCGAGGAACTGCTCCAGCTCCTGGTCGTTCTGCACCTCGAGCAGCTCGGTGGCGAGCTCGTTCAGCTCGTTCTCCTGGAAGACCTCGCCCCACTCGCCCTCGGCGTTGAACTCGAACTCGAAAGACTCGCCCTCCATCTGCCGGTAGGTCCGATCCAGGTCGTGCATGGCCCTGCTCCTGTGCTGGGGTTCGCGGCCGGTCCCGGCCGTCTAGGTCACCCCTGCCCAGTGCATCGGCGATGCCACGCGCGCGCTCACTCGGGAGCACGGCGCGCAGCGCCCTCAGCGGCCGAAGCGCGCTTCGCGGCCGGGCCCGCGCCCACCGCGCCCCCGCGAAGCGGGCTTCGTCAGCGTCCCCTCGCCCCCTGGACGCTGAGCGGCTCGACCGCGTGCACCTCCCGCCAGCACTCCAGCGCCTCCTTGCCGAGGCGCAGCACCAGCGGCCCGAGGAACAGACCCGCGGGGCCCAGCCCCAGCGCCCCGCCGAACATCCCGAGGATGAGCAGCCCGGAGTCGAGCCGCAGCCGGCCGAGCCGCGCGAAGAGCGGGCCGATGAGGTTCTCCACCACCGCGATGACGCCGCCGCCCACCGCGAGCAGGATGAGCGCCCGGGTCGTCGCCCCGACGAGGAAGAGGCCGAGCGCGACCGGAATCCACACGAGCGGGCTGCCCACCACCGGCAGCACCGCGAACACGGCGCAGATGAAGCCCAGGGTCCCCGGCCGTGGCACGCCGAGCGCGAGGAAGGTGACGCTGCACAGCACGCCCTGGGTGAGGCAGGTGAGCGCCACGTAGGCGAGCAGCCCCCGGCCCGTCTCCTGGAACGCGGCCGCGAGCCGGTCGAAGTGCTCCCCGCGCAGCGGCTGGTGCGCGCGCGCCCAGCGGTAGAGCTCCTCTCCGCGCGCGAGCAGCCCGAAGGCCGAGAGCCCGAGGAAGAAGAAGAACAGCACGGTGCCCAGCGCGAAGAGCGCGCCCAGCTTCGCCACGCCCTGCGCGTCCTCGGCGTGGTCCTTCACCAGCTGCTCCACCTTGCCGGCGCTGGGCTTCTGCTTCCCGGGCTCCACCAGCGAGACGAGCGCCGCCTTGGGGCCCTCGCTCGAGGAGAGGGCGGTGGCGAGCCCCATCGCCCCGTCCCCGAGGAACTTGTACAGCGTGCCGATGGGCAGCGCCACGCCCAGCACCAGCAGCAGCGTGAGCAGCCCCGCGCTGACGTTGCGCTTGAAGGGCAGCCGGTCGCGCAGGGGCCGCACGAGGTGCGCGAACCAGGCCCCCAGCACCAGCGGGAGCAGGATGGGGCGCACCAGCAGCAGCGTCAGGGCTGCGAAGAGCAGCGAGACCCACGCGATGGCACGGTTCGGACGAGGCGCTGGAGACTCCATGGGCGGGCACGCTGGGGTGCCCTGGCCCGGGGCGCAACCGCCGCGCCCCGGCAGGTGTCAGCCGGGAGGCAGGCCCGCCCTCCCGGCAGCACGCTCAGTGCGACTTCTTCTGCTTCGGCTTGCGGAACTTGAAGGTGAACTGGTCCGTCTTGCCGCGCACCGAGGGGTCGAACACCTTCACCTTGTGGTCATCCGCCGGATTCTTCAGCAGCGGGCTCTCGCCCACGAACTCGAAGCCCGCCGCGAGCACCTGCTTCTTCACCAGCGCCGGGTCGATGCGGTGCAGCGTGTCCGTGTCGCGCACGCCCGAGCCCGCCTCGGCCACGTGGTCGATGACGATGTAGAGGCCGCCGGGCTTGAGCGCCGCGAACACCGCCTTGTTCAGCACCGCGGGGTCGGTGGGGCCCATGAAGGGGTCCGGGTAGTCGTGGTAGTTCTGCGAGGTGAACACCACGTCCACCGGCGTGGGCACGGCGAGCTGGGCGGCCGGCTGCACGATGACCTCGAGGTTGCCGAAGCCCGGCTCCTTCGCGAGCGCGCGCATCTTGTCCGAGTCCGGGTGCGACTCCTTGTCGTACTCGCTCGGCCACACGGCGTAGACCTTCCCCTTCGGGCCCACCACCTTGCTGAAGAGGCGGGTGAAGTAGCCGCCGCCCGGGATGAGCTCGAGCACGGTGTCCCCCGGCTTCACCCCGGAGAAGGCGAGCAGCTCGGGCCCCTTGCGGCGCGCGTCGTTCTTCGCGTCCTCGGCGCGCGCCGGGTCCTTGGCGGCCTTGGCGATGGCCGGTGGGGGCGCCGCCCAGGCGGAGGCGGCGAGCAGGAGGGTGGCGACGGCGGCGGTCCATCTCATGGCGGGCGCTCCTTCGGAAGAGGAGCCCCGGACGCTAGCAGCGCCCCCGCGGCCCGCACCTGCCCCTTAGGCCACCTCGGCGACCGGTGCCGCAAACTGGGCGTTGTAGAGCGCCGCGTAGGCGCCGCCGGCCGCGAGCAGCTCGGCGTGGCTGCCCTGCTCCACGATGCGCCCCGCCTCCATCACCAGGATGGTGTCCGCGTCGCGGATGGTGGAGAGCCGGTGCGCGATGACGAAGCTGGTGCGCTGCTGGCGCAGCGCCGCCATCGCCTGCTGGATGAGCACCTCGGTGCGCGTGTCCACCGAGCTCGTCGCCTCGTCGAGGATGAGGATGCTGGGGTTCGCGAGGAAGGCGCGCGCGATGGTGAGCAGCTGCTTCTCGCCGGCGCTCACCGTGCCGCCCTCGTCGTCGATGACCGTGTCGTAGCCCTGCGGCAGCGAGTGCACGAAGCGGTCCACGTACGCCGCGCGCGCGGCCGCCAATATCTGCTCCTCGGTGGCCTCCAGGTTCCCGAACGCGAGGTTCTCCCGGATGGTGCCGCGAAAGAGCCACGTGTCCTGCAGCACCATGCCCATGCTCGAGCGCAGCTCGCGCCGCGTCATCCGCGAGATGTCCTGGCCGTCCAGCAGGATGGCGCCCCCGTCCAGCTCGTAGAAGCGCATCAAGAGATTCACCAGCGTGGTCTTGCCCGCGCCCGTGGGCCCCACGATGGCGATGGTGTGCCCGGGCTCCGCCACCAGCGAGAGCTGCTGGAGGAGCGGGTGGGCGGGGTCGTAGGAGAAGGACACGTCGCGCAGCTCGATGCGGCCGCGGCGCGGGGTCGCCGCCGGTCCGGTGGACTCGGGCACATCCGCGCGCTCCTCCTCCGCGTCCAGCAGCTCGAAGACGCGCTCGGCCGAGGCCATGCCGGACTGCAGCACGTTGGCCATGGCGGCGAGCTGGGCGAGCGGCTGGGTGAACTGCCGCGAGTACTGGATGAAGGCCTGCACCTCGCCCAGGGTCATCGTGCCCGAGGCCACCCGCAGCCCGCCCACCACCGCGATGGCCACGTAGTTCAGGTTGCCCAGGAACATCATCGCCGGCTGGATGGCGCCGGAGATGAACTGCGCGCCGAAGCTCGCGAGGAACAGCTGCTGGTTCTCCTCGCGGAAGCGCTCCTCCACGTCCTTGCTGCGGCCGAACACCTTCACCAGCGCGTGGCCCGTGAAGGCCTCCTCCACCAGCGCGTTGAGCGCGCCGGTGTGCTTCCACTGCGCCACGAAGCGCGGCTTGGAGCGCGCCGCGATGAAGCGCATCACCACCATGGAGAGCGGCACGGTCACCAGCGTCACCAGCGCGAGCACGGGCGAGACGACGAACATCATCGACACCACGGCCAGCACCGTGAGCGAGGAGTTGAGCAGCTGCCCGATGGACTGCTGCAGGCTCTGCGCCACGTTGTCGATGTCGTTGGTCACCCGGCTGAGCAGGTCGCCGCGCGGCTGCCGGTCGACATAGCGCAGGGGGAGCCGGTGCAGCTTCGCCTCCACGTCCGCGCGCAAGCCGGCCACCGTGCGCTGCACGATGCCCGCGAGCAGCCAGGACTGGAGATAGGCCGCGCCCGCGGACGCCACGTACAGCGCCATCGCGCCCAGCAGCACCCGGCGCAGCGCGGGCGTGTCGATGCCGCCCGCGCGCAGGCCGCTCAGCACCAGGTCCGTGGCGTGGCCGAGGATGCGCGGCCCCACGGCGGAGAGCGCCACGCTCACCACCGTGAGCACGATGACGGCGAGCACGCCCCGGCGCTCCGGGCGCAGGCGCACCAGCACGCGGCGCAGCGCACCCTTGAAGTTCTTCGACTTCTCCGTGGGCACGCCCAGCATCGGGCGGCCGAAGCCGCGGTTCTCTCCCGGGGGCGGCTTGGCGACGGGGCCCGGAGTTGCGGCGGGTGCGGGCCTCATGCGGCCTCCTCTGCGGTGCGCTGCGACTCGGCGATCTCGCGGTAGGTGGCGCAGGTCTCGAGCAGCTCGCGGTGCGTGCCCAGCCCCACGGGCCGGCCGTCCTCCAGCACCAGGATCTGGTCCGCGTGCGCGATGCTGGAGACGCGCTGCGCGACGATGAGCACCGTGGCCTCCGCCGTCACCGGCCGCAGCGCCGCGCGCAGGCGCGCGTCCGTCGCGGTGTCCAGCGCGCTGAACGCATCGTCGAAGAGGTAGATGCTGGGCCTGCGCACCAGCGCCCGCGCGATGGCGAGCCGCTGGCGCTGGCCGCCGGACACGTTGGTGCCGCCCTGGGTGATGGGCGCCTCGAGCCCGCCGGGCAGCTGGCGCACGAAGTCCGCCGCCTGGGCCACCTCGAGCGCGCGCCACAGCGCCTCGTCCGTCGCCTGCGGGTCCGCGTAGCGCAGGTTGCTCGCCACCGTGCCCGAGAAGAGGAAGGGCCGCTGCGGCACCAGCCCGATGCGGCTCCAGAGCAGCTCGGGCTCCAGCGCGCGCACGTCCACCCCGTCCACCCGCACGCTGCCCTCGGTGGCGTCGAAGAGGCGCGGCACCAGGTTGATGAGCGTGCTCTTGCCCGCGCCCGTGCTGCCGATGATCGCCGTCACCTGGCCTGCGTGCGCGGTGAGGCTCACGCCCGCGAGCACCGGCGCCTCGGCGCCCGGGTAGCGGAAGCCCACGCCCTGCAGCTCCAGCAGCCCGCGGCGCGGCAGCTCGGTGACGGGATTCGGCGCGGTGACCACGGAGGAGCGCGTGTCCAGCACCTCCTGGATGCGCACCGCGCACACCCGGGCGCGGGGCAGGAACAGCGTGACGAAGGTGGCCATCATCACCGAGATGAGGATCTGCACCAGGTAGCTGAGGAACGCGATGAGCGCGCCCACCTGCATCTGGCCCGCGCCCAGCCGGAGGGCGCCGAACCACAGCGCCGCCACGCTGGAGGCGTTGAGCACCAGGATGACGATGGGAAAGAGGAAGGCCATGAGGCGCCCGGCCCGCAGCGCCGTGTCCATGACGGCGTCGTTCGCGCTGCCGAAGCGCGCCATCTCGTGCGGCTCGCGCACGAAGGCGCGCACCACGCGCAGCCCGGTGAGCTGCTCGCGCAGCACCTGGTTCACCCGGTCGATGCGGACCTGCAGCTGCTGGTACAGCGGCACCATGCGCGCCGTCACCAGGCCGATGGAGCCCGCGAGCACCGGGATGCTCACCGCGAGGATGAGCGAGAGCGGCCCGTCCTGCTGCAGCGCCATCACCAGGCCGCCCACCACGGTGATGGGCGCGGGCACCAGCATCGCGCTGCTCATCACCACCAGCAGCTGCACCTGCTGCACGTCGTTCGTGATGCGCGTGATGAGCGAGGGCGCGCCCAGCTGCGCCACCTCGCGCGCGCTGTAGCCCGTCACGCGGTGGAAGAGCGCCCCGCGCACGTCCCGCCCGAAGCCCATCGCCGTGCGCGCCGAGAGGTACGTCGCGCCGACCGCGAAGGCCACCTGCACCAGCGTCACCGCGAGCATCGCCGCGCCGATGCGCCAGATGTAGCCGGTGTCCCCGGTGGCGATGCCCCGGTCGATGAGGTCCGCGTTGAGCCGCGGCAGGTACAGCGACGTCATCACCTGCACCGTCTGCAGCGCGGCGACGGCGAGCAGCAGCCCGCGGTAGGGGCGCAGGTAGGTGCGCAGCAGCTGGGTCAGCATCGGTCCCTCTGGGCGACGAGCCACACGGCGAAGCCTCCGAGCGCGAGCGCGCAGCCCACCCAGCCGGTGGAGCGCCAGCCCCAGCCGGCCGCCACCGCCGCGCCTCCGAGCCAGGGGCCCAGCGCGTTCGCCGCGTTGAAGGCGCTGTGGTTGAGCGCGGCCGCGAGCGTCTGCGCGTCCCCCGCCACGTCCATCAGCCGCGTCTGCAGCACCGAGCTCAAGCCGCCGCCACAGGCCACGAGGAAGCCCGCCAGGGTGATGGTGACGAGGTGCCCGGTGGCAAAGGGGTAGAGCGCGAGCGTGGCGGCGCTCCACAGCAGCAGGCCTCCGGCCGCGCGCATCCCGAAGCGGTCCGCTGCCCAGCCGCCGAACACGTTGCCCGCGGTGAGCCCCGCGCCGAACACCGCGAGCACGAAGGGGATGACGGTGGCGCGCACGCCGGTGACGGCGAGCAGCGTGGAGGCAAGGTAGGCGTACACCGCGAACATCCCGCCGAAGCCCACCGCGCCGATGCCCAGGGTGAGCCACACCTGGCGGCGCTTGAGCGCGCCCAGCTCGCGCAGAGGGCTCGCGTCCGGGTGGGGTGGGTCGCGCGGGGCGAGCCCGAGGACGAGCGCCATGGTGAGCAGCGCGAGCGCGGCCACGATGCCGAAGGTCCAGCGCCAGCCGAGCAGCAGGCTCACCGTGTTGGCGAAGGGCACGCCGATGACCGTGGCGATGGTGAGCCCCAGCAGCACGCGCGACACCGCCTGGCTGCGGCGCTCGCGCGGGGCCACCGAGGCCGCCACGAGCGAGGCCACGCCGAAGTAGGCCCCGTGCGGCACGCCGCTGAGGAAGCGGAAGGCGAGCATCCAGCCGTAGGTGGGCGCGAGCGCGCTCAGGCCGTTGCCCACGGCGAAGAGGGCCATGAGCAGCACCAGCAGCAGCCGGCGCGAGAGGCGCGCGCCGAGCACCGCGAGCACCGGCGCGCCGATGACCACGCCCAGCGCGTAGGCGCTGATGACGTGGCCCGCGGTGGGCTCGTCCACGCCGAGCCCTCGCGCGAAGGCGGGCAGGATGCTCATCGCGGCGAACTCGGTGGTGCCGATGGCAAAGCCCCCCATCGCGAGGGCGAAGAGGGTGAGGCTCGCGTGGGGCGCGCGGGCGACGGTGCGGGAGACGGGTGCGTCGTTGACGAAGAGATCAGCCACGGGGGGCTTCCCATAAGGGAGCCGCCCCCGGGAAGCCAGCGCCACTGCGTCCTGGAGTGAGGGTGCCGGGTTCCCCCACCTGCGCCCTGCCGGACCTACCCGGATGGGCTCAGCGCGGGTCGCGCGAGGCAAGCTGCTTCTTGCGGAGCAGGCGCTCCGAGCGCATGACGTGCAGCACGAAGACCCGCTGCCCGTCGTAACGATAGAAGACGCGGCAGGGCGGCTCCACCAGCTGCCGGTAGCGGGAGCGCGGGAGCTCTGGAGGCCGGCTTCCGCTCTCCGGATGCGCTGCCAGCTGCTCGACGTGATGGAGCACGCGCTGGACGAGCTCCGAGGCGGCCACCGGGTTCTCCAGCGCGATGTAGTCGGCGATGGCGTCCAGGTCGCTCAGCGCCGGCTCCGACCAGACTATTTCAGCCATCGGGAGAGGCGCGCCTTGGCCTGAGCATGGGTCGCCACCCGCCCTTCGGCGACTGCCTGCTCGCCGCGGGCAATGCCCTCGAGCACCGCCATGCGCTGCTGCATCCGCTCGTAGCTCTCCACGTCCACCAGATAGGCGCTGGGAAGCCCGTGCTGCGTGATGAGGATGGGCTCCTTGTCCTGCTCCAGCTCCGACAGCAGCTCGGTGGCCCGACGCTTCAGGGTGGTGACGAGCTCGGTGCGCATGGAGTGATACTCTAGTGTCACTCCATGGGAGCTGCAAGGCTGGGTAGGATGCGCGCCCATGCCCTCCTCAGAGCCCTCCCCGGCCGCTGCCGAGACCCCGGTCGTCTTCACCCAGGCCGTCGAGGGCGTGCTCCGCGCGCTCGGTCGCCTGCCGACCGTACAGGACTGCACCTTCGACGTGAGCTGGCAGGAGGGCTGAAGCGCGGGAGGCACCTCCGATGGGTCCCGTCCTCGCCGCGCTCGCCGTCATCCTCCGCCGGCGATGGCGATGGTGGCCGCGTGGCTCAACGCGCGGCACGCGGGACGCTCCATCGTCCCGGGATGGATCCTCCACGGCGTCGGCAACCTGTGGGCGTACAGCCTGGTCGCCTTCGGGAGCTGAGCGCGCCGGGCGCACCCGCCTAGAGGAAGGAGAGGAACTCGGCCGCGCTGAGCGTGTCCTGCCCGGGGGGCGGGGGCTCGAAGGGGAACTGGGCGAAGAAGTCCGAGACGGGCAGCTGGGCCTCGGCCGCGCTGAGGCCGCACACCACGGGCTCAGGGGCGGGCACGGGCGGCTCCCTCCAGGGCGCTCAGCGCGCGCGCCAGGTTGCCGTCCGCACCGGTCACCGCGGCCTCCAGCTCCGCCTTGCGCGCCTGGCTCAGCACCAGGAAGGTGCAGGGCCCACGCCCCTGCGCGCTGCAGCGCAGCTCGCGCACCACCAGCAGCTTCTGCGCGAGGTGGTTGAAGAGGGCGCGGAAGTAGCCGCTGAAGAGGTGGCAGCGCGGGCTTGCCGCGGCGCCCACACTCTCGGCCAGCGCGTTGCGCTCCAGGGTGAGCACGATGGCGCCGGTCGTGCGGCTCGCGCTGAAGTCCACCCCCAGCCGACCCCAGCCCTGGCGCTGCAACGAGCCGGCGATGAGCTCCACGGCCTGCTGGATGGGCAGCTCGCGCAGGCCCTTGAGGTGTGCCTCCAGCGTCTCCATCTCCAGGTCCACCACGGCGAGCCGCCCCCAGCGCAGTCCCCACTCGCCGCAGAATGGCCCCCAGGCCTGCGGCGCCATGCGCTCCCAGGTGCCCATCAGGGACGCGAAGAAGAGCGGGGGCGTGTACACCGCGCGGCGCGCGGCCCGGTCTCGTAGGACGCCCTGGCGGGGCTCCGCGGGTGCGAGCTCCAGCTGCAGCGGGGCCTTTATCTCCAGCGGCACCTGCGGGCGCGGGGCGAGGAAGCGGGTGCGGTTGATGACCAGGTGCACGCGCCGGCCGTTGGCCGCACGCACCATCTCCACCGACACCTGCTGCGCGCCGAACTTGAAATCGAAGATGTAGTCGAAGCTCACCGTGCGCGCGGTGGCGCCGGGGCGCGTGAACTCGCGGAAGCACCCCTCGAACTGCGCCGTGGCGGTGCAGGGCGCCACCTCGTGGAAGAAGCTCCTGCCGAGCACCTGGTTGCGGTCCAGGCGCGCGAGCCGGCTCTCCGCCAGGTTGTACTGCTCGATGGTGCCGTCCAGCGAGAGACCCACGATGCCGTAGGGCAGCAGGTCCAGTTCCGCGTCCGTGCGCTCCCCGAGCGCGAGCAGGTCCACGGGGGCAGCGAGCTCGGGCTCGGGCAACTCGGTCAGCGGGAGCAGGGGCAGCATGGGGCCTTCCGGAAGGGGGCGGGACGGCCCCTGTACGGATGACACCCGGGGTTGGATCTCTCCTCCAGGCGGCCGCTCGGGCCGGTGTATCGTGCGAGGGATGATCCCACTCGCATGGAGCCTGGCGGCGGTGCTCGCGGCAGCCGGCGTCACCCCGGCGCTGCAGCCCCCGGGGAGCTTTCACGACAAGGAGCCCCGTGCGCGCGACGGCGAGACGTGGCTGGCCCTGCGGGTCGGTGAGAAGGAGGCGGCGCTGCTGCCTGCGCGCCTGAGCGTGCGGGCGGTGCACGACGAGATGCTCGATGCCGAGGGCGAGAAGAGCGGCCGCGAGGTGAGCTCACCCGTGGGCGATGCCCTGATGTTCCTGCGGGTCCCCGGCCTGTCCGAGGGCGCCGTCCCGCGCGCGAAGGTGGCCTCGAGCGAGAGCCGGATGCCACACGACGACCTGCAGCTGGGAGAGCGCGCGTACCGGATCCGCACGACCTGCGTGCCGGCCGGAGTGCGGGAGGGTCAGGCGCAACTCGATTGCGAGATCCGACTGGAGCAGGGCGGGCGCAGCCAGCGCCTCGTCCGCATGGGCGGGTACGTGCCGCAGGAGGGGGGCATGCAGCTCGGCGACGACGCCAACCCGCGCATCCTGTTCGCCGGCGACCTCGACCGCGACGGGCGCCTCGACCTCCTCTTCGAGACGAGCGACCACTACAACGTCTCGCGGCCCGTCCTGTTGCTCTCGTCGAAGGCGGGAGCCGACGAGCTCGTCCACGAGGTGGCGCGCTTCGAGTCCGTGGGCTGCTGACCCCGATGAACTGGCTCCCCGAGCGTCACGAGCCCCTCGCGGGCGCCGCGTGGTCCCCCGAGCAGGTGCGCGACGCCCTGGCCGCGCTCGTCGACGACGTGGAGGCCGCGTGGCGCGGCGTGGACGAAGGATGGCCCGCCCACCCGCGCGACGATGGGGAGCGCTCGGCGAGCCAGTACCTCGGGACCGCAGGCATCCTCACCGGCCTGCGCAGGATGTACGACGCGCTCGGCCGCACGCCGCGCCTTCCGCTCCCGGCCATCGCCGAGCACCTGCAGCACAACGCCCCGCCGGGAGAGCAGCACCCGGGCCTGCTCATCGGTCGCACGGGGCGGGAGCTCGCGGCCTTCCGGGAGCTGCGCACCGACGCGTCCGCCGAGCGCGTCCTCGAGGCCGTGCGCGCCAACGACGGCGCCCGGGAGCACGAGCTGTTGTGGGGCCTGCCCGGCACGCTCCTCGCCGCGCGCTGGATGGCCGCGCAGACCGGAGACCCGCGCTTCGCGGACGCCGCCCAGCGCCAGGCGCGCCTGCTCTGGGACGCGTGGACGCACGAGGTCGATGGCGTGCCCTTCTGGGAGCAGGACCTGTACGGCAGCCGCGTGCACTACCTCGGTGCGGCGCACGGACAGGCGGGCAACCTGCACGCGCTCTGGCTCGCGGCGCGCACGTGGCCCGGCCTGCTCGACCGCGCCGAGCTCCTCGCGCGCACCGTGGCCTTCGCGCGCGGGATGGCGGTGGACGGACCCGAGGGCGTCAACTGGCCCCCGCTGCCCGGCCGCGAGGCGGGGCTGCTGCACTGGTGCCACGGCGCGCCCGGCATCGTGGTGGCGCTGAGCGCCGTGCCGCCCGGACTCAGCCCCGAGCTCGACGCGCTCCTCGTCCGCGGTGCCGGGCTGGTCTGGCACGCGGGTCCGCTCCAGAAGGGCCACGGCCTCTGCCACGGCACCGCGGGCAACGGCTTCGCCTTCCTCGCGCTGTGGGAGCGCACGGGCGAGGCGGTCTGGCTCGAGCGGGCGCGCGCCTTCGCCCTGCACGCGCTCGCTCAGCAGGCGCGCATCGCGGCGGAGTTCGGCCAGGGCTGGTACTCGCTCTGGACGGGCGACGTGGGGCTCGGGGTCTACCTGTGCGCCTGCCTCGAGGGCTCGGCCTGCTGGGACGGCTGGGAGCGCTTCTGAGTCGAGCGCCCGCTAGGGCAGCTCTCGCAGGAACGACCGCACCACCTCGCTCAAGCGCTCGGGCTGCTCGAAGGGGAGGCCGTGCCCTGCGTCCTGCACCTGCGCGACTTGCACGCGCGGGTTGAGCCCGACGAGCTCTGCCGCCATCTCTCGCGTGACGACGGGGCTGTCTCCGATGACGAGCAGGGTGGGGACTTTGATCGCCCGCGCCACGGCGCGGTACTCGGGGTTGGGCGGCGTGAGCACGTCGAAGGCCTCGAGGCGGGTCTTCAGCCGGGCCTCGGCCTGCAGCTCGAGCAGCTCGGGCGAGCGGCCCGGGTGCCGGGCGCGTGCCTGCGCGACGAGCTCCCGCTTCGAGAGCCCCAGCGCCCGACGGTGCTGCTCGGCGACGTCACTCGCGTGCACCTCGCGCTGGCGCTCGGGGCTCAGGAAGGTCGGGTCGACGAGGACGAGGCCGCGCAGCTCCACGCCCTCCTGGCTCGCCACCACGGCCGCCGTCATGCCGCCCATCGAGTGGCCGAGCAGGACCGGCCGCGAGAGCCGGAGCCCCTGGAGGAGCCCCACCACGTCGCGCGCGTGGTCCTCGTACCGGTACCCGGAGCGCGGCGCGCTCGAGTCGCCGTGCCCTCTCAGGTCGGGCATGACCACGTCGTACGCACCCTCGAGCGCGCGCGCCAGCAGCGTCCAGCACGCGCCGCTTCCCATCAGCCCGTGCAGCAGGACGACCGGCGGCTTCGCGCCCCCGGTGCGCAAGAAGTGCAGGCGCACCCCGTTCGTCTCGCAGCTTCCATTGCTCCACGTGGCCATCGCACCGTCCGCGTCCAAAGCTGCTTCAGTCTGCCGCGAGGATGCACCTGCCGGACGGCGCGCGCTCGGTGAACCTCACGGTCGAAGCGCGCGACGCCCGGACGGTGCGGGACTGAGCGCTGCGAGCCCTGTCAGAGCGCTGCCGGAGACGCAGACGCGCGGGAGCGGGTGGCCCGATAGCCGGCGAGGATGAGCAGCGCCATGAAGGCCAGGCCTCCCCACGCGAGCCAGCGGTAGAGCGGCGGCGGGACGACCTCGATGCGTGCCTGCCCCGGCGCCGACGAGCGGAGGACCCGGTTCAGCTGCGCGGCCGCCGCATTGGCCGTGTCGTAGGCGTCCGAGTCCTCGAACTCCGCGGCGAACACGGAGGTCGCCGGCGCCTCCAGGTACAGCAAGACGCGGCTGTGCCCGCGACGGGGCTGCTGCACCCGCACCACGGCCGAGGCCCCTTCGCCCAGCGGCACGAGGGTCCGGGTGGGGCCCGTGGCCTCGGTCCGCTCGAGTGAGCAGACCACCTGCGAGGTCCGCTCACAGGACACGGCGTAGCCCCTGACCGGCATCCAATGAAGCATCGCGGCCCCGAGGACGAGCAGGGCCGTGAGAATCAGGAACGGGACGGTCGTCGCATCGGGGCGGGGCATGGGCAGGACCATCGTACGCGAGGCCGCAGCGCCGGGTGAGGCCTCGCTGCCGACTCGAGGGCGATCCCGGTGCGCGGAAGAGGACGCGCGCGCACCGGGCGCATCCGGAAGCGCACACAGTGGCCCCGGCAGCCGATGGTGCGTCCGCGCTGCGCCCGCCATGAGAGCGGCGACCGCGCGCGGGTCTGCCGAGGGCCGACCCCGTGAGCCCGTCACGATGGGGGCGTGCACGGACGAGACCGGTCACCCAGCCCACCTCAACAGAGGGAGCGCCATCATGCGCCAATGTGTCGCTGCGTCACGAGTGCCGGTCCTCGCCGTCCTGCTCACGCTCCTCGCGGGCTGCGACCGGGTCTTCGGCCTGGACGAGGTGAAGCTGGAGGAGACGAACTTCTACACCTGCAACTGCGACTGCTCCCGGCGCGTCATCGCGCCCTTGGGCGGCAGCGTCTACACGTCCCCGGGCGGCGTGTTCATCAGCGATGTGCTCCTCCATGCGACCGGCGCCATCGTGGACGGGCCCGTGGCAGCGCCCTTCAATGGCCAGACGGTGCCGTGGTGGCAGGTGAGCTTCGACTCGGGGCCCTCGGGGTGGATCGTCGAGAGCTCGTTGAAGAATGCGCCCGAGACGCGGGTGACCAAGGCGTCCAACGTCTGCCTGCCGGCCCCGTACAACCCGTACCTCGGAGGCGGAGGTGCTCCCTCGTTCGACGACTTGCAGGCCCTGTGCTCGGGCGTCGTCGCGGACGAGGCGCAGGCGGCGATCGACGCGCAGCTCGCCCCGCTCGGCAAGTTCTTCTGCGAGTGCGGAGCCCGCTCGGCGGTCGTGAGCGATCAGTTCGACGCGAGCTGCACCCAGGCGTGCCCGGACGGCAAGGAGGTCTGCCTGGTTGCGGGCTTCGATCCGCCGGACCCGACGCCGGCGCTGTTCGAGAACGAGGTGCTGCAGCCGGTCAGTGTCTGCACGGTGAGCGGCGACGTGCAGATCTCGGCGGGGGGGCGCACGCCGAAGCGCCAGCCGCAGGCGCGCGGCGAGCTGCAGGTGCGCGGCCGGCCCTGCGCGCCGGGCGCCGCGTGTGCGCTCGGCATGTCCTACCAGCTGACGAGCGACGACATCGAGTTCGACTCCGGCTCCATCTTCGCGAGCGACCCGAAGTTCGTGGACATCGGCCTGTCGGGCGCGACCGAGCCGGATGCGATCAACATGGGCTCTTTGCTCGGCTTCTACCTGGGCGAGGTGCGGGCGAACACCGCGTTCAGCTCCCTGCGCGCGCGGCGCTCGACGCAGCTGAAGGGGTTCTACGTGGCGGGCCGCAACACCGAGGGCCTCGCGCTGGCGATGAACTGGCCCTCCCGGGTGTGCCGCGTCTCGGGACAGCTCGTGGGACAGGCGGTGGGAGACGGTGACGAGGGGACGCTCGACGCGCAGGTGGACGTGGCGCTCGATGGGCTCATCGTCAACCAGCCGCCCGTGCCGAACGCGGGCCTGGACCGGACGGTGGAGTGCACCTCGCCGAGCGGCGCCTCCGTCACGCTCGACGCCTCCGGCAGCACGGACGCGGACGGCAACCTCTCCTTCTACGAGTGGCGGCGCGGCGCGCAGCAGCTCGCGGCCCCCTCGGCGAGCCCGCTGCTCACGGTGCAGCAGGCGCTCGGCGAGCAGACCTACAACCTGCTCGTCGCCGACCGCGGGCTCTCGGCAGACCGCGACGCGGTGGTGGTGCGCGTGGCCGACACCACGGCGCCGCAGATTGCGTGCAACGCGCCCGCGACCGTGACGCCCAGTGACGTGCCGGGCAAGGGGTTTCCGGGCCCGTCCTGGACGGCCACCGCGACGGATGCCTGCACCGGGGTGGCGTCGCTCACGGCGAGCGGCGTGACCTGCACCGGGCCCGGGCAGTGCAAGGCCGTGCCGAGCGGCGCTACCTTGACGCTCTACCAGACGGGCGGCGTGGGGAACGTGATTCGCTGGACGGTGCAGGCGCGCGACGCGGGCGGCAACACGCGCCAGCAGACCTGCGAGGTGCGCGTGGTGAAGAAGTAGGAGGGCGCCTCCGTCCTCCTGACGGCCTCGGGCATGGCGCACCAGGGCAGCGCCATCCTGCAGCGCGTGGTGCTCAGGCGCTTCGGGCAGCCGGAGGAGGTGGCCGAGGCGGTGCTCTTCCTCGCCTCCGCGCGCTCCTCCTTCATGACCGGCGCGGAGCTGTGCGTGGACGGCGGGATGGCGCAGCTGTAGGGGCCCGTGAGGTGCAGCTGACCGGGCACGGCGGGTGCAATACGCTCCCGCCATGCTCCACCGACTGTGGCCGCTCGCCCTCGCCCTGTGGACTGGCTGCGCCAGCCCGCGTGCGGTGGTTCCGCCTTCGCCGACGTCCGACGAGAAGCCCCTTCCGCCGCTGCCGCGCGTCTTCGGGGACCTGAAGTGGACGACGACCGCGGCCGAGCTGCGCGCGCGCTTCCCCAAGGCCGTGGTCGCCGAGGACGAGCCCTTCGAGACCTTCTGGAAGGATGAGGTGACGGGGCGCCCCCTGGTGGACGGGGGGTTCACGGTCAACGGCGCCGAGCTCGCACCGCTGGGCAGGGTGGAGGTCGTCTTCGAGGGCTTCCAGGGACGCGCGTCTGCGGCCATCGCCGTACACCGCAAGGAGACCGTCGAGTGCTGGCCAGACGGTGTGTCCGAGGAGGAGGGCCAGGCGTGCAGCGATCGCCAGGAGGAAGAGCGCCGCGCCGCCTATGAGCAGCTCGCCGGTCAGCTCACGGCCCTCTACGGCGAGGGGACGCTCCATCACCTCGAGAGCAACGCGGCGGAGACCGACGCCGACCCCATCGAACCGGGCCAGGCCGAGCGTTGCTGGACGCCCACGGGGCTGAGGGTGTGCCTCGCCCTCGGCATCGACCCGCGCACGGACTTCACGCGCACCGTGCGGCTCCTGGTGGTGCGCGACGACCGGATGCGCTGGTAGGCAGGTGGGCAATCAAGCCCACCGCCGTGACGGCCTTGGCTGAGCTGTCATCGAGCGGCCTGACACCGCATTGACCCGGTGTTCGGGCGGATGAATAGTCCTCTCGAATGGCCGAGCGATCCGCGACAGACCTCGATTCCTTCACGTCCGAGTGGTCGCGGGCGAGCCTGCCGTCGTACGGACCTGACTGGGACCGCGCGATCGACTTCGGCATCGATGTCACGCTGCTGCTCGAGAACCTGGCGCTGAGTCCCGCCGAGCGCTTGCGACGCCTGCAGCAGGTCGTCGAGTTCCACGAGCTCTTGAGGGACTCGCGCCGTGCCGACGAATGACTTTCTCCAGCTCCTCCAGCGACTCACGGAGGCACGCGTCGAGTTCGTGGTCGTCGGAGGAACAGCGGCGGTCCTGCATGGCTCGTCCATGGCCACGTACGACCTGGACGTCCTCATGCCATTCACCGAGGCGAACTGTGAGCGGCTGCTCGAAGCCGTGGCAGGCCTTCAACCTCGCCTCTCCCACACGGTGGACAAGCGTCCGCTGCAGCTGACCGCGGGCGAGCTGTCGAGCTTCAGGAATCTCTACCTGCTCACCGACCTTGGTCGCCTCGACGTGCTGGGCAGCCTGCCGCCCGTCGAGGACGTGGCGGCGGTCTTGCGAGACGCGGAGTGGATGGATGTCGGCGGACTGAAGGTTCGGGTGCTTCCGCTCGAGGTGCTCATTCAGGTGAAGGCAGCCATGGGGCGGCCCAAGGACAAGCTGACGGAGACGGAGCTGCGCGCCATCGCGAACGTGAAGGGCGCGGCGAAGAAGCCGTGAGTCGCACTCGGCGCGACCGGCCACCAGGTTCCACGGCCCGCGCCTCCTCTACGTCGCTGCGCACGGAGGAGAGGCTTCGAACGACCACCATCCGCAGTACCAGCTGCTCTTCGAGCCCAGGCCCAGTGGCGGCTGGCGCCTCGCGGCGCCCACTCGGTACTTCATCGACGTCGCCGGGGTTGAATTCCTGGAGTGGCCCGTAATGTTCCTCATGTTCCTGCCGCTCTCGTTTGCACTCTGCGAGGTCGCCAGGCTCATCTGGAAACGGCTGCGCAGAAGTGCAGCCGGCCCACTCGTCACCGCGTAGCGCGAGCCGCAACGACTCACGCCGATGCCGCGCCCCTACCTGCGCCCCCGAACGTTCTCCGCCACGCGCAGCACGTCCGCGAGCACGCCCGCGGCCGTCACGGCGCCCCCCGCTCCCGCCCCACGCACGATGAGCGGATAGTCGCGGTAGCGCTCGGTGAAGAAGGCGACCAGCGCCTCCGCGCCGCGCAGCCCCGTCGCGGGGTGCTCGGCGTCCACCGCCACGGGCCCCACGCGCAGCCGTGCGCTGCCCGAGGCCCGCATCTCCAACTGCGCGAGGTAGCGCAGGCTGCGCCCCGCAGCCCGGTATCCCGCCACCTGCGCGGACACCTGCGCGTCATGTGCCTCCAGCGCGCGCAGGAAGCGCTCGGGGTCCTCCTCCGCGAGCAGCGCGCGCGGCACGAGCGGCTCCACCTCCACGTCCGAGAGCTCCAGCGCGCAGCCCAGCTCGCGCGCGAGGATGAGGGCCTTGCGCGCTACGTCCAGGCCGCTCAGGTCATCGCGCGGGTGCGGCTCGGTGTAGCCGAGCGCGCGCGCGGTGCGCACGGCCTCGGACAGGGGCGTGCCGGCCATCAGTTGGTGGCAGAGGTAGCCCAGCGTGCCCGAGAAGGAGCCCTCGATGCGGCCCACGCGGTCTCCCGTGCGCACCAGGTTCTTCAGCGTCTCGATGACGGGCAGGCTCGCGCCCACGGTGGTCTCGTAGTGGTAGGCGCGGAAGTGCTCGCGCGCCGTCGCGTGCAGCGCGCGGGCCTGTGCGAGCGGCAGCGTGAGGGGCTTCTTGTTCGCCGCCACCACGTGCACGCCCTGCGCGAAGGCTGCCGCGTACAGCCCTTCCATGGCGTCTGCCGCAGTGCAGTCCACGAGCACCGGGTTGGGCAGGCGCGAGAGCGCAGGGAGCAGCGCTTCCACGACCGGGCCTTCCCGCGCCTCGGCGAGCTGCGCGAGAGGGCGCTGCAGGCCCCCCGCATCGAACACCGCGCGGCGCCGGTCCGCGAGCCCCACCAGACGCAATGCCACGCCGTGGCGCTCGCGCAGCGCGACGGCGTTGGCCTCGAGCTGCTGCAGCAGGTGACCGCCCACGGTGCCCTTGCCGAGCAGCAGCACGTTGACCTCCGCGTGGGTGAGGTTGAAGGCCGCGTGCACGGTGCGCACGGCGAGCGCGGTGTCCTCCGCGGCCACCGCGCAGGAGATGCTACGGCTCGTGGCGCCCTGAGCGATGGCATGCACATTGACGCCCACGTTGCCCAGCGCGGCGAAGAAGCGCCCGGCGACATTCGGGCGGTGGCCCATGGCCTCGGCCACCAGGGTGACGAGGGTCACGGGCGTGCGCGGGGCATTCACACGCACCTCGCCCCGCGCGCGCTCCTCACGCAAGGCCGACTCCAGCAGCGTGAGCGCGCGCGCACCCTGCGCCTCCGGCACCACAAGGCTCAGTGACTTGCCGAGCGCGGAGAGGCTGCTCATCCACACGGCGACACCGGAGGACTCGAGCGCGCGCAAGAGCGCAGGCCCCAGCGCGTCCGTGGGCCCGGCGCGCAGGCTCTCCACGGAGAGCAGGGCGAGCCGCTCCAGGCTCGTGACGCAGGTGGGCCGGTGCGGGTCCGGGTTGCCCACGGCGTCGATGCGCGTGCCCTCCCGCTCGGGCTCCGCCGTGCTGCGGATGTGCAGGCTCGCGCCGGCGTCCAGCAGGGGAATCATGGTGCGCGGGTGGAAGAGGCGTGCGCCGAAGTGGGCGAGCTCGATGGCCTCCGCGTACGTCATGCGCGGCACGCGCTGCGCGTCCGCCACCAGCGCGGGGTCCGCGGTCATCACCCCCGCCACGTCCGTCCACACCGTCACCTCGCGCGCGCCGAGGAACTGCGCGAGCAGGGTCGCGGTGTAGTCGGAGCCGTTGCGCCCCAGGGTGGTGGTGCGCCCCGCGCGCGAGCGGGCGATGAAGCCGGTGACGACGGGCACCGCGCCCTCCCAGCCCGCGCTCGCCGCGAGCACGCGCCCGTGGCTCTCGGCCAGCTCTACCTGCGCAGCGCCCGCGGTGCCATCCGTCACGAGCAGCTCCCGCGCATCCACCGCGAGCGCCCGCGTGCCGCTGGCCTCGAGCGCGCGGGAGAGCAGCTCGGCGCTGATGCGCTCGCCCATGGCCATGACGTCGTCCAGCGTGGCCGGGCTGCACTCGCGCGTGAGGGCGATGCCGGTGAGCAGCCGCTCGAGCGGCGCGAGCAGCCCCTCCAGCGCGCGCTCGAAGCCGCCGAGTGTCTCCGCGGACAGCACCTGCGCGGCCGTGTCCCGCGCGAGCGCCCGCACGCGCGCGACGTGCGCCTCGACAGAACCTCCCGCCTCGGCGGCGCGCGCCGCCTGGATGAGCCAGTCGGTGGAGTCGCCGAGCGCGGAGACGACCACCGCGAGGGGACGGGGCGCGGCGGCCACCCGCGCGAGGACGCGGGGCAGGCGCCCGGGCGTGCCGAGCGAGGAGCCGCCGAACTTGTACACGTGCCAGGGAAGGGGAGAGGTCATCGCAGGGGCTCCGGGAGCGCGAGGGCGCGGGTGACGAGCGGAGCGAGCTGCTCCCACTCGATGAGGAAGGCGTCGTGGCCGTGGGGGCTCGCGAGACGGGCGCGCTCCACGTGCGTGCCCGCGGCCTCCAGCGCTCCGGCGAGCGCGGCGGACTGCGCGGGGGTGAAGAGCTGGTCCGAGTCCACCTCCACCACCAGGCTGCTCGCGCGGATGCGCGCGAGGGCCGGAGCACCGTGCTTTCCGGGCGGCGGCTGGAAGAGGTCGTGCGCGTCCATCGCGCCCAGCTGCTGCAGGTAGGCGCGCGCATCGAAGCGCAGGGAGAGCTTCAGCCCCTGGTGCTCGAGGTAGCCCTGGATGCGCGGAGCACCCGGCGTGCTGGTGGGCTCGGGCGGGAGGTGGCGGCCCTGGCGCTGCTCGAGGCCGCTCTCGGCGCGGTAGGTGAGCATCGCGAGCTGGCGCGCGAGCTCGAGGCCGCGCTCGATGCGGTCGGGGTAGCCCGGGTCCAGCCGCAGCACCTCGCGCGCCACGTGGTTGAAGCCCACCACCCACGCGCTCGCGGTGGCGCTGGTGGCCACCGGCAGGAGGCGCCGCACGCGCGAGGGCGAGAGCGCGCCGAGCGCGAGCGACACCATGCCGCCGAGCGAGCCTCCGGCCACGAGCGCGAGCGGCCCCACACCCAGCGCGTCCAGCGCCTGCAGGTGGGCGCGCGCCTGGTCCCACGGCGTCACCTCTGCCTGCGCGGGGAAGCCCGGGTCCAGCGGGCCCGAGCTGCCGTAGCAGGAGCCGAGGTTGTTGAAGCAGAGCAGGCGCACGCGGGAGGGGTCCAGCGGGCGCCCGGGGCCGATGAGGGGCGCCCACCAGCCGCCCTCGCCGCCCGCGCGCGCATCGCCGGTGAGGGCGTGCACGAGCAGCACGGTGGGCACGCGCGGGTCGAGGCCGCTGCCCATCGCGTCCAGGGGGCGGGGTGGAGGCAGCGGCTCGGGGCGCCGCACGACGCCCTGGCTCTCGGAGAGCCGCAGGGCGGCGGCCGAGAGGGAGCGCGTGCGGGCCGCGAGGACGGGGAGGTCCTGCTCGGGGCCCCACCACCAGCCGCGGGCGTGGTGGGGCTCCACCGTGCCGCCGCGGGAGAGCGGCAGCGCGGGCAGGCGCAGGTCGAAGAGCCGCGGGGCATCCGCAGCACGGAACGCTGACATGAGTGGCCTCACATCCCCGTCAAGTCCCCTCTCCCTCTGGGAGAGGGAAAGGGTGAGGGATAGACGCAGTTGAGTTGCGTTAGCGGGAGAGCGCCTGGTCCAGGTCCGCGAGCAGGTCGTCCGGGTGCTCGAGGCCGACAGACAGCCGCACCAGGTCCGGCGTCACACCCGTGGTCACCTGCTCCTCGGGCGTGAGCTGCTGATGCGTCGTGGACGCCGGATGGATGATGAGGCTGCGCGTATCCCCGATGTTGGCGAGCAGGCTCCAGAGCTTCACGCGGTCGATGAGACCCTTGCCGCCCTCGTAGCCGCTCTTGAGGCCGAAGGTGACGAGCCCGCCGAAGCCGCCCTGGAAGTAGCGCCGGGCGAGCGCGTGCGATGGGTCGGTCTCGAGGCCCGGGTAGCGCACCCAGGCGACGCGCGCGTCCTGCTGCAGGGCGCGCGCGACGTGCAGCGCGTTCTCCGCGTGGCGGCGCACGCGCAGGTGCAGCGTCTCCAGGCCGGTGATGAACGCGTGGGCGTTGAAGGGCGCGAGTGCGGGGCCCAGGTCACGCAAGGACTCCACGCGCGCCTTGAGGATGAAGGCGAGCGGGCCGAAGGCCTCGGTGAGCTTGAGGCCGTGGTAGCCGGGGTTGGGCTGGGTGAACTCGGGGAAGCGGCCGTTGTCCCAGGGGAAGGTGCCGCCGTCCACGATGACACCGCCGATGGCCTGGCCGTGACCGCCGATGTACTTGGTCGCGCTCTGCACCACGATGTTCGCGCCGTGCTCGAGCGGGCGCACCAGCGCAGGGGAGGCCGCGGTGTTGTCCACGATGAAGGGGATGCCGGCCTCGCGCGCGAGCGCGCCGAGCGCCTCCAGGTCCGGCACGTCCAGGCGCGGGTTGCCGAGGCTCTCCACGTAGAGGGCGCGCGTCTTGGGGCCGATGGCGGCCTTCACGTCCTCGAGCCGGCTCACCTCGACGAAGCGGGTGCGGATGCCGAGGCGCGCGAGCGTCACCTTGAAGAGGTTGTAGGTGCCGCCGTAGAGGCTGCTGGAGGCGACGAGCTCGTCGCCGCTCTTGAGCAGGGTGAGCAGCGTGAGCGTGGTGGCCGCCTGTCCGCTCGCCACGCCGAGCGCCGCCGCGCCGCCCTCGAGCGCGGCGATGCGCTGCTCGAACACGTCCGTGGTGGGGTTCATGATGCGCGTGTAGATGTTGCCGAACTCCTTGAGCGCGAAGAGGTTCGCGGCGTGCTCGGCGCTTTTGAAGCGGTAGCTGCTGGTCTGGTAGATGGGCACCGCGCGCGAGCCGGTGGTGGGGTCCGGCTGGTAGCCCGCGTGCAGCGCGAGCGTCTCGGGGCGGTACTGGGGCGGCGGGGTCTGGCTCATGGTCGTCTCTCCGGTGTGAGGGGTACGGCGGGTGGAGCTGCGGTGAAGGCGCGAGAGGGCGCGCGGGGGACGCAGGGCCACGACGGGAGAGGGCGAGCGGAGCGACGGTGGGAAAAGGCGCAGCGTCTCGGGTGAACGCGCGCGCGGGCCGTGCCGCGGGCCGCCTCAGGTCGTGAGGAACCCGGGCACCCGCGGTCCGTCAGTCGGTGAGGTCAGCTAGCGACAACAGCTGGGACAACACTCACCCGCGAACGCGCGCATGCCCGGGCCACGCATGAGCATGGCCTCCATGGACATCGGCATTCGGGAACGGATGAGCGTCACGGGGGGCAAGGTAAGGGCGGGACCCCGCGGGTGTCAAACGGGATGCGGCGCGAGCAGCGCGCGCGAGGCTGGATCCCAGCGCCAACCGGACGCTGAGGGCTCGGCCAGGCAGGTGCCTCCCCACCACGCGCGCGCGCCGCTGGCGCCCGAGAGCTCCGCGCCGCCGCGCAAGAGCGCGCGGCCCGTGTCGGTGAGCTGCCAGCCCTCGGGCGCGAGCGCGACGGCGCCCGCGTGCGCGAGCCCCCGCAGGTGCAGCAGCAGCGTGCTGTCGCCCATCCAGGCGAGCGCCTCGAGCGAGGACCAGCGCACGAAGAGCGAGGGGAAGGGGAGGGGCCCCGCGGCGAGCACCTGCAGCAGCTGGCGCTCCGTGCGCGGCAGGCCGGAGCCCGGCGCGGGCAGCTCCTCCAGCCAGCGCTCCCACGCGGCACGCAGGTGGGGCAGGGCGCTGAGGTCCGTCTCCAGCAGTGCGGCGGCGGGGCGCGGGTCGGGCGCGCAGAGGGCCGCCCACGCGCGCACGGCCAGCGCGAGCGCATCGTCCCCGAGGGCAAGCGCGTTGGACTCCATGCGCGCGCGGGCCTCGGCGTTGGGGATGCGCAGCGGCGGAGGGGCCTCGACGAGGCGCCAGGTGCCCGCGCCCGAGGGGCGTGAGGCGAGCATGGCGAGCACCTGCACCAGCTGCAGTTGATCGTAGAGGTCGTGCTCGAACCAGAGCGTGCCCTCGTGGGCCTCGAGCAGCGCGGCGTCGCGCTCGTGCAGCAGGGCGAGCGCCTCGGCGAAGTCGGTCCAGCCGTGGCTCGCGAGGAAGGCGGCGCGCACGGCGGCGAGCGCCTCCACCGAGAGCCCGGCCGGGACGGGGCCCGCGTGCAGCACGTCCCGCCAGACGACGAGCGGCAGGGCGCCGCAGGACCGCAGCGCGTCCGCGCAGACATCCCCGTTGGTCACGTGCACAGGCCCCATGGCCCGAATGTACACATGACGTCCTCCTCTGCCCTCCGCCGTGTCCTCCCTCTCCCTCTGGGAGAGGGTCGGGGTGAGGGAAGTGCGGCGGAGCTGTGAGCAACCGAGCACCCGAGCGCCCCCATCCGACCGCGGCGCGCGGTGCGTAACCGCGTCACGAGAGCAGCGTATCGAGAGGCACACGTCCCACGTCTGGAGCCCCCCATGAGTCTGCGCAGTCTCCTTCTGGCCCTCACCCTCGCGCTGCCTGCAGCGGCGCAGACGCCGCCGGCTGCGCCGCAGGACAAGCCGGTGGTGGAGTACGCGACCTTCGCGGCTGGCTGCTTCTGGTGCGTGGAGGCGGCGTTCGACCCGGTGCCCGGGGTGATCTCGACGACCTCGGGCTTCACGGGCGGGACGAAGAAGAACCCGAGCTACGAGGAGGTGAGCGCGGGGGGCACGGGCCACGCGGAGGCAGTGCAGGTCGCGTACGACCCGAGCAAGGTGACGTACGCGCAGCTGCTGCAGGTGTTCTGGCACAACGTGGACCCCCTCACGCCGAACGCGCAGTTCTGTGACCACGGGGAGCAGTACCGCTCGGCCATCTTCGTGGCGAACGCGGAGCAGCGGCGGCTCGCGGAGGAGTCGAAGCGGCAGCTGGAGCAGAGCAAGCGCTTCGACAAGCCGATCGTGACGCAGATCGTCCCGACGTCGGCGTTCTACCCGGCGGAGGAGTACCACCAGGACTACTACCGGAAGAACCCGGTGCGGTATCACTACTACCGCTTCGCCTGCGGGCGCGACGCGCGGCTCAAGGCGCTGTGGGGCAAGGACGCCGGCCACTCCTAGGGTCAGGGTGAGGGATGACCGCCCGAGTGCTGCGCCAAGAACTCACTCAAGGCCTGATTCACGAGCGCCGGCTCCTCCACCGTCGAGCTGTGCCCGCCGCGAGGCAGCTTCACCAGCTTCGACCCCGCGATGAGTGAATGGATCCGCTCGGCCTTCGCGGGCACGGTGGCCACGTCCTCCGCGCCCACGAGCACGAGGGTCGGCGCCTTCACCTTGCCCAGCTCGCTCTCGATGGGCTCGCGCTCCACCACGCCGAGCACGGCGCGGTAGATGGAGCGCTCGTTCTTCAGCAGCCGTTGCCGCCACGCCTCGCGCTCCTCGGCACGCGCGGGGTCGGTGAGGAAGCTCTTGCCGAACATGATGGGCATCACGCGGCTGGCCAGCAGCCGCACGCCGAGAAAGCGCGCCACGGTGGCCATGGCGCGGTAGCGCGGGGCGTTCTGCGGCGGCTCGGGCTCGGCGCTGGTCTCGAGCAGCGCGAGCGAGCGCACCAGGTCCGGCCTGCGCGCGGCGAGGCGCATGCCGACGAAGCCGCCCATGGAGAGGCCCACGAAGTGACACGGGCCCACGCCGAGCTTCTCGATGAGCGCGACGGCGTCCTCGTACACGGTCTCGATGGGGACGCTGTGCCCGCCGGGCTTCGCGCTGCGCCCCTGGCCGCGGTGGTCGTAGGCGATGCAGCGGTAGCGGCCGCGCAGCGCCTGCACCTGGGGCTCGAAGAGCTCGGTGCTCCAGAGCAGGCCGTGGCTGAACACCACGGGCTCTCCGCTGCCGCCGCTGTCCTCGCAGTAGAGCTGCGTCCCGTTCACCGCGAGCATGGGCATGGCCCGGCAGCATACGACTGCAGGGTGGCCTGCGCAGCAGCGCTGCCCTAGAACGTCGTGCCGTGACGGCGCCCCGCTCCGAGCGCGCAGAGACCTGGACCGCCTGCGCGCTGCTCGTCGCGGCCTGCGCGGGGCTCGTCGCGCACGCGCGCTACCTCGGGGTGCCGGTGGTGGACGACGCGGCGATCTCGCTCGCGTACGGGCGCACCTTCTTCGAGGGCGCGGGGCTGCGGGTGACGCCCCTCTCGCAGCCGGTGGAGGGCTTCAGCAACCCGCTGTGGACGCTGCTGCTCGGGCTCGCGTTCCCGCTGCACCTGGACCCCGAGCGCTACGCCGCGAGCCTCGGGCTGCTGCTGGGCACGCTCGCGCTCCCGCTCTTCGCGCTCTGGGGCCCTGCCGCGGAGGGGCGCCGGCTGCGGCTCGAGGACGCGCTGCCCGCGCTCGTCGCCAGCGCGAGCCCCACCTACGCCGCGTGGGTGTGCAGCGGGATGGAGACGGGGCTGCAGGCGCTGCTGCTCGCGCTCGCCGGGGCGTGGGGCCTGCGCGAGCTGCGCACGGGTCAGGACGCCCGCGCGGGCTGGGCGCTGGGGCTGCTCTGCCTCACGCGCCCCGAGGGACTCCTCTACGCCGGCGCCGCGGGCGCGCTGTGGCTGGGCGTGCGCACGCTGCAGCGCCGGGCGCCCGGGAGGCAGGAACTGCGGCAGCTCCTCGGACTGCTGGTGCCGGTGCTCGGCTGGCTCGCGGTGCGCTGGGGGTACTTCGCGGACCTGCTGCCCAACACGTACTACGCGAAGCGACTGTGGGAGTTCGGCGCGGCGGCCTATCTGAGCAACTTCCGCACCGCGCACCCGGCCCTCACGCACCTCGCGCTCGGGCTGCTCGCACTCGGGCTGCTCGTGCCCTCGCCGGTGCGCCGGCGCGCGCTGCTCACGCTGCTGCTGCTCGGGGCGGGCGTGCTCTTCGTGTACCAGTCGAAGGGGGACTGGATGCGCGAGTGGCGCTTCCTTGCGCCGCTGGTGCCCCTGCTGGGCTGCGCACTCGCCGCGGGACTCAGCGCGCTGCGTCCCGCGCTGCAGGGCGTGCTGCCTGCGGTGGGTGCGCTCGCGCTGCTCACCGGGGCCGTGGGCGCGGAGGGCCTGCACCGCTCGCCCGCGGTGCGCCGCAGCCCGGAGCTGCCGTACCGCTACGTGGCGCAGCAGTTCGAGGGCGTGCGCGCGCAGGCGCAGGCGCTCGGGCAGCGCCACGCGCTGCTGGGCTTTCCGGACCTCGGGGGCCAGGCGCTGCTGCTGCGCGAGGCCGAGGTGGTGGACGTGGCGGGGCTCGCGGACTACGCGCTCGCGCACCACGCGGGAAACCTCCGGGCGCTCGACGACTACCTCGTGTCCGAAGGCCCGCCGGTGCTGCTCGATGCGCACGGCCCCAGCGGCCACCTGCGGGAGCTCAGGGGGCTGATGGCCCGCTTCGAGCGCGATGGCAGCGGGCGCTACGTGCTGCGGGGCCTGAGCGCCTCGGAGGACCCGCGCTGTCCGGGCGGCAAGGCGGCGACCCTCGCGCTGGCCCCGCCTGCGCAGGTACAGGCCTTCGCAAAGGACGTGGCGGAGGACGCGCCCGAGCAGGCCCTGGGCCGCTGGCGCTGCCTGCGCGCATATCTGGACGATGCGCAGCTGCCCTCGCGGGAGGGGCGCGAGCAGCTGGCCCGACAGGCGGAGGCCCGCGCCGAGGCGCACCTGGCCGCAGGCGAGCGACTCCCCGCGCTGCGCCACCTCTCGCTCGCCACGCTGCTCTCGGACGGGGATGCCCACCGGCGCCGGCGCACCGAGCAACTGAGGGCGGAGCTCTTCCCCCGCGCCCCCTGATGCAATCGCGCCGGGCGGCGCGCGTAGGGAGGCTGACGGCCTTCTTCTGGAGCCCTTTGAATGATGCCCGCCCTCCTGCTCACCGCCCTGGTGAGCGCAGACCCCGTGCTCGCGGCCCCCGGTGTGTCCGGCGCGCGCGCGACGGGGCCGCACCTGCCGGCCCTGAGCGGGCCGCACGCGGTGGGGCGGGTGCTCCTGCGCTGGGTGGACCGGACGCGCGTGGACCCGGTGGGAGGGGGCAGCGCGCGTCAGCTGCTCGCGTGGGTGTGGTACCCGGCGCAAGGGGCGGACGGCGGGCTGCCGGAAGTGGCGCTGCCGGGGACCTGGGGCGAGCGGCGCGCGAGCTTCAACCGGCGCACCTACGGTGACCGTGCGGCGCAGGCGCTCGCGGGGCTGCGCGTGCACGCGGTGACGGGGCGCGCGCCGGCGCCCGTGCGCTCGCCGGTGGTGCTGTTCAGCGCCGGGGCGGGACAGCTGCCCACGGACTACAGCCTGCTCATCGAGGACCTGGTGAGCCACGGCTACGTGGTGGTGGGGCTCGCCTCGCCGTCGCTCGCGTGCGTGGTGCGGCTGCCGGACGGGCGCGAGGTGACGCAGGCGCCGGGCCTGCCCGAGCGCCTCGCGCTGGAGGACCTGCTCTTCGCGCGCACGCAGCTCGCGGCGCTGGACCTGGAGCAGGACAGCCCGCTGCACGGGCGGCTGGACCTCGCGCGCGTCGCGGCGGTGGGGCACTCGCTGGGCGGGGTGGCCTCGGTGGCGGCCTGCGGCGAGGCGCCGGCCCTGCGCGCGTGCGTGAACCTGGACGGGGACTTCGTGGGCGCGGCGCTCGAGGGCGAGGCGCGCCAGCCGCTGCTCTACGTGACGACGGATGCCTCGCCGCTCTCGGACAGCCTGCACTGGTGGCAGCTGCCCTTGGGGTGGAACGAGCGGCGCCGCACGCATGCGTGGACGGCGGCCTCGCGCAGCGCGAGCGCGGCGGTGCGCGCGCACGTGGCGGGCACGCTGCACGGCAACTTCCAGGACGCGGCGCTGCTGCCCTCGAGCTGGATGCAGGAGGACAAGCGCGCGGAGAGGCTGGGGCCCATCGGCGGCGAGCGCGGCATCCGCCTGACGGGAGAGCTGATGCGCACCTTCCTCGAGCACCACCTCTCGGGCCGCGGCAGCGAGCTGCCCGACTTCCCGGCCTGGCACGCGGCCGAGGTCTCCGCCACGGCCAAGAACTCCCATTGAGGGGAGCGAAGTGGGCGAAGCGATCCCCTCTCCCTCTGGGAGTGGGTCGGAGTGAGGGAGCTGGGCGAAGCCGTGAGACCGCTCCCACTCCGCTCGCGAGCGCCGAGGGGCACTGCGCTCAGCGGGCCATGACGACGGCGCCCGGGAGTCGCTGGGAGAAGAAGCGTGCGGCGCGCGCGGCCTCGGCGCGCTGGTGGCGCTCGAGCAGCGCACCGGCTGCGCCCGCGAGCAGCATGACCCCGATTGCTGGCAGGAGCAGGAGCGGCATCGCACGCACGAGTGCCATCCCCGTCAGCACCACAGCGATGAAGCCTGCCTCCGCGAGCAGGACCGCTGGGGGAAACCCAGCGCTCACCCGGAGCTGGACGCGCGCTCTCCCGCCGAGCGCATACACGTATCCATCGACCGTGGGATTCCACCGCGCGAGCACCGTCGACGGAGTGCGCCACGCCGAGAAGTGAGCGGAGTCGAAGCGACCGAAGTAGAGCTGGTCGAGCCGCCCGAGCACGGACAGGTCCTCACGTGCGATGTCCGGGTGCGCGATGCTGCGCCGAAGCTCGCGCAACGCCTGCTCTGGGGAAAGCGGGACATCGAGGTCGAGGTCGAGGGTCATGGAGCTCAGCGGCATGTTAACTCCGCCCAAGGGACGCCGGCGAGGAGCGCAGTAGAGTCCCCACCGCCATGCCCCCAACCGCCTTCACAGCGCTCGACACCCCGCGCCTGCGCCTGCGCCGCTTCCGCGACACGGACCTGAAGGCCTTCGTGGCCTACCGTGCGCTGCCCGAGGTGGCGCGCTTCCAGAGCTGGAGCGACTACGACGAGGCCCGTGGCCGCGCGCTCATCGAGAGCATGCAGGCGCTGCAGCCCGGAACCCCGGGCCAGTGGTTCCAGTTCGCGCTCGAGGAGCGCGCGAGCACCACGCTGGTGGGAGACCTCGCCTTCAAGGTGAGCGAGAGCGAGCCGCGCGAGGCGGAGGTGGGCTTCACGCTCTCGCCCGCGCACCAGGGCCGCGGCTACGGCACGGAGGCCCTGCGCGCCCTGCTCGACTACGCCTTCGGAACCCTGAAGCTGCACCGTGTCATCGCCATCACGGACGCGCTGAACGCCCCGGCCGCCGCGCTGCTCGAGCGCGTGGGGATGCGGCGCGAGGCGCACTACGTGGAGAACGTCTGGTTCAAGGGCGCGTGGGGCAGCGAGTTCCTCTACGCACAGCTCGCGCGCGAGTGGTCGGTCCGCTGATCCGCGCAGGGACCGCTGGTCACGGTGAGGTCACACAGCGGGAGCGGGCGGGTCCCCCTGGACCCTCTGATTGGGGTCCTCGGAGGATCCGCGAGCCGAGTTGCGCTAAGAAGGCCTCCGCGCCTGGCTCAGGATGCCCGTCCACTTTCTTCCCGACAGGGAGAGCCGGGGTTATGTGCGCTCTGTCGCTGGTTCACCTTGGAGATATTCGTGCGCAACTGGAAGATCCTGACTGCGGTCCTCGCCTCCGTCGCCCTCGCGGCCTGCGGTGGCCGGGATGACAACACCGACAACAATCCTCCTCCCCCCGCCTCGACCTACTCGGTCGGCGGCACCGTGTCGGGTCTCTCCGGCACCGGCCTGAAGCTGAAGAACAACGGCGGCGACGAGCTGACCGTGACCGGCAGCACCTTCACCTTCGCGACCAAGATCGCCACGGGCGGCGCTTACGCCGTCACCGTGTCCGCGCAGCCCAACGGCCAGACCTGCACCGTGGCCAATGGCACGGGCACCGTCGGTACCGCGAACGTGACCAACGTCGCGGTCACCTGCGCCAACAACCCCGTCAACACCTTCTCCGTGAGCGGCAATGCGTCTGGCGTCTCCGGCCCGGGCCTCAAGCTCAAGCTCAACAACGGCGCGGACCTGGATGTGACGGCCAACGGTGGGTTCACCTTCCCCACGCCCATCGCCTCCGGTCAGCCGTACAGCGTGACGATCTCCGGGCAGCCCCAGGGCCAGACCTGCACCGTGGCCAACGGCTCGGGCACCATCGCCAACGCGAATGTGACCAACGTCACGGTGACCTGCGCGACGGCGCAGCCGGTGGTGACGCCGAACGCGATGGTGCTTCGCGTGGGTGACGGCACGGGTGCTCCCGCGAGCGGCACCTCGGTGGCTGTCTCGCTGCAGGAGTTCGCCCCGACTGCGGCTTCCGCTGCGGTGAAGACCGTCGCTGTGGATTCTGCCCAGGTCTCCCTCACGTACACCTCGACCACCGAGGGTGGCCTGACGCGCTCGGACAACGGGAAGCTCGTGGCGTTCGGTGCGTACCGTAAGCCGGCGGGTACCGCGAGCGTCACCGCCACGGCCACTGCCGCGACCCGCTCCGCCGTGGGCGTGGACGCGGCGGGCAATGCCACCTACGTGGACTTCCCCGGCGCCTTCGCCAACAGCAACATCCGCAGCGCCACCACGGTGGACGGGACGGGTTACTGGGCCGCGGGTACGAGCAACGTGAGCGGAACCTTCTCGGGTGGCGTGTGGTTCAACACCAACCCGACGGGCACTCCCGTCCAGATCACCAGCACGCCGAACAACTCGCGCTGGGTGAGCATCTACGGCGGCCAGCTCTACGTCTCCTCCGCCCAGACCTCCGGCACGACTCCCTTCGTCGGCGTGGTCTCCGTGGGCACCGGCATCCCCCAGACGTCTGGCGCCTTCGCCAAGGTCGTCGCGAACTCGGCCAATGCCTCTTCGCCCAACGGCTACGCCTTCGTGGACAGCGACGGCAACGGCAGCGTGGACGTGCTCTACCTCGCCTCGGACAACCAGCCTGCCAACAAGGATGCGCTGAACGTGACGAAGTTCACGCTCAACACCGCGGACAACACCTGGGTGGCTGTTGCCGACTTCGTGCCGGCGCTTCCGGCTGCTGACTCGACCATTACCAAGGGGACGGGCGCCCGCGGGCTCGCGGCCGCGCGCGCTGCGGATGGCACGGTCATCGTTTACGTCACCACGGGCTCCTTCGTGCAGACCGGCGACCCAGCCAACGCGAACGACAACAAGCTCGTGTTCTTCAACGACAACGGGACGAACAAGACTCCTGCTGTCAGCGTGATCGCGGCGGCCGACACCGGCTACAACTTCCGCGGCGTGGCGCTCGCGCCGAACCCGTAGTCGAAGTTCGTCGCTGAAGTCTCGAGGCCCCCTGTCCCGCGAAGCAGCGGGACAGGGGCTTCTTCTTGGCGCACGGCGACCGGCCGTCGGCGGTCTCAACCGGTCATCGCGACGGCCCTGGCGAAGAGCTCGGCGGGCGTCTTCCAGTCGAGCGTCTGGCGGGGGCGGGTGTTGAGGGAGTGGGCGGCGGCGTCGAGCTGGGCGGTCGAGACAAGGCTCAAGTCGGTGCCCTGGGGGAAGTACGGGCGCAGCAGTCCGTTGGTGCTCTCGTTGCTGCCGCGCTGCCAGGGGCTGTGGGGGTCGCAGAAGTAGACTTGGACGTCCGTGTCGACGGTGAAGCGCACGTGCTCGGCCATCTCCTTGCCCTGTCCCAGGTGAGGCTGCGGCGCAAGGCTTGCGGCAGTTGCTGAATTTTCTGGGTGAGGGCCTCGCGCACGCCGGGGGCGGTGCGCCCGGAGGGCAGCAGCAGCACGTAGCGACTGGTGCGCTCCACGAGGGTGGCGATGGCGCTCTTGCCCCGCTTGCCCACCAGCAAGTCGCCCTCCCAGTGGCCAGGCACCGCCCTGTCCTCGGCCTTGGGCGGCCTCTCTCTGAACATGACGCGGTCGGGTAGCTGGCCAGGGCAGGGGCACGCTCGATGGCGGTGGGGGCTATCAGCCCCCACCGCACCTATCAAACTTGCCGCACGCTCATGTGATTTCAGCAGGAACAGGCGCTTCCCATCCCTTGGAGGCGGTCCCTAGCAATCGCTTTCCAACGCACCAATGTCGCCCGCTCCGCCGCACACGGTTTTTCCCGGATATGCGGTTGCACTATTGCGCGCGGGAGAGAGCGGTTGGGTGTAGAAATCGTTGACCTCTGGATTTGTCACAAAGAGCGGGGAGCCAACCTGAGTCCCGTAGTACTCAAGATTGAAGTCGCCACGCTCGTTTCCACACCAATGCCAATCCTCGAGCCCAACAGCATTGAACTGGCACCGGAATTGCGGAGCGCCAGAGCTCCGATAATGGAGGTTGTGAAACGTCTCAATGTCGATTGCGTAAAGCCACGCCAGGCCCATCGAGTAGTCAACGTTACTGAAAATATTGTTGAACACGTACACTTCCCCCACATGCATGCCCGCTTGGGTGTACTGCTCTGCGAGCGAGATTCCTGCTCCCGTAATGTTGTGGAATGTGTTCCAGCCAATGTCAGCCTCGTGCGTTTTCCCCAGTACAATTCCACCACTCGACTTGGGACAGCCGGAGCCGAGGCCGTAGAATCTGTTTCTGCGGAAGACGAGGTTTGTTACTTGGTCGTTGGCGCTGTTTCCGGTTCCGATTCCGCCGCACGAATCGTGGATTTTCACATCCTCCACCAACACCTTGTTTGCTCCAAAGTGCATCACGATCGCTTGGTTTGAACTCTCGCCCTTAGGTTCGTAAAACCCGTAGAAGTTCCCCCCTGAGACGGATACCTGGTCGCAGTCCTTGATGTCGACGGCGTTCTCAACCACTCCTCTGGCAGATGCAGTACCGTAAGCGGTGTTGTTCTTGAAGGTGATGTTGTATGGGCGTGTCGTTCCTCCCCCGCCCGTCGCTGGACCTTGACACTGAATGGCGTCGCCAGAGTTGTCGAACATCGTGTTTTCTTCGACCGTCACATCTCTGGATTCGCCAATGACACCAACGGCATGCGCATCCGCGCGTTTTCTGCAGATGTTTTCGTAACTGCAGAAGTATTGTGAGCCGCAATCCGAGTGAGTCGAGCAAGTTCGGACGCTGCCATTCAACGTGCCCACGCAGAGATTGCTGCTGGATTCGCATGTGCCGCTTGTCCCGCAGCCTTCTGGAACTGGTTCGTCGCACCGCTGCGCTTGGTAGTTGTCGTGGATTTTGTTCCACCGAACGACGATATCGTGCGCGCCCTTTTCAATCTGAATTGCCGTCCCATTGGTACTGCGACGCACCTCTGACCCGATGAGCGCGGAGTGGTGCGCGCCTGCAGTTGTGAACAAGACGGCTGCTTGCCGCTGGTTGTTCATGTCGATTGTCAGGTCGCGCAAGATCCAATAGCTCTTTGTGACGGTAAACATCGCCTTGATGGGCGACCCGACGAGAATTGGCTTGGACTCGCCAATTGCTCCCATGATTGTGATAGGGGCACTCGACGAGCCGTCAACTGCGCCATCGAGAGTAACAACCATATTGTTGTATGTGCCCGCGTGGATAAATAGCGTCTGTCCCGGCTGAAGTCGGCTTACGGCATAAGCTATCGTTGCCCATGGGGCCGCAACGGTTCCTCTCGAAGGTTGGTCGACACCCCCGAGCGCCACATGGCGAATGTTCGAAGGGTCTAGGTTTGTCAGGCCGGTGAATCCGGTCTCGGTTGCGATTTGCGATGCAGTCCGAGCATCGCCGGCCACGACAACTCCAGAGGGACTCGCAGCAACTGAGGTCGCGAGGGCTAGTCCCACAAGTACGGCAAAACGTTTTTGGAGCATTGCGTTCTCCCGGCTTCAAATGTCCGGGCGGACGCAAGCATGCTTGCTTGCTAAGCGAGCAGGGGAATTGCTGATGCAATAGTTGAATGGGAAATGTCAAACATAATCTGTGTTGGGATTTCGACGGCGGACTCTCCCATTCGTCGAACTGGCACTTTGGTTCAAGTGTCCGCGACCGTCGGAGATGAGCCGGAGGCGGATGCCACATTAGGTGGTGCCGCGCAGACTGCAGACCTCTCTCGCTGATCGATGATGTCCGGCGCATTTGGTCTGGCGCAACTCCGTTGCCCTCACTCGCGCTAACGTCAGCAGGCGGCTTCGCGTGTGTGGACAGCGGTGGTGGCATGGAAGCGTGCGGTCCGGCGGCCCATTGCGCGGTGATGGCGTGTACGTTGAACAAGGCGCGCCCGCTTCGGATGGGGCAACGCCTCCCGAAATTGCCAACAAACTGTTGTCCTTCGATGACGCTTGAGCGACTCACGTCCCAGGAATGAAGGTCATCGCAACGGGCGCACGCGAACCACAGCTTCCGCGGCGTGGCGCTCGCGCCGAACCCGTAGTCGAAGTTCACAGCTGAAGTCTCTCGAGGCCCCTGTCCCGCGAAGCAGCGGGGCAGGGGCTTCTTCTTTTCGTTCGGCTAGGGTGGGGCCATGGAGCCACTGCCCTTCGTCGACGAGCACTCCCGCCGCGTGAACGCCACGCCCGAGCGCCCGTGGAAGGCCCTCGTGGGCCTCGTGCGCAGCCGGATGTCGGACCCTGCGGCCCGGGCCTTCGTGGCGGCGTGGCGGCTGGAGCCCGCGAGTGGCTTCGGCATCGCGGAGCAGGTGGAGCCGAGCCAGCTCACGCTGCGCGGCAGGCATCGCTTCTCGCGCTACGAACTCGCCTTCCACCTCGAGCCGGGGCCCGACGGCGTCATCGTGAGCGCGCGCACCTCCGCGGACTTTCCGGGGCTCGCGGGCCGCACCTACCGCGCGCTCGTCATCGGCACGCGGATGCACAGGTTCTTCGTGCGCCAGATGCTGGCCAGCGTCGCTCGCGAGGCGGAGCGCGCGGGTTGAAGCGGCGGACATCCCTCACCCCGTCCCTCTCCCAGAGGGAGAGGGGACACTGACGCGGCTTCGTCCGGCTCTCCCACGTTCCCTCAGCGCACGTCTCGCGGCGCCTCGGCGTAACCCGTGAGCTCCGCGTAGCCGCGGCCCTGCACGGGCTTGCCCTCGCGCGTGCCCTCCACGCGCACCGCGCCCTCCCAGTAGCGCACGCTCACCGGCAGCTCCTGGTCCGCGAGGCGCGGCGTCACCGTGAGCTGCAGCCCCGCGGAGGGCACGCTCACGCGCCACTTCGCCGGGTAGCGCGAGCCGCCGCGCGGGCTCTCCCACGTGTCCTGCACCTCGAGCTGCAGCGACTCGCGCCCCAGCCGCGTCACCTCTCCACCCGGAGACACGAGGCTCCCCGCGCTCAGCGGGTCCGCGCGGCCGTCCTTGCTGCGCAGCTGGTAGTACATGAGCTCGCTGCCGTCCGAGAGCTGCAGCGCGAACCAGTCCCAGCCCACCTGTCCGCCGGACAGCGCGCTGGTGCTCCACTCGCGGTCCATCCAGCTCTCACCCGTCACGGCGAAGCGCTGCTCGCCCACGCGCACCTCGCCGCGCGAGGGCATGCGAGTGAGCGAGTAGTAGTAGGACGCATTGCCCGCTTCCGGGCCCTTCTGGCTCAGGCCGCGCTCGCCCTGCAGCACCGGCGCCTTGCCCTCCTCGAGCGTGAGCCGCAGCGCCACGTCGCCCGCGCGCGCGCTCAGCACCACGGGGGAGAAGCCCGGGCCCGTGCTCCTCGCCTCCCAGTCCTCCACCCAGACGCGGAACGGCGCGCCCTCTGCGCCCGCGAGCCCCTGCGCCTCGCGCGCGAACTTCTCGAAGGCGTGGAAGCGCTTGCCCGCGACGTCCGTGAGCGTGAAGTGGGCCATGTACACCTGGCGCGCGCCCCACTGGCTCTCGCGCTCGGGCGCACGCGGCGCGAGCGCGCTGCGGAACATGGTCAGCTGGTAGCCGAAGGCGCGCCCGTCCTGCGTCTCGAGGTTCCCGGTCCAGTACCACCACTCGGTGCGAAAGCCCGCGTGCGGCCCGTGGTCCTCGGGGAAGTGGAACTCACGGGGGCCGAGCGCGCGCGCGTAGCCCTCGTCGCTCGTGCCGCCGAGCGCCTCGGCGACCTTCAGCGTCGGAGCCGGCGCGGAAGAGACGCTGTCGCTGCGGGTCACCCACCACGCACCCACGGCGAGCAGCAGCAGCGCGAGCGCCACGCCCACCACGAGTCCGCGTCCGGGATGGCGGCGCTGCATCACTCCTCCCTCAGGGCGAGCGCGGGGTTGGCGCGAGCCATCTTCCACGCGGGGTACAGCCCGGCGAGGGCGGCTGCCGCGAGCGCGAGCACCACCGCCTGCACCAGCACGGAGGAGGAGAGCGCGAGCTGCAGCGTCCAGCCGAAGCTGCGCTGGTTGATGGCGTGCACGAGGATGAGCGCGAGCGCCACGCCCAGGGGCACCGCGAACAATCCCGCGAAGAGCCCGAGCATCCCCGTCTGCAGGGACACCATGCCCCAGAGCTGGCGCGGGGTGAGGCCGGTGGCGCGCAGCACGGCGAGCTCACGGGCACGCTCGAGCTGCAGGGCCATCAGCGCGCTGAGCACGCCCACGAAGGCCACGCCCACGGCGAGCAGCCGCAGCACCTGGGTGATGGTGAAGGTGCGGTCGAAGATGTCCAACGACGCGCGGCGCAGCGTGGCGTTGGCGCGCACGTTGAGCGCCTGCGCCCCGCCCGCGCGCTCGCGCACGCGCTGCACCAGCGTCTCCGGGGACACGCCGGGCTGGGCGATGAGCGCGAGCCCGCTCACCCCGCGGTCGTCGAAGAGCCGGTCGTACACGTCGCGGCGCATCAGCAGTGCGCCCACGTCCGAGCCGTAGTCGTAGTAGACGCCCACCACGCGCAAGGGGCGCACGCCGCGGTCGGTGGACACCTGCAGCACGTCGCCGCGGTGCACGTTGCGGTGGAAGCCGAAGGGCTCGGAGACGAGCACGGCGTCCGGCGCGCGCAGCGCCTGCCACACCTCGGAGGCCTCGCCCTCCTTGAAGCGGTAGGGGCGCACCTCGGTGCGGCCCAGGTCCACGGCAATCAGCTCCGCGTCCCGGCCGTTCACGCGCGTGCTCACTGCGCGCACGGTGCTGCTGTCCTTCACGCCGGGCGTCTGCCGCAGCCGCTCG
Source organism: Aggregicoccus sp. 17bor-14 (assembly GCF_009659535.1). Classification (NCBI taxonomy): domain Bacteria; kingdom Pseudomonadati; phylum Myxococcota; class Myxococcia; order Myxococcales; family Myxococcaceae; genus Aggregicoccus; species Aggregicoccus sp. 17bor-14. The sequence continues at coordinate 209,037 of NZ_VJZZ01000002.1, forward strand.
ACGAGCCCTGGCGCGAAGGTGGTCTCCCCGCGGCGAAACACGTAGCCGGGAGGGGAGATGTACACGTCCGCCTGCAGGCTGGCCTCGAGCCAGGCCACCACGGTGCCGCGGAAGGAGGACACCATCAGCCCCACGCCCACGGTGGTGGCCACGGCCACGGCGAGCGCGGCGAGCGCGACGGCGGTGCGCGAGAGGCTCGCCGTCACCCCGCGCGCCGCGAGCCGGCCCACGGCGCCAAAGGCAGCTCCAAGCGGCCGCACCAGCGCGCTCGCGAGGTGCGCGGTCACCCAGGGCACCAGCAGCGCTGCGCCCAGCAGCACGGCGAAGAGGCCCGCGTAGGCGGGCAGCAGCGCGTGCGTGGGGAGGAGCAGGAGCGCGGTGCCCAGTGCGAGCACGCCCACGCCGCCCAGCGCGAGCAGCGGGGCGCGCCTGCGGGCGCTCTCCTCGACGGTGGAGGCGCGCATCGTGACGACGGGCGCCGCGTGGGCGGCCTCCCACGCGGGGAACAGCGCCGCGAGCACGGTGGCGCCGAGGCCCAGCAGCAGGCCCTTCGCGAGCGTGAGGGGCTCGAGCGTGAGGCCGCGCACGCTCACCACGAAATAGAGGTCGTTGATGGTGCGGGTGACGAGCCCCACGAGGCCGCGGCCCAGCAGGATGCCCGCGAGCAGGCCGCCCACGGTGCCCACGGCGCCGAGCACCGCCGCTTCCCCCAGCACCAGCGCGAAGAGCTCGCGGCGGGTGACGCCGAGCGCGCGCAGGCGCCCGAGGAGGCCGCGGCGCTGCACCACGGAGAAGGTCATGGTGTTGTAGATGAGGAACATCCCCACCACGAGCGCGAGCAGGCTGAGGGCGGTGAGGTTCGTGCGAAAGGCCCGCGTCATCTGCGCCACCGTGCCGGCGCGCGCCCCCGCGGGCACCAGCTCCACGCCCGGGGGCAGGCTCGCGCGCACCGTCCCTTCCGCGCCCGGGGTGAGGATGAGGTCGATGCGGCTCAGCCTTCCCACGCGCCGCAGCAGCTCCTGCGCGCTGGAGAGGTCCATCATCAGGAGCCCGTCGAGCGCGCTGCCGCTCCCTGCGTCCGCCGCACCCACCAGGCCCACGATGCGCACGCTGTGCGGCACGCCCTCGGCCGCGACGCTCAAGGTGTCCCCGGCCTTCACCCCGAGCTCGCGCGCGGTGGACGCCGCGAGCAGCGCGGTGCCGGGCTCGGTGAGCAGTGCGGAGAGGTCGCCGGGCGAGTCGCCGCGCACGTAGGGCCGGAACGCGCCTTCCGAGAAGGGGTCCACTCCGAGCACGGTGAGCGTGCGCCCGTCCGCCCGGGCCCGCACGTAGCCCTCGACGACCGGCGCCGCCGCGACCGTGTCCTCCCTCTCCCCCTGGGAGAGGGAAGTGCGTCCGAGCTTGAGCTCCGTGAACACCGACTCCGCGACCCCCGAGCTCCCGCCCACCACCTGGTGCGTCGCCGCGCCGGTCAGCGTCTCCGTGGACCGCTCGAACGCGCGCGTCGCGCTCGTGTTCGCGAGGTCGATGGACACCACCACGGCCACCCCCAGCGCAATCCCCAGGAGGGACAGCGCCGTGAGCCACGGATGCGCCCCCAGGTGGCGCAGGGAGCTGCGCACGAGCAGGCCCCTCATGCCGCGCGGCTCCGCTCGTGCAGCTGTCCCTGCTCGAGGATGAGCACGCGGTCCGCGCGGGCCATCAGTCCCGGGTCGTGCGTCACGACGAGCGCGCAGGCCTTGTGGTGGCGGGTGAGCTCCTCGAGCAGGTCGAGCACCCTGCGTCCGGTGTCCTCGTCCAGGTTGCCGGTGGGCTCGTCGGCGAGCAGGAGCGGAGGCTCGTGGGCGAGCGCGCGGGCCACGGCGACGCGCTGCTGCTCTCCACCGGAGAGCCGGTCCGGGAAGCTGTCCTCGCGCCCCGCGAGCCCCACGCGGCCGAGCAGCTCGTGCGAGCGCGCGCGGGCCCGTGCGCGCTCGTGGCGGTTGAGCTCGAGCGGCAGGCGCACGTTCTCGCCCACGGTGAGGGTGGGCAGCAGGTTGAAGGCCTGGAAGATGAAGCCGATGCGCTCGCGCCGCAGCAGGGTGCGCTCCTGCTCGCTCAAGGTGGCGAGGTCGCGGCCGAGCACCATCACCTGCCCGCTGCTGGCGAGGTCGATGCCGGACAGGAGGTTGAGCAGGGTGCTCTTGCCCGAGCCGCTGCGCCCCAGCAGCACCACGAACTCGCCCGGGTAGAGGGTGAGCTGCACGTTGCGCAGCACCTCCCGGACGGCCTCGCCCTCCCGGTAGGACTTGGAGACGCTGCGCAGCTCGAGCAGGGGGGCGGAGTGGGCGGGCATGAGGGCGGTACGGGGTGGATGCGCAGGTGGACGCGTCGTTGCTGAGGAGCCATTCCGGCGGGGCCCGCACCTGCCTGGCGCGGGAGGGGGCAGGAGGGCGGACCCTGCACCAAAGCGGGGTGCATCTCCACCCTCAGGTGTACAGGCGCGGGCGCGAGCGTGCTTGCGCTGCGGGAGGCTGCATGAAAGCGGCAGCAGGCAAGCTGGCGTGGGTGCTCGTCGCATTGCTCGCAGTGGGCTGTCTCGCGGTGGTCGCGCTGCACCGCGGCGAGACCCTCAACGCGACCTGGCTGGTGGTGGCCTCGGTCTGCACCTTCTTCACCGCCTACCGCTTCTACGGGCGCTTCGTTGCGCACCGCGCGCTCGGGGTGGACCCGGCGCGCACGACGCCGGCGCGCCGCCACGACGACGGGCTGGACTACGTGCCCACTGACCGGTGGGTGCTCTTCGGCCACCACTTCGCGGCCATCGCGGGGGCGGGCCCGCTGGTGGGCCCGGTGCTCGCCGCGCAGATGGGCTACCTGCCGGGCACGCTGTGGATTCTCGTAGGCGTGGTGCTCGCGGGCGCGGTGCAGGACTTCATGGTGCTGGTGCTCTCGGTGCGCCGCGACGGCAAGAGCCTCGGGGACATGGTGCGCCTGGAGATGGGCAGCGGGGCGGGCGTGGTGGCGATGGTGGGCGTGCTGATGATCATGATGATCATCCTCGCGGTGCTCGCGCTGGTGGTGGTGAAGGCGCTCACCGGCAGCCCCTGGGGCACCTTCACGGTGGCGATGACCCTGCCCATCGCGGTGCTGATGGGCGTGTACCTGCGCTTCGTGCGGCCGGGCAAGGTGCTGGAGATCTCCATCGCGGGCTTCGTGCTCCTGATGCTCTCCATCTGGTTCGGCGGGCACGTGGCCGAGTCGCCCACGCTCGCGCCGCTCTTCACCTTCGGCAGCAAGCCGCTCGCGTGGCTGCTCATCGCGTACGGCTTTTGCGCGTCCGTGCTGCCGGTGTGGCTGGTGCTCGCGCCGCGCGACTACCTCAGCACCTTCCTGAAGATCGGCACCATCCTGCTGCTCGCGGTGGGCATCGTGCTCGCGGCGCCGCACCTGCGGATGCCCTCGCTCACGCGCTTCACGGACGGCAGCGGGCCGGTGTTCGCGGGCAGCCTCTTCCCCTTCCTCTTCATCACCATCGCGTGCGGCGCGGTGAGCGGCTGGCACGCGCTCATCTCCTCGGGCACCACGCCCAAGATGCTCGCGACGGAAGGGGACGCGCGCATGGTGGGCTACGGCGCGATGCTGATGGAGGCCTTCGTCGCCATCATGGCGCTCATCGCCGCGAGCGTGCTGGACCCGGGCGTGTACTTCGCCCTCAACTCGCCGGCGGGCGTCATCGGGACCACGGCGGCGCAGGCGGCGCACACCATCAGCGGGTGGGGCTTCACCATCTCGCCGGACGTGCTCACCCAGACGGCGAAGGACATCGGCGAGACGAGCATCCTCTCGCGCGCGGGCGGCGCGCCCACGCTGGCGGTGGGGATGGCGCAGATCCTCCACCGGCTCGTGTCGGGCGAGGGGATGATGGCCTTCTGGTACCACTACGCCATCCTCTTCGAGGCGCTGTTCATCCTCACCACGGTGGACGCGGGCACGCGGGTGGGGCGCTTCATGATCCAGGAGCTGGCGGGGCTCGCGTACGCGCCGCTCAAGCGCACGGACTCGTGGGGCGCGAACCTCCTGGCCACGGCGCTGTGCGTGGCGGCGTGGGGCTACTTCCTCTACCAGGGCGTGGTGGATCCGCTGGGCGGCATCAACACGCTGTGGCCGCTGTTCGGCATCGCGAACCAGATGCTCGCGGCCATCGCGCTCATCCTGTGCAGCGTGGCGCTGGTGAAGATGAAGCGCGAGCGCTACCTGTGGGTGCCGGCGCTGCCCGCGCTGTGGCTGGTCATCTGCACGCTGACGGCAGGTTGGCAGAAGGTGTTCGGCGCGGACGTGAAGGTGAGCTTCCTCGCGCATGCGAGCACCTTCGCGCGCGCCGCGGAGGAGGGCCGGGTGCTCGCGCCGGCGAAGACGGTGGCGGAGATGCAGCAGGTCATCTTCAACGACCGGGTGGACGCGGGGCTCACCGCGCTGTTCATGCTGGTGGTGGTGGCCACGCTGGTGTTCGGCGTGCGCGCGGCGCTCGCGGCGAGGCGCTCGGCGGTGCCCACCGTTCACGAGACGCCGCCCATTCGCGCGATGCCGGAGGTCTGAGGCGATGCGTGCGCACGAGCACCTGCAGCACCTCTGGCAGCGCGCGGTGCAGACGGCGCGCCTGATGATCGGCGTGCCGGACTACGACACCTACGCGCGCCACCTGCGCGAGCACCACCCGGAGCGGCCGGTGCCCACCTACGCGCAGTTCTTCGACGAGCGGCTGCGCGCCCGCTACCGCAACGGCGGCGGGCGCTGCTGCTGAAGCGAGAGCGGGTCAGGGGGAGGGAAGGGGCTTCCCCTCACCGCGAGCCTGCGAGACCGCCGCCACCACCTCCGTCCACGGGATGGCCCCCGTGTGCATCGCGAACACGCGCTCGGGCTTCACCCCTTCGCGCGCCGCCGCATCGGAGAGCTCTGCGAGGTACTGCGGCGCGAAGAATCCGCCCTCCGGCCCGCGCTGCACGAGGTCGCTGCCGTAGAGCAGCCGCTGCCCCGGGAGCCACGCCATCAGCATGCGCTCGCCGCTCTCGCTGCGGATGGGGAAGAGCTCGAGCCGGTTGGGCCCGCTGCCCAGGGAGGTCTTCGCGGAGACGATGCGAAGGTCCGCGCGGCGGAGCGTGCGCTGCAGCGCATCCGGCACGCGCGTGTGGGGCGCGAGGAGCAGCCGCTGGACGATGGAGCGGTTGAGGTCCAGCAGGTACACGGGGACGCCGCGCGCCACGTACTCGCGCAGACCCCCGATGTGAGGCCACGCGTCGCTCGTGGAGACCACGGCCTTCACGCGCTTGCCGGGGAAGCGGCGCGCGGCCTCCTCGAGCACCTTCGCGCTGTAGCCCGAGGCGAGCGGCGCCTCGAGCACCACGACGCCGTCCTCCTGCGCCACCAGCGCCACGTTCCACGCGCCGGGCAGCTGCACCACGCCGGGGGCGAGCTCGGCGGGCGGGCTGCGCGGGTTGCCCAGCGGCATCGTGTCCAGCGTCTGCGCGCGGCGGGCCTCGAAGGCCGGGCGCAGCTCGGGCGCGAGCGCGAAGGCGCTCGCCTCCAGCGCCGGGTCCACCTGCACGGCGGTGTACGAGAGCGAGCGCGAGGGCACGCCGTTGCGCTCTACATCCAGCTGCTGCGGGTAGAGCAGCCCGCCGGGCAGCAGCGACCACTGGCTGAAGAGGGTGCGGGTGCGCACGTCGCCCCAGACGCTCCAGAAGGGGTCCGCGGGGAAGGCGTCGAGCGTCTCCACCGCGGTGGGCAGGTGGGTGTTCGCGTTGAGGTAGAGGCGCACGGGCACCTTCTCCGTCCCGCGCTCCCAGGTGAAGGTGAGCACGTGGTGCGGCACCCCCTGCAGCGGCTCGTCCGCGCCCTTCGCGAGGTCCTTCGCGTCCAGGGCGGTGAGCAGCACGCGCTCGGGCGAGAGGGCGAGCCGCTCCTGCGCCTCCGCGAGCTGGGTAGCGCCCGCGGGGCCGCGCTGTCCGCCGCGCTCCATCGCCGCCACGCCGTCGGCCATGATCGACACGGGGCCCTTCGTCCAGGCGGGCAGCCCCACCGCGCCCGAGCGCTGCTCGGTCTCCTCGCGCACGCGCCCCTGCGCCAGGTCGCGCAGCTCCACGCGCTGCTCGTACATCACCGCCCAGGGGCCTTCCGGACGCTCGGACTGCTCGAGCAGCACGCGGTGCCCGATGCCCTCCAGGCGCAGGGCCCGGAGCGCGCGCAGGCGCTCGAGGCCGCCCATCGCGCGCGCCGCCTCCTCCAGCGGGGCGCGAGGGGTGGGGGGCGCCGCGGCAGGCGCGGCGGTGCTGAGCAGGAGGGGCAGGAGCAGGACAGGGCGCACGCAGGGTCTCCGGGGAAGCAGTGTGTTTGCGGGGTTCCAACCCGCAGGGGCGGAGTCTCTTCCCTTGCCAATGGGGCCCGCGAGAATGAAAGAGTCCCGTGCGTCCCCCCTCGCCAGGAGTCGGCCCATGACCTCTCCCCAGTTCCTCGGGCTGCGCACCGTGACCTATGCCGTGGCGGACCTCGAGCGCGCCAAGGCCTGGTACGCGGACGTGCTGGGCGTCGCGCCCTACTTCGACCAGCCCTTCTACGTGGGCTTCAACGTGGGCGGCTTCGAGCTGGGCCTGCAGCCCGCGGAGGGCGCCCAGCAGCCCGGCGCCGGCGGCAGCACCGCCTACTGGGGGGTGCCGGACGCCGAGCGCGCCCTCGCGCAGCTGCTCACGCAAGGGGCGAAGGTCGCCCAGCCCCTGCAGGACGTGGGCGACGGCATCAAGGTCGCCGCCGTGAAGGACCCCTTCGGCAACGTCTTCGGCCTCATCCAGAACCCGCACTTCCCCAACACGCAGGGCGGGTAGGGCGAGGCCGCCCCCTCAGCGCACCACCGGGGCCGCCTCGCCGAGGGCGGGCTCCGAGGGGCTGAGGTGGCCCACGTAGTACAGGCCGTCGAAGCCCTCGGGGCTCTTCTCCTTGCCCAGCTGCACGAAGGGCTTCACGCCGATGAAGGGGCGCTGGGTGGCGGTGCCCGTGAGGAAGCGCTTGCGCATCTCGAGCGGCGCGGCCTCGTTGTAGGCACCGCACTGCACCTTGCCCCCGGGCGCGAGCTTGCAGCTCCACGCGCCGCCGCCTCCGTGGTCCATGTCCAGCGCCACGAGCGTGGGCTCGCGCTGGCGCAGCAGGAAGCCCAGCGGCACGAAGTCCTTGTCCCACTCGGCTCCGCGCACGCTGCGCGCGTGGGTGTTGCCGGTGAGTACCACCATGAAGCGGCCGGGCTGACGGCTGCGCTCGGCGAGCAGCGCCTGGGCCATCAGCACGTCGTGGCCCGTGCCCTGTCCGGCCGAGTCGAAGGCGAGCACCTCGACGGGCAGCCCGCCCGCGCGCTGCTTGCGCACGCGCTCGAGCAGGCCGAGCATCGCCTTGCTGCTGCGCCCGTCCTGGTAGGGGCGGCTCCAGAAGGCACCGTTGAGCAGGCGGCGCAGGTCCTCGGGGGTGCCCTTGCTGGAGACGTAGCGGTTCACCCGCTTCTGCTCCACGCGCGGCAGCTCCAGGGCCAGCGTCACCGGCAGCTTGTGCGCGCCTGCCGCCTGGCACACCAGCTGCGAAACGAGCGCGGGCGCCTCCTGGCTGCCCTGGATCTCTCCCAGCAGCAGCAGCCCGCCGGCCTTGAGCAGCGGCTCCGAGCCGAACAGCGCCTCACCGCAGTCCTCGGCGGCCCGCGAAGCGTCCAGCGCCGCGGTGACGGGCGCGGGGGCCTCCTCGCCGTCGTCCTCCTGCGCCGTCACCGGGCCCCCGTCCGCGTCCACCGAGCGCGGCATCGCGCCGGCGGCCGGGATGGCCACCGCCATGGGCGGGCCGGCCATGTCGTCGGGGCCGGCGCTCGCGCTGCGGCGGCCGGCCTGCTCGCCGCGCGAGGGCACCGCCGGCAGGGACGCGCTGAGCGCGCCCACGTGCAGCACGCCGTGGAAGCCCGCGTCCGAGGCGCGGCCGCTCTCGAAGAGGGCGATGGCCGGGGCGACCCCCGGCGGCGAGTAGCTCGCCTCGGTGGGCGCCACGGCGTACACGCGGCACTCGGGCTCGCGCGCCAGGTTCACCGTGCAGGCCCAGCGCCGCCCGCGCGCGAACGCGGTGTCGAAGGTCTTGAGCACCAGCCCCTCGCGGGCGAGCCGCGCGCCGAAGGGCTCGAAGCGCGCGTTCCAGCTCGCGCCGGTGTCCACGCGCACGTGGTAGTTGCCGGCGAGCACCAGCATCACCGCCTGGGGAAGGGCGCGCCGGCGCTCGAGCAGCAGCGTGGCGATGGCCGCCTCGCGGCGGTTGTCGCGCATGTCGCGCGCGTCCATGGCCACCGGGTCCACCTGCAGCCCGGCGTGGCGCCAGGCGCGCACGCGCTCGAGCAGCACCAGCGTGGCGCGGCTGCTCTGGCCGTCGCGCGGGGCGAGGCGCCAGAAGTCGCGCGCGAGCAGCGCGTCCTCGGCCGCGCGGCCTCCCGCGCTCTTCATGTACGCATCCAGCGCGCCCTGCTCGTCGCGCGGGATGGGCAGCGCGAGCACCACGTGGCGCCCCTGTTGCGCGAGCTGGCAGGCCATGTTGCCCACCGCCGCGGGCACCTCGCGGGTGCCGGCCTGCTGGCCGATGAGCAGCGCGCTGCCCGGCGCGCCGAAGCCCTCGAGCCCGGCGACCGGCTGGCCGCAGGGCCCAGGGCCCTTGCTGAAGGGCCGCTCGCCGCCCTCCTTCGCGTAGGCCTCGGCGAGGCTCGGCGCGCCCGCGGGCGCGGCTCCGGCCGCGACGTCGTAGGCGCCGCCGGTGAACTCGAGCGAGGGGAACTGCTCGAGCCGCTTCACCAGCTCGCGCTCGAAGGTGCGGTCGCGGGTGCCGCGCTCGTTGCGCCCGCGCAGGTCCTCGCCCGTGGGCATCTTGCCCGAGTTGGCGAAGCGCGCGTCGTTCTCCAGCAGTTCATCGGTGTTCTGCTCCCACACCTGCTTGTCGCCGCCGTAGCCGTTGCCCGCCTTCTCCACGGGGTTGTTGAAGGCCTGCGCGCCCTGCGCGCTGAAGCTCGAGTCGCCGAGGACTGCGCGCCGCTCCTCCTTCTCGTAGCGCCGCTCGCTCTCGTCGTTGAAGGCCTGCAGCTCGGAGGGGGGCTTCGCGCCCTGCGTGAAGCGGCCGCCGGGGTTCGTCTGGCGCGGCGCGCGCGCCATCACCGCCGCGTCGTCCGTGCGGGTGATGCGGAAGAAGCGCACCACGGTCTCCGTGGGGGACAGCACCACCGCCTGCACCCGCACGCCCTGCTTCAGCTGGCTCTGCCCGTGGCCGCCCTGCACCTGGTTGCCCAGCTTCCACGCTGTGTACAGCTCCGTCTGGCTGTTGGGGACGGCGTACACATCGAAGCCCGCCTCCTGCAGCACGGCGCGCGCCGCGGCGAGCGCATCCGCCACGGGGTAGGTGAAGACGTGCTCGGTCTTGGGCTGCGGGTCCGCGCCCGGGTAGAGCGCGAGCGGCTCGGCGGCCGCGGCCTGCGGGGCGCCCTGGGCAGTGGGGCCCAGCGCGAGCCCTCCCAGGAGCAGCGCAGTGGGGCCAAGAAAGCGCGAGCGGCGGGTTCGACGGCCAGCGAGCATCGGGACCTCCAGGACGGGGGGAAGCGGGGGATGCGCCGTGGCCGACAACGCCGGAGGCCTGCTCCGGATATCGCCGGGGCTTCCCTTTTTCCCTGCCTCTGCAGTCTAGCGCTCGCCACCCTCCAGCCGCACGCGATCGAAGAAGGCGCCCACCTCCTCGGCGAGAAGGGGCCCGCCCCGGTCGCGCGGGATGATGTGGAAGCCGTCCTGGATGTGGATGAAGCGCACGCTGGGGGCCTGGGTGAGCCGCTGCACCAGCAGCTTGCCGCCGCCCGGGTCCACCACGTGGTCCTGCGCCGCCACCGCCACCAGCACCGGGCAGCGCACCCGCGGCAGCGCCGCCCAGGCCGCGTCCTGCAGGGCCCACATGTCGTTGAGGCGCGCGCTGGGGAAGGCCTTCAGGATGGGCGCCTCGGCGAGCACCTCGGGACTCTCGATGTCCGTGCCGTTCTTCTCGATCCACGGCCGCAACCACTCGAGCAGCGGGTAGCGCCCCAGGCGCTTGAGCGCGTACATCGTGGGGCCGCGAAAGCGCAGCGCCGGGGCCACCAGCGCGAGCGCCCCCACGCGCTCCGGGTGGCGCGCCGCGAGCAGCACCGCGAGCAGCGCGCCCATGGAGAGCCCGCCGACGAAGACCCGGCCGCCCGTGGAGCGCTCCGAGAGCTCCGCGAGCGCCCCCTCCACCGCGGCCTCCCAGTCGCGCGCGCCCACGCTGCTCATGGCGCGCGGCGTGGTGCCGTGCCCGGGCAGCCGCGGGCAGCGCACCCGCAGGCCGCGCCCGGCCAGCGCCTCGCCCAGCGGCCGCAGGTCCCACGGGCTTCCGGTGAAGCCGTGCACGAGCAGGCAGGCGTCCTTGCCCGCCCCCAGCTCGAAGGGGGCGGTCTTCTCCAGGTCCATGCTGCGGTCGAGGGCGGCGAGGTCCATCAGGGCTCGGGCGAGGTTCAGCCCAAGCTAGCAACGGCCTCTTCCAAGCGATATGCCCACTGCCCCATGTCGGACACTCCCAAGCCCCCCGATGCGCAGCTGCACATCCAGCTCGACGACGACGTCGCCGACGGCACGTACGCGAACATGGCGCTGGTGAACCACACGGAGACGGAGTTCACCCTGGACTTCATCTACGTGCAGCCCCAGCAGCCCAAGGCGCGCGTGAAGAGCCGCATCATCACCAACCCCAAGCACATGAAGCGCCTGCTGCTCGCGATGCAGGACAACCTCGCCAAGTTCGAGGCCAAGTTCGGCACCGTCACGCTGTCCGAGGACGACAGCAGCATGCACTGAGGTTCGCCCCCCTCTCCCAGGGGGAGAGGGGACTTTCGCCATGAGCCCTCCTCAAGACGACATCGAGTCCCTGAAGGCCCGCATGAGCGCGTGGGTGCACGCGCTGCAGGACGACATCTGCACGCAGCTCGCGAGGCTGGACGGCGGCGCGGGCTTCCGCGAGGACGTGTGGGAGCGCGCGGCGGGCGGCGGCGGGCGCACGCGCGTGCTCGAGGACGGCCCGGTGCTCGAGAAGGCCGGCGTGCTGGTGTCCGTGGTGCACGGGGAGCTGGAGGAGGCCTTCGCCAAGCGCCTGCAGGGCGAGGGGCGCCAGTTCTGGGCCGCGGGCTTGAGCCTCATCCTCCACCCTCGCAACCCCCACGTCCCCACGGTGCACGCCAACTGGCGCTTCATCGTGCAGGGCGGCAAGGCCTGGTTCGGCGGCGGCGCGGACCTCACGCCCTACTACCTGTACCCGGAGGACGCGGCGCACTTCCACCGCACCCTCAAGGCCGCGTGCGATGCGCACGACCCCACCTGGTACGCGCGCTTCAAGCAGACCTGTGACCGCTACTTCCGCCTCCCGCACCGCGACGAGGCCCGGGGCGTCGGCGGGCTCTTCTTCGAGAACGTGAGCGGACCCTCGCTCGAGGAGCAGCTCGCCTTCGTGCAGGACTGCGGCAGGGCCTTCCTCCCCGCGTACCTGCCCATCGCCGAGCGCCGCAAGGACACGCCCGTCACCCCCGCCCAGCGCCACTGGCAGGAGGTGCGCCGCGGGCGCTACGTGGAGTTCAACCTGCTGCACGACCGCGGCACGGTGTTCGGCCTGGAGACGCGCGGGCGCACCGAGAGCATCCTCGTCTCGCTGCCGCCGCAGGTCCGCTGGCGCTACGACTACCACCCGGAGCCTGGCAGCCCCGAGGCCGCGCTGCTCGAGGTGCTGCGCACCCCGCGCGAGTGGGTGTAGAGAGCGCCTCCGTGACCGAGCCCGCCGCCACGCCGCCCCCGCCGCCGCGCCCGCCCCGCCTCGCGCTCTGGAAGCGGGTGCTGCTCGCCCTCGCCGCGCTCGTGCTGCTGCTCGCGGTGGGGCTGGGCACCTTCGCCTGGCTGTACCTGCGCCGCATCCGCCACGAGGCCGAGGAGGCCGCGGCCGCCGCCCGGGTGGGCACCCAGGAGGCGCGCACCAACGTCTCGCTCCTGTGCGACGCGGTGGCCGAGCACCAGGCGGAGACGGGCACCTACGCCCCCGCAGGCCCCACGCCCGCCCAGGTCCCGAGGGGCCAGGCGGTGCCCTTCCCGAAGGACCCCGCCTTCGAGGCGCTGCACTTCGATCCCGGCCCCACCACGCACTACCAGTACCAGGTGACGGTGCAGGAGGGCAGCGTGGGGGACGCGGAGGTGGTGTGCCTCGCGCGCGGCGACCTGGACGGGGACGGGCAGGTGTCCGTGTTCCGCGTCACCCTGGACGCCAACGGGATGAAGAGCCCCGTGCAGGTGGAGCGGGAGAACGAGTAGGCGCCGGCGATTCTTTTCGCGGGTGGGCCCACGTGCGCTAGGGTCAGAGGCCTCGTGGCAACCGACGATCTCACCCTCGTCAAGCGCGTGCGCGGCGGGGACCAGCGGGCCTTCAAGCTCCTCGTGGAGCGCTACCAGCGCAAGGTGTACGCCGTGGCGCTGGGCATGCTCAAGAACCGCGAGGACGCGATGGACGTCTCCCAGGAGGCGTTCGTCAAGGTCTACAAGTACCTCGACCACTTCAAGGGCGACTCGTCCTTCTACACGTGGCTCTACCGCATCACCGTGAACATCTGCATCGACGTGCTGCGCAAGCGCGCGGGCGGCGGCGGGGAGCCGGTGGAGTACGACGAGAGCGTGCCCATGGACCTCTCCGAGGCGAACATCGGCGCGCTCGGCACCCGCCTGGGGACCAACCCCCAGAAGAGCGCGCTGCGGCGCGAGCTGGCGGAGAAGATCCAGGAGGCCCTGGCCACCGTGCCCGAGAAGCACCGCGCCATCCTGCTGCTGCGCGAGGTGGAGGGCATGTCCTACGAGGACCTCGCCCGCACGCTCGAGATCCCCAAGGGCACGGTGATGAGCCGGCTCTTCCACGCGCGCGCCAAGGTGCAGAAAATCCTCAGCGAATACCTGGAGTTGGACGAGGCGAAGAGCGGGGTGGGGAACGAATGATCGCGAATATTCGGCGTGGAATATCCGCCTCGCGCTCCCGTCCCACCCCCGAAGCCCCTCTTCGCAGAGCAGCCCGAAGGTAAAGCCCATGGCCGGAAATCCCGCGTGCACGCGCTACGTCCCCCTCCTCTCCCCGTACATCGACGGGGAGCTCAGCCCCGCCGAGCGGGTGACGCTGGAGCGCCACCTGGCCGCCTGCCGCGACTGCACCGGGCGCACCGCGGACCTGCGCGCCGAGAGCGCGCTGGTGCGGGTGGGGCTGGAGATGGCCGCGGACGAGGTGGACTTCAAGGACTTCGCCCAGAAGGTGATGGCGCGCGTCACCCCCGAGCGCCCGCCCCTGCTCGAGCGGGTGCGCCTCAGCTTCTCGGAGATGATGCGCTACCAGCGCACCGCCTTCGTGTCCTCGCTGGCCACGGCCGCCGTGGTGCTGCTCGTCGCCATCCCGCTGCTCACCCGCGGCCGCGCCCCGGTGGGCTACGCGAGCGAGCGCATGATGGTGCAGGCGGTGCGCGCGAGCAGCGGGGCGCAGGTGGCCCCGGTGGTGATGGAGGCCGAGGACGGCAACGCCATCATCTGGCTGGTGGACGAGCAGAAGGTGAAGAAGGACGGGAAGTCCACAGACGAGAGCACGAGCGACGAGCTGGAGATGGACGGGGACGCCCCGGCGCTCAAGGCTCGCCCCAAGCCGAAGCCCCAGCCGCAGCAGGGAGGTGAGCTGTGAAGTCCGGAGCGTCTCACGTGACGTCGCGCGGCGCGCTCGCCGCGCTGCTGCTGCTGCTGCTGCCCACGCTGGCGCTCGCGCAGGGCGAGAAGGTGCCCGTGCAGGTGGAGGTGGTGCTCGCCTCGAACAAGGGCAGCGAGGTGCAGCCGCCCGAGCTCTCGAAGATGAAGGCCACCTTCCAGAAGCAGAACTTCAGCTTCACCTCCTTCAAGCGCCTGAGCCTGCAGACGCTCGAGGTGACGGCGGCGAAGCCCACCGAGGTGAAGCTGCCCAACGGGGTGAACGCGAGCCTGCGGCTGCTCAAGTTCGAGAAGGGCACCGCCACGGTGCGCGTGGACGTGCCGCAGCTGACCGCGACGGACGTGGAGCTGGGCCGCCAGGGCTCCATCTACCAGCTCGCCGGCGACCACGTGGGCGGCAAGCTCATCCTCGTCCTCAGCCAGCCCAGGTCGTAGCAGCCGTGGGTCCGAGCGCCTTCCCAGGCGTTCCCCGCGAGTTCCCACCCGTCGGAAAAAAGCTCAGCCCTCCACGCTGGCGCCCGCCCTCCGGGGCAAGGGCGCACGCGCACTTACGTGCAGGCACGCCGGTTGCTCTCCCGAGGGGCACGTGAGGCAGGGTGGTGGGCGAGCGGGCGACGCAGGGGGGGAGCACGGGCATGGCGAAGCAGGGACGGCGTGCGCACGTGATGGGGCGCAAGGTGCGTCGAGCGCGGGCGCACCTGAGGGCGGTACGGCGCGTCCAGCGCGTGCAGGTGACGCTGGGAGACCTCATCGCGGCCGCCTTCGACAGCGTGGGCAGCGAAGTGCGGCGCGTGGCCGCCGTCCTCTCCAGCGCGGAGATGGCGCTCGCCACCGGGCGGCGCATCTTGATCACGCAGGCGTAGTCCTCCCGGGCCGGCAGCGTCGAAGGAACGAGCAACCGTGAAGAAGATCGTGTCTCCAGGCGAGAACTGTTGGGCCGTGGCCGAGGCCAGCGAGGCCGGCGTGCTGGTGGACGCGCGCGACTACTACCGCGCCTTCTACCACGCGGCCCAGAAGGCCAAGCGCTACATCGTGGTCACCGGCTGGCAGTTCGACAGCGACGTGGCGCTGCTGCGCGGCGAGGACCTGAAGGAGGCGAAGAGCGACGTGCGCATGCTCCCGATGCTCAAGGAGCTGTGCGAGAAGAACCCCGAGCTGCGCGTGTACATCCTCGCGTGGGACTTCAGCCTGCTGCTCGCGCTCGAGCGCGAGTGGATGCAGCACATCCTGTTCAACTGGACGACGAGCGATCAGATCGTCTTCCGCTACGACGCCTCCAGTCCGCTGTACGCGGCGCACCACCAGAAGCTCGCGGTGGTGGACGGCGTGGTCGCCTTCACCGGCGGCATGGACATCTGCGACTGCCGCTGGGACGACCGCGACCACCCGGCCGAGTGCCAGAACCGCTGCGACACGGGGCGCGACCCGCACGGCCCCTACCACGACGTGGGCGCGGTGCTCACCGGCCCCATCGTGCGCAAGCTCGCCGAGCTCTTCGAGGCGCGCTGGGTGAAGAGCGGCGGCGGCGACCTGCACCTGCCCGAGCCGCTCGCGCGCGACGACGTGCAGCTGCAGTACACGCTGCCCCTGCCGCCCGGCCCCGTGGCCATCAGCCGCACCTTCGGGCGCACCCTCATCCCGCCGCAGGAGGCGGTGCAGGAGGTGCGCGCGCTCTACCTCGCGGCGATCGACGCGGCCGAGCGCTTCATCTACCTGGAGAACCAGTACTTCAGCTCGCGCGCCATCTTCCAGGCGCTGGTGCGCCGCCTGCGCGCGGAGGACCGCTCGAAGCTGGACGTGGTCATCGTGCTGCCGCGCCAGGCGGAGGCGCTGCGCGAGCAGGTGGCCATGGGCGTGGCCCAGGTGAAGCTGATGCGCCGCCTGCAGGAGGTGGCGCGCGAGACGGGGCACCGGCTCAACGTCTACTGCACCGCGGCCACCGACTCCGCGGGCAACGAGCGCTTCACGTACATCCACTCGAAGCTGCTGGTGGTGGACGACCGCTTCCTCACCCTGGGCAGCGCGAACACCACCAACCGCAGCATGGGCCTGGACTCCGAGCTGAACCACAGCTGGGAGAGCGATTCCGAGGCGTCGGATGCGCTGCAGCGAGCCATCCGCAAGCTGCGGGTGAGCCTGCTCGCCGAGCACACCGGGCTCTCGGAGCGCGCCGCGCTGCGCGCCTTCGCGCGCGGGGAGGGGATGGTCACCTTCCTCGACCGCGTGGGCGCCGCGCGCCTCGGCCGGCTGCGCCTGCACCCGCTGGACACCGTGTTCGACCAGAAGCCGGTGCTCAAGTCCTTCGCCCCCGAGGACCTGCTCATCGACCCCGAGGACTCGGTGCTCGACGAGAAGCTCTTCGAGACCCTGAAGAAGGACAAGGAGGGCTACTTCGCGAGCGCGGTGAGCCTCCTCACCGACATCTTCGTGGGGAAGGTGACCCGCGAGCCGCTTGCCTCCCTGCCCGTACAGGGAGGCGCCGCGGCGCTGGCCGAGGCGGAAGCGGACGCCGAGGTCGAGGCGGAGCTGGAGGCGGAGCTCTCCGTCGGCACGCCGGACGCCCAGGCGGGGTAGCACCCGCGCGCGCAGCGCCCGCACGCACGGCTGCCTCCCAGGAAGCCCGGGGTCGGGCGGTTGTCGACTTCAGGTCCATCGTCACCTTGAGGGAAGAAACCAATTCCTCTCAAGGAGCGAACCCTCATGAAGCGCACCCTGCTTGCTGCCCTGACCACCCTTGCCCTCGTGGGCTGCAGCCACGCGAAGAACAGCACCGCCAGCGCCTCCAACGGCGGCAAGGACGAGCAGACCGAGTCGGTGGCCCACAGCGCGGATGAGCGCGTGCAGGCCCAGGACTCCCGCCAGGCCTCCGACAACACCGTGTACAAGGGCCCGGACGCGACCGGCGGCAGCGGCAGCGACGTCGTGACCGACCCCAACACGGGCGCCGCGACCCCCGTGGACAACTCTCCGAACCAGGGCAACCACGAGACGCAGTCGAACGACGGCGCGGGCGCGTCGGGCGTCGGTAGCTCGAGCGGCAGCACCACGCCCAACATGGCCACCCGCACGGACGGCTCGGGCACCGGCGGCAGCGGCGACGCGCAGGCCAAGAGCGAGGTGAAGGAGGAGGAGGGCACCGGCGGCTCTGGCTCCACCACCAGCTCCAGCACGGGCTCTACGGGCTCGATGAGCGGCTCGACGACCGGCTCGACGACGGACTCCTCGAGCACCGGCGCCGCCACCACGGGCTCCTCCACCCCGAGCTCCTCCACC
Source organism: Aggregicoccus sp. 17bor-14 (assembly GCF_009659535.1). Classification (NCBI taxonomy): domain Bacteria; kingdom Pseudomonadati; phylum Myxococcota; class Myxococcia; order Myxococcales; family Myxococcaceae; genus Aggregicoccus; species Aggregicoccus sp. 17bor-14. The sequence goes on from NZ_VJZZ01000002.1 coordinate 226,109, forward strand.
ACCACCGGCTCCTCGTCGATGGACTCCAGCATGGACGCGACGGGCGGCTCGGGCAGCACCGCGGGCACCGGCTCGATGGACACCAGCACCTCGACCAGCACCAAGAGCAGCAAGAGCTCGAAGAGCACCAAGGCTGCGCCCTGCCCCGACAGCAGCACGAGCAGCACCAGCAGCACCACGAAGTAGCCGCCTGAGCCCAGGCACCTGAAGCACCCCGCCCGAGCGCGGCCGGCCTCCCCCTCCGTGGGGCGTGCCGCGCCGCGCTCGCCGCTTTCTGGCCTCCGCTCTCCGGGCCGCTAGGGTTGCGGGTGCATGCCCGGCGCCCTCCCGCTCCTGCTCCTCGCCACCCTCGCCCAGGCTCCGGCTGTCTCTGATGCAGGAGAGGTGGAAGGTCCGCTGCACCTGCGCGCCGCGCTCGAGCTCACCGCGGGCGCCGAGCCGCCGCCGGCCACGGGCGCCCTGCAGGACGGCGCCTTCGTCTCGGTGCTGCCCCTGCTCGCGCTGGACGGGGGCGAGGCGCTGGGGCTCGAGGTGGGCGCGCCGCTGCGCCTGCGCCTGCAGGGCGCCACGGACGGAAGCGGCACCCGCGCCGGCGGGCTGCGGCGCGAGGACTGGGACGAGCGCAGCGACTTCGGCCAGCTGCTGCGCGAGCTGCGGCTCGGGGCGCCAGACGGGGCGCTGTCCCTGCGCGCGGGGCCCCTGCCGCTCGCCACGTTGGGGCAGGGCCGCCTCGTCTCGCGCTACGCCAACACGCTCGCGGCGGACTACCACCCGGCGGGCGCGAGCGCCGCGCTGCACGCGGGCCCCGTGCGCGTGGAAGCGCTCGCGAGCGACGTGCTCGCCCTGCGCCTGCTCGCGGCCGAGGCGCGCGTGGACCTCGCGCGAGCGCTGGGCGCAGGCGCGGGCGCGTGGGAGCGCGTGCACGCGGCCGCCTCGCTCGCCTACGACGGGGGCCGCGCGCACGGGCGCACGGCTGCGCTGAGCGCGGGCGCGGTGGACCTGGATGCAGCGGTGTACCGCGGCGCACGGGCACAGCTGTGGGCGCTCGCCGGCGTTGGCGCGCGCCTGGACGCGACCGGGGGCACGGGCGCGGCGCTGGGGCTCGCGCTCGAGGCGCAGCCGCGCGCGCTCGCCGTGGGCGCGAAGGTGGAGCTGCGCCGGCAGGCCGGGGGCTTTCGCCACGGCCTCTTCGGCGCGGACCTCGAGCTCGCGCGCTTCAGCGCCACCGGCCTCGCCGAGGCGCCGCTCTCCGGGCAGCTGCTGCCGCCGGGCTACGCGGGCTACGCGGAGCTGCACCTGGCGACGGGAGATGCGGAGGGCGAGGCCGCGGAGACGGGCCGGCTCGGGCTCTCGCTCGCCGCGGAGCACTTCGCCTTCGGCCGCACGGACGTGGACGCCTCGCTGCTCCTGCAGCTGCCCGGAGGGCGGGCGAGCGCCACGCTGCGCGCGCTCGCCACCGACCTCGGCGAGCGCCCCCGCTACGCGCTGCAGGCCGAGGCGCGCGTGCGCCTCGCCCCCGCGCTCTACGCCGTGGCGAGCGGGGGCACCGTGCACACGCCCACCGCCGCGGGCGTGCTCACCCGCGGCCTCTACGCCGCCGCGGGCCTCGGCCTCGACTTCGCCCGCTAGCGCGCGCTCGCCCCTCCCTGGACCCGAAGGCAGGAGCGGGGGGCTTGACTACAGCTGTAGTCAGGTCATAGGTTGTTTCTGACTACAGCTGTAGTCAGGAGGCGTGCTCCATGGCCAAGGCAGTGGGAGAGCAGGAGCTGGCGGTGCTGCGCTACGTGGCCGAGCACGGCCCGGCCACCGTGGGCGAGGTGGCGGAGCGCTACGGCGAGGCGCAGGGGCTCGCGCGCTCCACCATCCTCACGGTGATGGAGCGGCTGCGCGCCAAGGGGCACCTCACCCGGCGCAAGGTGGAGGGCGTCTTCCAGTACGCGAGCTGCGTGCCCACGGGCGAGCTGCTGCGCGGCGTGGTGGGGGACTTCGTGCAGCGCGCCCTCGCCGGCTCGCTCTCGCCCTTCGCCGCGTACCTCGCGGAGGCCGAGGCGGTGAGCGACGAGGAGCTCGCCCAGCTCCAGGACGTGGTCAACCGGCTGCAGCAGCGCAGGAAGGGGTGAGCGCGATGAACCCGATGATCTCCGGCCTGTCCTCCTTCTCTCCCGCGCTCGAGCTCGCCGCCGAGCGCCTGTGGCGCGCCAGCTGGCAGGCCGCGCTCTGCGGCCTCGTCGTGCTGCTGCTCACGCGCGCGCTGCCGCGCCTCACCCCGGCCGTGCGCGCGGGGCTCTGGTGGTTCGTCTCGCTCAAGGCGCTGGTGGACGTGGTGGGACTCGCGCCCTTCGCCCTCCCGCTGCTGCCGCCCGAGCCCGCGGCGCTCGTACAGGCGGCGGCCCCTGCGCCGCTCGACCTCGCGGCCCCCATCGAGGATGCCCCGATGCCCGGCGTGCCGGTGGTGACCGCCTCCGACGGCCAGGGCCTCACCCGCGCGCTCACCGGTGCACGCCTGCCCGTGCCGCCCCTGCGCACGGTGCGCGCCGCGCCCTCCGCCGATGCGTTCGGTCACCGCGCGCTGCCGACGCAGGACGCCCCGGCGCAGGTCTCGGCCGCGGCGTCCCGCTTCGACGCCGCGCTGAGCTTCGCGGCGGCGCCGGGAGGGGCCCCCGCGCAGCCCGCTGCGGCCGCGTCGCCGGCGTCCCTCTCGACCGCGCCGGAGCAGGCGCCCGCGGCCTCCGCGCACGTGCCCGCCGCGGCCGTCCTGCGCGGGCTCGCGGCGCGCGTGCTGCCGCTGCTGCTGCCCCTCGCGCTCGCCGCGTGGCTGCTCGGGGTGGTGCTGCACCTGGGCGCGCTCGCGCGGGGCTGGGTGCACGTGCGCCACGTGCGCCGCACGGCGCGTCCGCTGCACGCGCCGCAGCTGGAGCGCGATGCGGCCGAGCTCGCGCGGGGCCTGGGGCTCGCGCTGCCGCAGCTGCAGGTCGCCCGCGGCGTGCAGAGCCCGCTCGCAGTGGGGCTCCTGCGCCCCGCCGTCATCCTCCCGCCGCGGCTGCTCGCGGGGCTGAGCGCGCGCGAGCAGCGCATGGCGCTCGCGCACGAGCTGGCGCACCTGCGCCGGCGCGACCTGTGGCTCGGCTGGGTGCCGGCGCTCGCGCAGGCGCTCTTCTTCTTCCACCCGCTGGTGCGCCGCGCGGGGCGCGAGTACGCGCTCGCCCGCGAGGAGGCCTGTGACGCCGAGGCGCTGCTCGCCACGGGCGCCGCCCCTGCGGAGTACGGCCGGCTGCTGTTGGCCTTCGGCGTCGCGCGCCCCCACGGCGCGCTCGCCGCCCTGGGCGCGTCCGCCCACATCACCGCTCTCAAGAGGAGGTTGCACATGCTGGAGAACGTGGAGCTCGAGTCGCGCCAGGTGCGGCGCTGGATGAAGGTGGCGCTGTGCGGGGTGGGGCTCGTGGTGCTGCTGCCCTTCCAGGTGGTGGCGCGCCAGGCGCCCGCGCCCTCCCCGGCTCCGGACGCCGCGCCGGCCCCGAAGGCCGCGCCCGCTGCGAAGGCCGCGCTGGCCGCCGCTCCGGCCCCGAAGGCCGCGCCCGCTGCGAAGGCGGCACCCGCCGCCGCGCCAGCGCCGAGCGCGGCCGCGGTGCCGGTGCCTCCCGGGACGCCTCGCGCTCGCGTGGCCGCGGTCGCGCCCGTGCCTCCGGTGCCTCCCGTGCCGCCGGTCGCGCCCGTGGCGGCGCGCGCGCCCGTGCCGCCGCGTCCCCCGACGCCGCCCACCGGCGGCATGCACGGCCTGCACGGCACCTTCAACATGCACGGCAGCTTCTCGGACGCAGAGGAGGACGCCTACGCGCTCGTGAACGGCAACGAGTGGAACATCCGCGGCGACGGCGGCGACATGCGCAACGTGAAGCGCCTCCAGAAGAAGTACGACGGCGAGTTCCTCTACGTGCGGCGCGGCGACAACCACTACGTCATCCGCGACGCGGCCACGATCAAGGCGGCGCGCGCGGCCTTCGAGCCCCAGCAGAAGCTGGGCGAGCAGCAGGGCGCGCTGGGCAACAAGCAGGGGGCGCTCGGCATGCAGCAGGGCGAGCTGGGCAAGAAGCAGGCGGCGCTGGGGCTGCGCCAGGCGGAGCTCTCGCTCGAGCACGCGAAGCTCGCCCACCGCTTCGCCGGCACGGATGACGACCCCGCGGCCGAGCGCGAGCAGGAGCGGCTCGAGGCGGAGCTGGACAAGAAGCAGGAGGCGCTGGAGCGCGAGCAGGAGGCGCTCTCCGCCCAGCAGGAGGCGCTCGGGCAGCAGCAGGAGAAGCTGGGCGAGGAGCAGGAGAAGCTCGGCGAGCAGCAGGAGAAGCTGGGCGAGGAGTCCGAGCGCAAGCTCAAGGCCGTGCTCGACTCCGCGCTCGCCAGCGGCAAGGCGGAGCAGGTGCAGCCCTAGTCCCCCTGCGCTACAAGCGCCGCCATGACGACGGCGCACGCCCGCGAGGGCAACCAGCAGTGGGCGCAGGGCCAGGTGGACGCGGCCCTGCGCAGCTTCCAGAAGGGGCTCGCACTCGAGCCGCAGGACGTGGACTGCCTCCTGGGCCTCGTGCGCTGCCACGGAGCGCAGGGCGCGCACGCGGCGGCGGAGGCGAGCGCGCGGCGCCTGCTCGCGCTGCGCCCCGACCACGCGGAAGGCCAGGCGCGGCTCGCGCTCGCCCGGGCGCGGCAGGGAGATGCGGAGGCGCTCGAGGCGCTGCGCGCGCTCGCGGCCGCCCCCAGCGCGGGCTTCGGCGAGCGCTTCGAGCTCGCGCTGCTCCTGCTCGAGCGCGCAGACGCCGCGGGCGCCGAGGTTGCGCTGCGCCTCGCGCTCGAGCGCGACCCGGACAGCGGCCCCGCCCACTTCGAGCGCGGGCGGCTCGCGCTCGCGCGGCAGGACGGGGAGGCGGCATTCGCGCACCTCGCGCGCGCGGCCGAGCTCACCCGCGACGAGCCGATGGTGCTGCTCTTCCTCGGCCGCGCACACGCGCTGCGCGGAGAGCTCGGGCGCGCGCTCGCGGTGGTGGGGCGCGCGGCGGCGGCAGCGCCTGCGTCCGCGCCGCTGCGCGAGGAGCTGCTGCGGCTCGCGCTCGCCGCGGGGCACCCGGAGGCCGCGGTGCGCGCCGCGCGGGAGCTGCGCGCGCTCACACCCGGAAGCGCCCACGCGGTGTACCTGGAGGGGCTCGCGCAGCTGGCCAGCGGGCAGTTCCCGCAGGCCGCCGAGCTGCTGCAGGAGGCGGTCTCCCAGGGGCTGCCCACGGCGCTCGCGCGCACGGAGGCGCAGCTCGCGCTCGCCCGGGCGCTGGGCGGGCAGGGCCAGCAGGGCGAGGCGCGCGCGCTGCTCGAGCGGGTGCTCGCGGAGGGCGCCGCCGGAAGCGCGCAGCTGGAGGCCCAGGCGCGCACTCTCCTCGGCCAGCTCAGCGGGTGAGGGTGCCTGGCTCCCCACCGTGCGGCCCTGCCTCCTGCGCGCCCACGCCCGCGTGCCCACCTTCCTCTTTTTCCCGCCCGCACGAGCGAGGCGGCGAGAGAGGGAGCACACGCAATGGCGCAGCACGTGAAGGTGGCCTGTCTGCTGGGGGATGGCTTCGAGGACTCCGAGTTCCGCTCGCCCTATGACGCGCTGAAGGCGGCGGGCCACACGGTGGACGTCATCGGGGCCGAGGTGGGCAAGGTGCTCAAGGGCAAGTCGGGCAAGGAGGCGGTGAAGGTGGAGAAGGCCATCGCGGACGTGCGCCCGGAGGACTACGGCCTGCTCTTCATCCCGGGCGGCTACTCGCCGGACCACATCCGCGGCGACGCGCGCTTCACCGGCTTCGTGAAGGCCTACGACGCGCTGAAGCGCCCCGTTGCGGCCATCTGCCACGGGCCGCAGCTGATGATGAGCGCGGGCATCGTGAAGCAGGGCCGCACGCTCACGGCGTGGCAGACGGTGCAGCAGGACCTGAAGTACACGGGCGCCACGGTGAAGGACGAGGCGGTGGTGGTGGACGGCAACTGGGTGACGAGCCGCAAGCCGGACGACTTGCCGCGTTTCAACGAGGCCACGCTGCAGGCGCTGCGCTGACGCGGCGGCCGTGAGTCCCTCTCCCTCTCCCAGAGGGAGAGGGAGGGCGCGGGTCAGTGGCGCCGCAGCCGCAGGATGCGGTCCCCGTCCGCGGGGCAGGTGCCGCGCCCGTCGCAGTTGCTGGTGGTGACGTAGAGGTGGCCGTCGGGCCCCATGATCACCTCGCGCAGCCGCCCGTAGGTGCCCTGCAGGTAGGCCTCGTGGCTCTGCACGCGGCCGGGGTTCGCGGGGTCGAACACCACGCGGTGCAGCTGCCGCGCCCCCAGCACGCCCACCAGCAGCGAGCCGCGCCACTCGGGGATGCTGGTGCCCGTGTAGAGCGCCGCGCCGCCGGGCGGGTGCGCGGTCTCCCAGGTGATGGACGGCGTGACGCGGCCCGCCTGCGTCTCGCAGGAGTAGATGTCCGGCCAGCCGAGGTTGTCGCCGCGGTGCGCGAGGTTCACCTCGTCGTGCGCGCGCCGGCCGCCCTCCGCGCCGCCGCCGCTGGGGCCGTGGTCCACGACGTAGAGCGTCTGCGCGTCGAGGAAGTCGAAGCCCTGGGTGTTGCGCACGCCGAGCAGGAACGCGGGCTGGCCGGGGAAGGGGTTGTCCTGCGGCACCGCGCCGTCCGGCGTGAGGCGCAGCAGCTTGCCCGCGGGCGTGTTCACGTCCTGCGCGCGGCTGGGCTCGGTCGCATCCCCCGTGCCCACGTAGAGCATGCGGTCGGGCCCGATGCGCAGGCGCCCACCGTCGTGCACCACGGCGCCCGGGATGCTCTCGAAGATGACGCGCTCGAGGCTCGCGCTGCGCGCATCCGGCGCGAGCACCCAGCGCTCCACGCCGTTGCTGCGGGTGCTGCCCGTGCCGTGCGTGACGTAGAGGAAGAACTGGCGCGTGGTGGCGAAGTCCGGGTGCAGGGCGATGCCCAGCAGGCCGCCCTCGCCGTCCGTCACCTGCGTGTTCAGCGTGGCCACCGGCGTGGGCTGCAGCACGCCCTGGTGCACGAGCCGCACGCGGCCCGGGCGCTCGGTGACGAGCAGGTCTCCATCCGGCAGGAAGGCGAGGCCCCAGGGCACCTCGAGCCCGCTCGCCACCGTCTCCACGTCGAAGGGCACGCTGCCCTGCGGCTCCACGCCGCTGGGCACCAGGATGCAGTCCGCGCCGGGCCCGGCGTCCGGCGGGCCGGCATCCGGCCCGCCTCCGCCGTTGCTGCTACAGCCCGCGGCGAGCAGGGCGGCGAGGGCGGCGGCGGTGGCGAGGTGGGCGCGCATGAGGGCTCGAAGAGCTAGAACACCAGGTCCGAGTAGTCGCCGCGGGCGTGCAGGCCCGCGCAGCCGCGCAGCTCCGGCGTCCAGTCGCGCGAGGGCAGGGCGCCGCTCGCCTTGAACACCAGCTCCAGGTCCTCGCCGCGGTTGAAGTCCAGCAGGTCCACCTCCTGGTCGCCGGTGAGCTCGAAGCGGTTGCTCGCGGGCGCGCCCGCGGTGCGCGTGAAGCTGAGCAGCACGGTGCCCGGGCCGGTGTCGCCCACGCGCCTGCCGGAGACGGTGGCGGTCTTGATGCCGCTCAGGTCGATGGTGGGGTCGGTGGCGGTGACGCTGAAGCTGCGCGCGCGCAGGATGAACTGCACGCTGCCCTTGGGCAGGGCGGTCTCGCCGAAGGCGCCCACGGGGAAGGGCAGCGAGCGCTCGAGGGTCGAGTCCACGGCGAGGGGCACGCCGCCGACCTGCTCGACCTGCTCGGTCTTGCAGACCTCGTCGGTCTGGGCGTCCACGAAGAAGAGGTTGTCACAGCCGGTGGCGAGCACGAGCGCGCTCGCCGCGCAGAGCAGAAGCGGAGGGGGGGTACGCATGGCGGGGGCTCGGCTCACAGGAAGAGGGTGAAGCCCAGCTTCACGCTGGGGCTGCTCATGCGCAGCGACACGGGGGCCACGGTGAGCGTGGGGTCGTCCGCGGCATCGCGCAGCGCGGGCTCGGCGTTGGCCGGGGAGAAGTCCCAGTAGCTCAGGCCCGCGCGCAGGAAGAAGGAGAAGCCGGACTGCGAGCCCAGCTCGAGGCCCACGCTCGCCGTGGCGAAGGTGTAGCCCACGTCCTTGAGCGTCGCGGCGGCCGTGTCCGAGCTCGCGCCGAAGCGGCGCGGCAGCTCGCTGTAGTCCGCCTTGAAGTAGTGGCCCACGTCCGCGTTGAGCGAGGGGGTGAGGAAGGCGTGGAAGGGCGCGATGCTCAGGCCCCCGCGCACTCCGAAGCCCACCGAGTTCGTCACCGGGCCGGCGTTGAGCCGCAGCCACGAGAGCGGCCGCACCACGCCGGCGAGCCCCAGGCCGTCCGGCACGCCCACGTCCACCATCAGGCCGAAGGTGGGCAGGGACGCGCTGCCGGTGGACTGGGGCGGCGGGGCGCTCGCGCCCATGTCGGGGGTGGGAGCAGGAGTCTGCGCGGCTGCGGCGCCACCCCAGAGGGTGAGCGCGGCGGCGAGCGCGGAGGGGAGGGGAGCACGGCAGAGGGGTTTCACGCGGGTGATCATTCCCGAAGTCGCCCCGGAAGGGGAGGGGCTGGCCGCCCTGCTGTCAGCGGCCACCCCGGTCCATGGACGGGGTTGTGCGCACCCGCCATACATCCCTACGTCTTGCGTCAGGGGAGACGAGGGACGCACGGCGATGGCGATGCAGCAGTGCCAGGACCTCGCCGGCCGGCTGGCCGGTGTGCGCACACGGGTGGTGGCGAGCGCCACGGCGTCCGCCTCTCGTGGCGAGCCGCGGCTGCAGGCGGCAGGCGAGGCGGCCTGCAGCGCGCTGCTGGGCGTGGGAACCCACGCCCTCACGCTCGCCGTGGCGCTCGACGACCCCGGCCTCTTCGAGGCGCACCTGCGCGGCCTGGTGCCCCTGCTCGTGCGCCGCGGCCTGGGGCTCGAGGCGCTGCGCGCCGCGCTGCGCGAGCTGGCCGCCGCGCTGCGTGCCGAGCTGCTGCCCGAGGATGCGCGGCAGGTGCTGCCAGCGCTCGAGGGAGCGCTCGCGCGGCTCTCCCCTCCCGGCGACGACCCGCAGCGGCTGCTGCTGCAGGCGCTGCTCTTCGGGGACCTGGAGGGCGCGCGTGCGCTCGTGCAGGCGGGGCTCCCGCGCGGCCACCTCTACGTCTACTCGCAGCTGCTGCAGCCTGCGCTCGAGGAGGTGGGCGAGCTGTGGCGCACGCACCGCATCGGCATCGCGGACGAGCACCTCGCCACCGCGGTGGCGCGCGCGGTGGTGGGCTCCCTCTACGCGAGCTTCCCCTGGCCCCGCTCGGGGCCCCGCGCGCTGGTGGCCTGCGTGGAGGGCGAGCTGCACGACTTCGGCGTGCAGCTGGTGGCGGACCTGCTCGCCCTGCACGGCTGGGACGTGCAGAGCCTCGGGGGCAACACCCCCACCCGCGAGCTGGTGCGCTGGGCCTGCGAGGTGCACCCCGCCTTCGTGGGGCTCTCGGTGAGCAGCGTCGCGCAGCTGCCCGCGGCGCTGCGGGCGGCGCGGACCCTGAGCGAGGCGCTGCCCGGCGTGCGGCTCGTGCTCGGTGGACAGGTGCTGCGGCGAGAGCCCGGTCTGCAGCCCTCGGACCTCGGCGTGCACCTGCTCGCGCGCGACACGACCGAGACGCTGCGCGCGCTGGAGGCCTGGCGGGACGAGGCGCCGCGGTGGAGCGGGGCGTCCGCGAGCCTGTGAGCGCCCGGGACCTCAGCCGCCGCGCACGCCCTCCAGCGCTGCGATGAGCCCGGCGCGCTCCTGCGCGAGCCCCCGCGCGCGCAGCGCGAGCGCGAGCGCGAGCGGCAGGTCCAGGGCCCGCAGCCGCGCGAGGCGCTCCGTGTACGCGCGCTCGAAGTCCGGCGCCACGCGCAGGCTCCAGTTGTGCGCGCCCACCGTGCCGGGCGCGTTGTAGACGTCCGTGAGCCCGAGCAGGTCCGCGAAGAACACCATCACGTTGCGCGCCGGGCAGGCGAAGAGGTCCGCGAGCTTCGCCTGCACGAGCAGGCCCGCGTCCCGGGCGAGCGCGCGCGCGAAGGCCTCCCGCTCCCCGGGCTCGGGCTGCAGGCGCCACGCGAGGTAGTCCGCCTGCGCGCGCGCCTCTCCGCTCGCGCTCCAGCGCTCCGCGAGCCGCCAGATGGGCGGCGTGTCGTGGTTGCCCAGCATCACCCAGTCGGGTGGCTGCGCGTTCTCGCTGCGGTACACGTCCGCCGCGTTCGCGAGGTCCGCCTTCTGCGTGACGCGGAAGCGGCCGAGGCCGTGCTCCGCCATCACGCGCGCGAGCGGGTAGGGCTGGGTGCTGAGCACCTCGCACAGCACGTCCTCCAGCGCGCGTCCCTGGAGCCGCGCGGCCTCGAGCACCGTGTCCAGCAGCGCGCCGTAGCGCTGCACCTGCGCGGGCTCGAGCGCGCGCACCCAGCCGTCCGCGTGGCGCGGCAGCGCGCGCTGCAGCTGCTCGGGCCGCGCGATGGCCCAGGCGCGCAGCTCGGGGTGGCCCGGCAGGTCCGGCGAGGAGAAGAGGCGCGCGCCGGCGCGCACCGCGGCGTGTGCGTCGCCAGCGCCCGGCGGGTACACCCACGGGTCCACCAGCCCGTGCGGGTGGTCCACGCGCACCCCGTCGAACTCCTGCAGCAGCTTGCCCACGCGCGCCTGCATGAAGTGGAGCACGGGCCCCGGGCTGCCGTCGGCGAGGCGGTAGCCGCGCGGGTCGAGCACCGGGTAGTTCCAGGGCTGTCCCTCGGGGTTGGTGCGGCTGGGCGGGGCGCCCATGAGGTAGCGCTCGAGGAAGAGGGCCTGGCGGCGCCACGCGTCCTGCGGCGCGTAGCCGATCTGCAGGTCGCCGAAGAGCTTCAGCCCCAGCGCGCCCAGCCGCGCGCGCAGGGCTGCGTGCTGCCGGTGGACGAGGAACTGCGCGAAGGCGTACTGCGCGAGCGCCTCGCCGCACTGCTCCTTCAGCTCGCCGCGGCGCGCCTCGCTCGCCGCCTCCTCGCCGGGGTGGGGCGCGTAGAGGCGGCGGTCCAGCGCGAGCGGCCAGTCGCGCCAGTAGGGCGCCCCGTGCAGCTGCGCGAGCGCGCCGTAGAGCCCGTCCGGCTCGAGCCACGCGGCATTCTCGCGCATGAACGTCTCCAGGCCGAGGGCGAGCTCGCCGAGCGGGCTGCCCGGGCGAGACGTGTGCAAGCGCGCGCGGAAGCTCTTCCACGCCTCCTGCAGTGCGGCCGCCTGGGCGCGATAGGCGAAGGTGTGCTGCGCGCGGTCCGCGGGGCCCGCGGGGCGCTGGGCGAGCAGCGCCTCGAGGCGCTCCTTCGAGAGCAGCGCCCCGTGCGCCTCCTCGGTGAGCGGAGGCAGCGCCACGTTGAGCGGGTTGCGGCTGAAGAGGGTGGAGTCGTAGGGGGAGGGGTTGTCCTCGCTCACGAGCCCCTGCGGGCCCAGCTGCACGCCGGTGAAGCCCAGCGCGTGCGCGAAGGCGAGGAAGCGCTGCGCTCCCTCCGAGTATGGAGAGCCCCGCCCCAGGTCCTCGTGTGGGAGGCCGGGGAAGCTCGGGTCGTGGAGGCTGAGCACCAGGTGGCGCACGCCGAGCGCGGCGAGCGCCTCGGCGACGAGGGAGCGCTGGGAGTCCGGGGGCAGCACGCGCCTACCCTATGGAGGCCCCCCGGCCCCGTCACGTGCGCTCTGGTCTGTCCGTCCGTGGGACACACGCGTCCCAGGACCGCGCACGCAGGGAGGCGCGCCGGCGGGTGCCGTGCGGGGGCGGGAGGGAGCGGCACGCGGGTTGCGAGCGCTCCTGCCCGGAGGCTGCCATGACCCCGCTGCAAGACCTGCGCTACGCGCTGCGCACCCTGTGGAAGAGCCCGACGTTCACGGTGGTGGCGCTGCTCACCCTCGCGCTGGGCATCGGGGGCAACACGGCCCTCTTCACCGTGGTGAACGCGGCGCTGCTGCGCCCGCTGCCCTACGCCGAGCCCGAGCGCCTCGTGCACCTGTACGAGACGAAGGCCCAGGCAGGCGACTTCAGCGAGCACGAGGCCTCCTACCCCGACTTCCTGGACTGGCAGGCGAGCGCCCCGGCCTTCGCCTCGCTCGCGGGCTACGTGCCCAACCGCGTCACGGTGAGCGGACGGGAGGGCGCGGAGCAGGCGCCCGCGGCCGTCACCACCGGCGGCTTCTTCTCCACGCTCGGCGTGAGCCCCGCGCTCGGGCGCTTCTACGGCGAGGCGGACGACCACGTGGGCGCGGCGCGCGTGGTGGTGCTCAGCCACGAGGCGTGGACGCGGCGCTACGGCGCGGACCCCGGCGTGCTGGGGCGCAGCGTGACGGTGGACGGCGAGCCCATGGTCATCGTGGGCGTGCTGCCGGCGCGCTTCCACTTCGCGCCCCTGAGCCCCTCGGACTTCTGGATGCCGGCGGGGCCGAACGCGAGCTCGAGCATGCTGCAGCGGCGCAACCTCTTCTGGCTGCGGGTGGTGGGGCGGCTCGCGCCCGGGGTGAGTCAGGCCGCGGCGCAGGCGCAGCTCGCGCAGGTGGCCGAGCGGCTCGCGCGCGAGCACCCCGCCTCCAACGCGGGCAGCGGCGTGCGCGTGAAGCCCCTGCGCGAGGTGCTGGTGGGGCAGGTGCGCCCGCTGCTGCTCGGGCTGCTGGGCGCGGTGGGGCTGGTGCTGCTCATCGCGTGCGTGAACGTGGCGAACCTGCTGCTCGCGCGCTCCACCGGGCGGCAGAAGGAGCTGGCCATCCGGCTCGCGCTGGGGGCGAGCCGCGGGCGCGTGGTGCAGCAGTTGCTCACCGAGAGCCTGGTGCTCTCGGTGCTCGGCGGGCTCGCCGGGTTGGTATGCGCGCAGTGGGCGCTGGAGGGGCTGCTCGCGGCCATCCCCGCGCTGCAGCGCGCGAAGATGCCCTACCTGCAGGACCTCTCGCTGGACACGCCGGTGCTGCTCTTCACCGCGGGCGTGGCGCTGCTGACCGGGGTGCTCTTCGGGCTCGCGCCCGCGCTGCTCTCGAGCCGCCCCGAGCTGCACGGCACGCTCAAGGGCGAGGGGCACGGGCTGGTGGGCCCCTCGCGCCGGCGCCTGCGCAGCGCGCTGGTGGTGACCGAGATGGCGCTCGCGCTGGTGCTGCTGGTGGGCGCGGGGCTCTTGCTCAAGAGCCTGCTGCGCATGTCGGACGCGAGCCCGGGCTTCGAGGCGCGCGGGCTGCTCGCGCTCGAGCTCTCGCCTCCGGGAGACGTCTACGACACGGACCCCAAGGCGCTCGCGCTGCATGCGCAGGTGCAGGAGCGGCTCTCGCGGCTGCCGGGCGTGAAGGGCGTGGCGCTGGTGAGCCGGCTGCCGCTCACCAACGAGGGCAGCACCATCCGCTTCGTGGTCGCGGGCCGGCCGGTGCCGGTGTCCGGCGACGAGCCGGAGGCGAACATCCGCGCCATCAGCGCGAACTACTTCCAGGTGATGGGCGTGCCGCTCTCGCGTGGGCGCGCCTTCACGGAGGGTGACCGCGCGAACGCGCCGGAGGTGGTGGTCATCAACCGCACGCTCGCCGAGCGGCTGTTCCCCGGGCAGGACGCGGTGGGCCAGCGCGTGCGCTTCACCTTCGCGCCGGACCAGCCCCTGCGCGAGGTGGTGGGCGTGGTGGGGGACGAGAAGATGGGTGCGCTGGACCACGCCTCGCAGCCCGTCCTCTACACGCCGATGCTGCAGGACGCGGCGCTCAACGTGGGCGTGGCGCTGCGGGTGGACGGCGCGGAGGAGGTTCCGGTGGGGCTCGCGCAGGCGGTGCGCTCGGAGTTGCGCGCGCTGGACGCGGGCATGGTGGTGGGCCCGCTGCAGACGATGCAGGAGCGCGTGGACGCGAGCCCGTGGATGTTCCTGCGCCGCTTCCCCACGCTGCTGGTGGGCGTGTTCGCGGGGCTCGCGCTGCTGCTCGCCACGGTGGGCGTGTACGGCGTCATCGCGTACTCGGTGGGCCAGCGTGTGCAGGAGCTCGGCGTGCGGCTCGCACTGGGGGCGCAGCGTGGGCAGGTGCAGCGGCTCGTCGTGCGGCAGGGACTCGGGGTCGCGCTCGGAGGCGTCGCGCTCGGGGCGCTGGGCGCGCTCTTGCTCGGGCGGGTGCTGCAGAGCCAGCTCTTCGAGGTGAGCGCGGCGGACCCCGCGGTGCTGCTCGGAGGCGCGGGCGTGCTGCTCACGGTGGCGCTGCTCGCCAGCTGGCTGCCCGCGCGGCGCGCCTCGCGGGTGGACCCGGCGGTGGCGCTGCGCTGAGGGCTCGACCTCGAGAGGACGAAGCTGCGTGAAGGTCCCCTCTCCACCTGGGAGAATGTCGGGGTAAGGGATGCATCCGCCCCGCTGTGCCCCGCGCGCACCGGCTCTGTGGGAAATCCAGGACGGGACGGGCTCCCCTCGCATCCGCCAAGCGCGCGCGGGCACCGTCCTGCGCCGCGCTCCGGGGATGCGCGAGCTCCTCGTCGCCATCCGCCTCTGCCTCTCGAGTGCCGCGACGAACTGCAATCCAGCTGGCAGTCGAAGGTCGAGGCCGGCTCGAACGACACCGGCTTTGCAAACACGCCCTCCCAGGCGCGGAGTCGCGCGCTCCTGTTCTGAGATGTCGGGGGTTTTCCGGTAGCTCTTACCGGCCTCGAGACCACCCTCTTTCGAGCGAGGGCCGCACTGGAGCGAGCGTTCATGCGGGTGCTCACCTGCGCCCGGGTAGCGCGGGAAGGCGCGGCGGGTGGAGGGGCCGGAGAGGGGCGCGTGCGCGGAGAACGCGCGCCGCTCGAGCTCTGAAAATTGTTCAGCAAAACCCCCGACATCTCAGAACAGGTGCGCACGGACCTGCCGCCGCCGAACCCGCACGCGCGTGCACTTCGGGAGAAGCGAGCGCAGGGAGCTCGAGAGGCCGCATCCCTTCCGTCGGAAGCGGGTCGGCTCCCGAAAATCCCCTGAGCGCCGCGCGCTGGCAGCGCCCCTTCGCGGAGGGCACGAGCGCTCCGCCACCCATCCGGTCCTGACGCCCTACCGGCAAGCGGCGCCGCGCTACCCCGCGACGCCCCGGCCGCTCAGGGTCATCATCGTCGCGAGGATGGTGGCGACGGGCTTCGGGCCCGCGTCGGTCTCCGCGATGACGTCACCCGTGGTGACGGTGAGCGTGCGCCCGGGCTTCGTCACCCGTCCGTATGCGAAGAACCGGCGGCCCGCGGCAGGGGCGAGGAAGTTGACCTTGTACTCCACGGTGAGGACGCCAGCGTCCGCGGGCATCAGCGAGTACGCAGCGTAGCCACACGCACTGTCGACGATGGCCGTGACGATGGCCGCGTGCAGGTACCCGTGCTGCTGCGTGAGGTCCTCGCGGAACGGGAGCGCGATGACCACCTCACCCGGCGTCACCGTCGTGAGCTCGGCGCCGAGGGTGGCCATGACGCGCTGGCGCGCGAAGCTCGAGCGGACGCGCTGCTCGAAGTCTGCGTCCGCCGGCGTGAAGGACTGAGAAGGTGGCCGCGTCGTGCTCATCGACGTGCTCCGTGGGAGCGAGGTGCCTACGCCGCGCTCGCGCCGCCCGCGACGAGGAAGAGCACGTTCGCGGTCGCGATGGGGCGCGCGCGGTCCTCCTGCCACGCCTCCACGCGCACGTTGGCCACGCGCCTTCCTGCGCGGGTGATGACCGCGTGGGCCCAGGTGTCCTGCGCCTTGCCCGAGCGCAGGTAGTCCACCGTGAGGGAGATGATCTTCGGCACGCGGTCGCTCGCGGCCTGGGCCATCAGCTCGAAGATGGCGGTGCTCTCCAAGAGCGCACCGAGGGTGCCGCCATGCAGCGCGGGCAGCGCGCTGTTGCCGATGAGCATGGGCTGATACGGCATGAGGCAGAGCCGCTCGCCCTCCACCTGCTGCAGCTTCAGCCCGAGGAAGCGCGCGTACGGAATGGCCTCGGTGAGCGGAGCCAGGTCTCCGGTCTCCCGCGCGCGGCGGATGAGCGAGAGCAGCGCGCCCTTGGCCGGGGTCTTCGTCGCCTCGTCGCTCATTCGTCCACCAGGATGAAGGTGCCCTGCGCGCTGGCGATGGGGTCGTTCCCGTCCCCGTGCGAGGCGAGCGCGCGCACGAAGGCCACGTTGTGCGTGAGCTTGTAGCACTCGGCGTGGGCCACCACGTCCTGGCCGGGGCGCGCGGGGCGCAGGTAGTCGATGCGCAGGTCCAGCGTGGCGATGCGCACCATGCGGGTGAGCTTGAGCATCACCGCGGCGCCGCAGGCCACGTCGATGAGCGTGGTGATGCAGCCGCCGTGCAGCACGCCCGTCTCGGGGTTGCCCACGAGCTTCGCGTCGTAGGGCAGCTTCACCCAGGCCTCGCCGGTGCCCGCGTCCACCACGCGCAGGCCGAGCGCGCGGTTGTGCGGGATGTGCGCCTCGTAGAGTGCATTGAGGCTGTCGATGACCTGCTCTTTGTTCTCGAGGGGTTCGCGCGTCATCGTCTCGCTGCCCTTAGCACGGAGGGGGCGGTAGGGTAGCGCCGCCGTGACTGCTCCTGTGTCCCTCTCTGCGCGCCCGCGCGCCCTGCGCCCGCTGCAGCGCCTCGCGCTGAGCGGAGAGGGGCCGGGCGACCCCAACGCGTACGCGACGGTGGAGGTGCGCATGGACGCGGCGCTCGCGCGCATGGCCTGCGTGCACGCCGAGGAGGGGCAGCGGGTGACGGTGACGCACCTGGTGGCCAAGGTGGCCGCGGACGTGCTGCGCCGCCACCCCGAGGCCAACGTGCTCTTGCGCTTCGGGCGCCCCTGGCTGCGCCAGCACGTGACCGTGTGCTGCCTCGTGGTGCAGCGCGAGCGCGGCGGGAAGGTGGACCTGGGCACGGCGACCGTCGCGGACGCGGACCGGCTCTCGCTCGCCGGGCTCGCGCGCGAGCTGGAGCAGCGCATCGCGGACGTGCGGGCGCGGCGCGACCGGCGGCTCGAGTCGGGCAGGCGCAATGCGTCCTACGTCCCCGCCTTCTTCATGAACGGGGCGCTCGCGCTCCTCTCCTTCGTCTGGTTCACGCTGAACCGCGACCTGGGCTGGGCCGGCATGCCGCACGACCCCTTCGGCAGCGTGGCCGTCACCAGCGTGGGCTCGCTCGGCCTCGAGCGCGCCTACGTGGCCGCCGTGGGCTACACCCGGGTGCCCCTGCTGCTGGCCCCCGGGCGCGTGCGCACCGAGCCGGTGGCCGAGGCCGGAGCCGTGCGCACCGGCCAGGTGATGACCCTCAGCCTCACCTTCGACGCGCGCCTCATCTCAGTGCCACTGGCGGCCCGCCTGCTCTCCGAGCTGAAGGCAGGGCTCGAGGCCCCGGACGCCCCCCAGGGCTGACCTGCGCCAAGCCCCGGATAAGCCCCGCTTCGCCGCCTGCCCTGCGATCGGGCGCGGAGGGGGCCCTGCGATTCGGGGATGCCCGATGTGGACATCGGGAGTAGGAGTCTGACCCTTCGCCCGGGTCGCGGCCATGAGCCAAGTGGCCGCTTTTCCCGGGCTTTTCACCCGCAGCATGGGGTGCCGGCCAGCAGCGGTTAAGTGCTGAACGGAGCAGAAGGCCCCCCCGGGCCATGGCATTCGACAAAGCCCCGCGATCCTTAGACAAGTTCCGCCTCAGGTCGCACGCCTTTCCAAAAGTTCCCGAGGAGCCCGTCCGTGGACGCCAACGATCCCTCCATCCCCAACGGCAACGGCAAGCGGAAGTCCCCGCGCCGCAAGACCGCCGCCTCCACCAGCGTCGCTGCGCCGGGCAACGGCAAGGCGGTCGTGGTGAACCGCGCACGGGGCCTCCCGTCGGATCACCCGCTCTTCCCGCTGCTCAGCGCCCTGCGCTCCATGCACGACGGCGACTTCAGCGTGCGCATGCCCGCGCAGCCCGAGGACCCGGTGCTCGGCGAGATCGCCTCCGCCTTCAACGCGGTCGCGGACCTCAACGCCGCCCTCACCAGCGAGACCGTGCGCGTGGAGCGCGTGGTCGGCCGCGAGGGCCGCATGGCCGAGCGCGTGGTGCTGCCCAACATGAAGGGCGAGTGGGCCACGCGCGTGAACAGCATCAACGCGCTCATCGCGGACCTCGTGCAGCCGACCACGGAAGTGGCCCGCGTGCTCGTCGCGGTGGCCGAGGGCGACCTCACCCAGAAGATGGCCCTCGAGATCGACGGCCAGCAGGTGAAGGGCGAGTTCCTGCGCATCGGCACCACGGTGAACGCGATGGTGGATCAGCTCTCCGCCTTCGCCGCCGAAGTGACGCGCGTCGCGAAGGAGGTGGGCAGCGACGGAAAGCTGGGCGGTCAGGCAGAGGTCCCCGAGGCGAGCGGCACCTGGCGCGACCTCACGGACAACGTGAACCTGATGGCCAACAACCTGACCACCCAGGTGCGCAACATCGCCGAGGTGACCACGGCGGTGGCGAAGGGTGACCTGTCCAAGAAGATCACCGTGGACGCCCGCGGCGAGATGCTCGAGCTCAAGAGCACCATCAACACGATGGTGGACCAGCTCAACTCGTTCGCCGGCGAGGTGACCCGCGTGGCCCGCGAGGTGGGCACCGAAGGAAAGCTGGGCGGTCAGGCCGACGTGCGCGGCGTGTCCGGCACCTGGAAGGACCTCACGGACAACGTGAACTTCATGGCCTCGAACCTGACGACCCAGGTGCGCGGGATCGTGAAGGTGGTGACGGCCGTCGCGAACGGCGACCTCAGCCAGAAGCTGATGGTCCCCAGCCAGGGCGAGATCGCCGCGCTGGGCGCCACGCTCAACAACATGACGGAGACGCTCTCCATCTTCGCGCAGCAGGTGACCAGCGTCGCCCGCACGGTGGGTGTCGAGGGCAAGCTGGGCGCGCAGGCGGAGGTGCCGGGCGTCGCGGGCACGTGGAAGGACCTCACGAACAACGTGAACCTCCTCGCGAACAACCTCACCGCGCAGGTGCGCAACATCGCCGAGGTGACCACCGCGGTCGCGAAGGGCGACCTCTCCAAGAAGATCACGGTGGACGCCAAGGGCGAGGTGCTCGAGCTCAAGAGCACCATCAACACCATGGTGGACCAGCTCAACAGCTTCGCCGGTGAGGTGACCCGCGTGGCGAAGGAGGTGGGCACCGAGGGCCGCCTCGGCGGTCAGGCGCAGGTGCCGGGCGTCAGCGGCACCTGGAAGGACCTCACGGACAACGTGAACTTCATGGCCTCCAACCTCACGAGCCAGGTGCGCAACATCGCCCTCGTGACCACGGCGGTGGCCAACGGTGACCTCTCCAAGAAGATCACCGTCGATGCGAAGGGCGAGATCCTCGAGCTGAAGAACACCATCAACACGATGGTGGACCAGCTGAACTCCTTCGCCGGCGAGGTGACCCGCGTCGCGCGCGAGGTGGGTACGCACGGCAAGCTGGGTGGCCAGGCGGAGGTGAAGGGCGTTGCCGGTACGTGGAAGGACCTCACGGACAACGTGAACTTCATGGCCTCCAACCTCACCACCCAGGTGCGCGGCATCGCCAAGGTGGTGACGGCGGTGGCGAACGGCGACCTCACCCAGCGCCTGAAGGTGGAGGCGAAGGGCGAGGTGGCCGCGCTCGCGGACACCATCAACGCGATGACGGAGACGCTCTCCACCTTCGCGCAGCAGGTGACGGACGTGGCCCGCACGGTGGGTGTCGAAGGGAAGCTCGGCGCCCAGGCGGAGGTGCCCGGAGTGGCCGGCACCTGGAAGGACCTCACCAACAACGTGAACCTGCTGGCGAACAACCTCACCGCTCAGGTGCGCAACATCGCCGAGGTGACCACCGCGGTGGCGAAGGGCGACCTGTCCAAGAAGATCACCGTGGACGCCCGCGGCGAGGTGCTCCAGCTCAAGGACACCATCAACATCATGGTGGACCAGCTCCGGTCGTTCGCGGGTGAGGTGACCCGCGTCGCGAAGGAGGTGGGTACGGAAGGAAAGCTGGGCGGCCAGGCCGACGTGAAGGGCGTGTCTGGCGTGTGGAAGGACCTCACGGACAACGTGAACGTGATGGCCTCCAACCTCACCACCCAGGTGCGCGGCATCGTGAAGGTGGTGACCGCGGTCGCAGGCGGTGACCTCTCGCAGAAGCTCGTCGTGGAGGCGAAGGGTGAGATCGCGGCCCTCGCGGACACGCTCAACGCGATGACCAAGACGCTGTCCATCTTCGCCCAGCAGGTGACCAGCGTCGCCCGCACGGTGGGCGTGGAGGGGAAGCTGGGCGCCCAGGCCGAGGTGCCGGGCGTCGCCGGTACGTGGAAGGACCTCACGGACAACGTGAACCTGCTCGCGAACAACCTCACGGCGCAGGTGCGCAACATCGCGGAGGTCACGACGGCGGTCGCGAACGGCGACCTGTCGAAGAAGATCACCGTGGACGTGCGCGGCGAGGTGCTCGAGCTGAAGAACACCATCAACACGATGGTGGACCAGCTGCGCAGCTTCGCGGGCGAGGTGACCCGCGTGGCCAAGGAGGTGGGCACCGAGGGCAAGCTGGGCGGTCAGGCGGAGGTGAAGGGCGTCAGCGGCACGTGGAAGGACCTCACGGACAACGTGAACGTGCTCGCAGGCAACCTGACGGACCAGGTGCGCAACATCGCCAAGGTGACCACCGCGGTGGCCAACGGCGACCTCTCGCAGAAGATCACGGTGTCGGTGAAGGGCGAGGTGCTCGAGCTGAAGAACACCATCAACACGATGGTGGACCAGCTCAACAGCTTCGCCTCGGAAGTGACCCGCGTCGCGAAGGAGGTGGGCACCGAGGGCAAGCTGGGTGGCCAGGCGCAGGTGAAGGGTGTGTCCGGCACGTGGAAGGACCTCACGGACAACGTGAACGTGCTGGCCGGTAACCTCACCGACCAGGTGCGCAACATCGCCAAGGTGACGACCGCCGTCGCGAATGGCGACCTGAGCCAGAAGATCACCGTCGAGGCGCGCGGCGAGGTGCTGCAGCTCAAGGACACCGTCAACACGATGGTGGACCAGCTGCGCAGCTTCGCCGGTGAGGTGACCCGCGTCGCGAAGGAGGTGGGCACCGACGGAAAGCTCGGCGGTCAGGCGGACGTGAAGGGCGTGTCGGGCGTCTGGAAGGACCTCACCGACAACGTGAACTTCATGGCCTCGAACCTCACCAGCCAGGTGCGCAACATCGCGCTGGTGACGACGGCGGTCGCGAACGGCGACCTCTCCAAGAAGATCACCGTCGATGCGAAGGGCGAGATCCTCGAGCTGAAGAACACCATCAACATCATGGTGGACCAGCTGAACTCCTTCGCCGGCGAGGTGACCCGCGTCGCGAAGGAGGTGGGTACCGAGGGCAAGCTGGGCGGTCAGGCCGAGGTGCGCGGCGTGAGCGGCACCTGGAAGGACCTCACGGACAACGTGAACTTCATGGCCCGCAACCTCACCACGCAGGTGCGCGGCATCGTGAAGGTGGTGACCGCGGTCGCCAACGGTGACCTCCGCCAGAAGCTGGTCGTCGAGGCGAAGGGCGAGGTGGCGGCGCTCGCCGACACCATCAACGCCATGACGGACACGCTCTCCATCTTCGCCGAGCAGGTCTCCACGGTGGCCCGCGAGGTGGGCGTCGAGGGGAAGCTGGGCGGCCAGGCCCGCGTGCCCGGCGTCGCTGGCACCTGGAAGGACCTCACCGACAACGTGAACTTCATGGCGTCCAACCTGACCACCCAGGTGCGCGGCATCGTGAAGGTGGTGACGGCCGTTGCGAACGGCGACCTGAGCCAGAAGCTCGTCGTCGAGGCGAAGGGTGAGGTGGCCGCGCTCGCGGACACCATCAACGGGATGACCGACACGCTGGGCACCTTCGCCGAGCAGGTGACGACGGTGGCCCGCGAGGTGGGTATCGAAGGAAAGCTCGGCGGTCAGGCGAAGGTGCCGGGCGCGATGGGCACCTGGCGCCAGCTCACGGACAACGTGAACCAGCTGGCCGGCACGCTCACCAGCCAGCTGCGCGCCATCTCGGACGTGGCCACCGCGGTGACCAAGGGTGACCTCACCCGCAGCATCACGGTCGTCGCCGAGGGCGAGGTCGCGGCGCTGAAGGACAACATCAACCAGATGATCTTCAACCTGCGTGAGACCACGCAGAAGAACCAGGAGCAGGACTGGCTGAAGACGAACCTCGCCAAGTTCGGCGGGATGATGCAGGGCCAGAAGAACCTGGAGGCGGTGAGCCGGCTCATCATGAGCGAGCTCACGCCGCTGGTGAGCGCGCACCACGGTGCCTTCTTCCTGATGGACCAGGAGGGCAGCACCCCCACGCTCAAGCTCACCAGCACCTACGCGTACCGGGAGCGCAAGCACCTCTCCAACCGCTTCCACCTGGGCGAGAGCCTGGTGGGTCAGTGCGCGCTGGAGAAGAAGACCATCCTGCTCACCAAGGTCCCCAGCGACTACATCACCATCAGCTCGGGCCTCGGTGAGTCCGCGCCGCTCAACATCATCGTCCTCCCGGTCCTGTTCGAGGGCCAGGTGAAGGCGGTGATCGAGCTCGCGTCCTTCCACCCCTTCAGCACCATCCACCAGATCTTCCTGGACCAGCTCACCGAGAGCATCGGCGTGGTCCTGAACATGATCATGGCGAACATGCGCACCGAGGAGCTGCTGCAGCAGTCGCAGAGCCTCACGCAGGAGCTGCAGAGCCAGTCCAAGGAGCTCACGCAGCAGCAGGAGGAGCTCAAGCGCACGAACACGGAGCTCGAGGCCCAGGCGCTCGAGCTGGAGGAGAAGGCGAAGCAGCTCGAGGAGCAGAACAGCCGCGTCGAGGTGAAGAACCGCGAGGTGGAGCTCGCGCGCGCGAGCCTCGAGGAGAAGGCCGAGCAGCTCAGCCTCATCTCCAAGTACAAGAGCGAGTTCCTCGCCAACATGAGCCACGAGCTGCGCACGCCGCTCAACAGCCTGCTCATCCTCGCGAAGCTGCTCGCGGACAACAAGGAGCAGAACCTCAGCCAGAAGCAGGTGGAGTACGCGAACACCATCTACGCTTCGGGTGGGGACCTGCTCAGCCTCATCAACGAGATCCTCGACCTGAGCAAGGTCGAGGCCGGCAAGATGCAGGTCGAGCCGCGCGACATCGTGCTCGGCGAGCTCAACGAGTTCGTGGACCGGTCCTTCCGTCCGGTCGCGGAGCAGAAGGGGCTCACCTTCACCACGGAGATCGCCCCCAACGTCCCGCGCCACATCCGCACGGACCCGCAGCGCCTGCAGCAGGTGCTCAAGAACCTGCTCAGCAACGCGTTCAAGTTCACGGACACGGGCAGCGTGAAGCTGAAGGTGGCGCTCGTCCCGAGCGCCGCGGGCTTCGAGAGCGAGGTGCTCAAGCGCGCCCAGAACGCCATCGCGTTCAGCGTGACGGACACCGGCATCGGCATCCCCAAGGCCAAGCAGAAGATCATCTTCGAGGCCTTCCAGCAGGCGGACGGCAGCACCGCGCGCAAGTACGGCGGCACGGGCCTGGGCCTGTCCATCAGCCGCGAGATCACGCGCCTGCTGGGCGGCGAGATCCGCCTGGAGAGCCAGCCGGGCAAGGGCAGCACCTTCACCCTCTTCCTGCCGCCCGAGTACGTGGCGCCCGCGGAGGAGGTGCCGGCGGAGAAGCCGCAGCTGTCCGGCACGCCGCAGCCGCTGCCTCCCCTGCGCGCGCCCGCGCCGCAGCAGCCGGCGGCCGCGCCCGAGTCGCACGTGCTCGACAGCGCGCTGCCGCCCACGCTCGAGACCCCGCCCCTGCAGCCGCTCGAGGACGACCGCGAGCACATCCGCGAGGGCGACCGCGTCCTGCTCATCATCGAGGACGACGTGAAGTTCGCCCGCATCATGGTGCAGATGGCGCGCGAGAAGGGCTTCAAGGCCCTGTGCGCCACCCGCGGTGACACCGGCCTCGCCATGGCCAACGAGCACCAGCCGGACGCCATCACCCTGGACATCCAGCTGCCCGTGGTGGACGGCTGGAGCGTGCTGGACCGCCTCAAGCGCAACCCGCGCACCCGCCACATCCCGGTGCACGTGATCAGCGTGATGGACAAGCTGCGCGGCAACGCCCAGGGCGCCTTCGGCTACCTGGAGAAGCCGGTGAGCCAGGAGGGCCTGGAGCGCGTGTTCAGCCAGCTCTCGCGCTTCCTGGAGCGCAAGGAGCGCCGGCTGCTGCTCATCGAGGACGACGACACGCAGCGCGAGAGCATCACCCGCCTGCTCGGCGAGGGCGACGACGTGAAGGTCACGGCGGTGCCCACCGGCGAGGAGGCGATGAAGATGCTGGAGACGGGCGAATACGACTGCCTCGTGGTGGACCTGCTGCTGCCGGACGTGGACGGCATCCGCCTGGTCGAGGAGGTGAAGACCCAGCACCGCTTCCGCGACCTGCCGGTGGTGG
Organism: Aggregicoccus sp. 17bor-14; assembly: GCF_009659535.1. Classification (NCBI taxonomy): domain Bacteria; kingdom Pseudomonadati; phylum Myxococcota; class Myxococcia; order Myxococcales; family Myxococcaceae; genus Aggregicoccus; species Aggregicoccus sp. 17bor-14. The sequence goes on from NZ_VJZZ01000002.1 coordinate 250,503, forward strand.
TCTACACGGGCAAGGAGCTCAGCTCGAAGGACGAGGCGCGGCTCAAGAAGTACACGGGCAGCGTCATCCTCAAGAGCGGCAGCCGCAGCCCCGAGCAGCTGGTGGCGGACACCGCGCTGTTCCTGCACCGCATCGACGAGAACCTGCCGGAGAAGACCCGCCAGGCGCTCGCCCAGCGGCGCGACGGCGGCAGCGAGGCGGACCTCTCGGGCCGCAAGGTGCTCGTGGTGGACGACGACATGCGCAACATCTTCGCCCTCACCAGCGTGCTCGAGAACCAGGGCATGCAGGTGGTCTTCGCGGAGAACGGGCGCGCCGGCATCGAGGCGCTCGAGGCCCACCGGGACGTGGACGTGGTCCTCATGGACGTGATGATGCCGGAGATGGACGGCTACGAGACGATGCGGGCCATCCGCAACGACCTCAAGCACGCGAGCCTGCCCATCATCGCCATCACCGCGAAGGCGCTGAAGGACGACCGCGAGAAGTGCATCGCGGCCGGCGCGAGCGACTACCTGCCCAAGCCGGTGGACACCGACAAGCTCCTGGAGCTCATCCGCCTGTGGGTGCACGCGTAGCGCACACGACTGATCGCTAGCACACGCGCCCCGCCGGCCGGCCTTCTGCTCGGCGGGGCGCGTGCCTAGCCTCTCTGCCGGCGCGCTCGCCTGCGCCCGGCATCCCGCAGAGCTGCCGAGACCTCCCACCTTGGACCTTCGCCGAAGCCCCGCAATGCCCCCTCCCGAGCCCAGTCCCAGCCCCGAGCGCAGCGCTGCTGCCCCGCGGCCCGGCGCGCGTGCCCGGGCGGCCATCCTCATGGTGGACGACCACCCGTCCAACCTGCTCGCGCTCGAGGCCATCCTCGAGCCGCTGGGCCAGGAGCTGGTCAAGGCCCACAGCGGCGAGGAGGCGCTCAAGCAGCTGCTGCGCCGCGACTTCGCCGCCATCCTGATGGACGTGCAGATGCCCGGCCTGGACGGCTTCCAGACCGCGGCCCTCATCAAGCAGCGCGAGCGCACCCGCACCGTCCCCATCCTCTTCCTCACCGCGCTCAGCCGCGACGCGGCCCACGTCTTCAAGGGCTACGCGCACGGCGCGGTGGACTACCTGCTCAAGCCCTTCGACCCGGAGATCCTCCGCTCCAAGGTCAGCGTCTTCGTGGATCTGTTCCTCAAGGAGCAGCAGATCCAGCGCCAGGCGGAGCTCTTGCGCCAGCGCGAGCGCGAGGCCCTGGAGCGCGCGAGCGAGCAGCGCTTCCGAGGCCTCATCGACGCCATGCCCCACAACGTGTGGGTGCTCGCGCCCTCGGGCGAGGTGCAGTACGCGAACCGCGCCTGGCAGGAGTACGCCCAGGTGGGCCCCACCGCGAGCGTGGAGGAGGCGATCGCCACCGTGGTGCACCCGGACGACCGGGTGCGCGCGCTCGCCCAGTGGAAGGGCGCCCAGCACGCAGTCCCCAAGCCCTTCGAGCTGGAGTGGCGGCTGCGGCGCGCGGACGGCGTGTACCGCTGGCACCTCGCGCGCGCGGTGCCCCAGAAGGACGAGGAGGGCACCTTCACCGGCTGGCTCGCCACCGCCACGGACATCGACGACAAGAAGCGCGCCGAGGAGGCGCGCGCCCGCTTCAAGACCACTCTGGACGCGACCCTGGACTTCGTCCTCATGTTCAGCCCGGACACGCTCGCGCTCACCTACGCGAACGCGGGCGCCGCGCGCCAGCTCGGCTACAGCGTGGAGGAGCTGCTGGGCCAGAGCGTGCTCGGCTTCGAGGCGGAGCGCGACGAGGCCGCCCTGCGCGCCCTCATCGCGCCGCTGCTCTCCGGGGCGCAGGCGAGCCAGAACTACGCCACCCACTACCGCCGCCGCGATGGGGCCCGGGTGCCGGTGGAGGTGGTGCTGCAGTACGTGGCCACGGACGGCGGCAGCGGGCGCTGCGTGTCGGTGGCGCGCGACATCACCGAGCACCTGCGCGCCGAGGCCGCGCTGCGCCACGCGAGCGAGGCGAAGGACGCCTTCCTCGCCGCGGCGTCCCACGAGCTGCGCACCCCGCTCGCCGCGGCGAAGGGGCACGCGCACCTCGCGCTGCTCAAGATGGGCGCGGACACCGAGACCGGGCCCGGCAAGAGCCTGAAGATCATCAACCGGCAGATCGACCGGATGGCGAAGCTGGTGGAGGACCTGCTGGACATCAGCCGCCTGCAGGCGGGCCGCCTCAGCCTGGAGCTCGAGCGCTTCGACCTGGGCACCCTGGTGCGCGAGACCTGCGAGCGCATGGCCGTGCTCAGCGGCGAGCACCACCTCCAGATCCAGGCCCCCGAGCACCTCGAGGGCGCGTGGGACCGCGGGCGCCTGGACCAGGTGCTGACGAACCTGGTCTCCAACGCCATCCGCTACTCCCCCGAGGGCGGCACCGTGCTGGTGCAGCTGCAGGAGGAGGAGGGGGGAGACGCCGTGCACCTGTCCGTGAAGGACTCGGGCGTGGGCATCCCCAAGGAGAAGCAGGCGGTCATCTTCGAGCGCTTCGGGCGCGCCCACGGCAGCCGCTACGGCGGCCTCGGCCTCGGGCTCACCATCACCCAGGGCATCGTCGAGCAGCACGGCGGGCGCATCTGGGTGGAGAGCGCGGGCGTGGAGGGCCAGGGCAGCACCTTCCACGTGTTGCTGCCGCGCGAGACCTCCGCCCTGCAGGCGAACGACACCGAGCCCCAGGCGCAGCTGAGCTGACTACCTGCGGGCGGCCGCCGTCGCCGCCCGCACCCGCGCCCGCGTGAGCAGGAGCACCGCGGCGAGGATGATGCCCATGGCCACCACGGTCCAGGGCCCCAGCCGCTCTCCGGCGAAGAGCACGCCGAGCAGCACGGCGATGGCCGGGTTCACGTACGCGTAGCTCGTGGCGAGCGCGGGCCGCGCGTTGCGCAGCAGGTAGCCGTACGCGCTGAACGCCACGAGGCTGCCGAACACGACGAGGTAGAGGAAGGAGCCGAGGGCGCGCGGCGTGGGGGAGAGCGGCCACGGCTCCCGCAGGACGCGCGAGAGCAGCAGCGCCGCCGCGCCGCCGCACAGCATCTGCGCGGCGGTGGCCATGAGCCCAGGCGGCAGGGGCAGGCGCCGGCTCCACACGCTGCCGAAGGCCCACGCTGCCGGGGCGACGAGCAGGGCGACCGCGCCCAGCGCGCTGCCGCTCAGGCCGCCCCCGGCGTTGAGCAGCACGATGCCCGCGAAGCCGAGCAGGAGGCCCCAGCGCTCGGCGGTGCCCGGCCACTGGCCCCACAGCCCGCTGAAGAGCGCGGCCCACAGGGGCATGGAGCCCACCACCACCGCGGCGATGCCCGAGGGCAGGGTCTGCTCGCCCACCGCGACGGCGCCGTTGCCCACGGTGAGCAGGAGGAAGCCGGTGAGGGCGCTCGCGCCCCACTGCCGCCGGGTGGGCAGGGCGTGGCCGCGCACCTTGAGCGCCATCAGCAGCACGCTGCCGGCGAACAGGAAGCGCAGGCCCGCCATGGTGAAGGGGGCGAAGGACTCGAGCGCGAAGCGCATCCCCAGGTAGGTGGAGCCCCAGATGACGTAGAGCGCGAGGAGGCACAGCAGCACCAGGCCGGGGCGCGCGGGCGGCTCGAGGGTGGCCGCAGCGGCGTCGGGCGGGGCAGGGGGCTCGGGGGCGGCGCGGGCGGGGGCGGGCATGGTTGGCGCCAGCGTGTACCGCACCGCGCCCACGCGCTGCGATCCGCTTCGTGCGGTTGTATGGCCCGCCCCGGGCGAAATGGCCCTTTCCCCTGCCTGCCTGCCCGCCTGTCCGGCGCGGGGGATTGAACGGACGGGGGGACCTTCTTAAGCTTCTGACATCCCTGGCGCTTTTCACGCGCGCCGCGCGGGCGCCAGGCAAGGGAGTGTGAGCTCGGGATGTCGCCGGAAGAGCTGGGCCTGGGTGAGCGGGAGCGCGAGGTGCTGCGCGCGGTCGTCCAGGAGTACATCGCCACGGGCGGCCCCGTGGGCAGCCAGCAGCTCACCCGCCGGGCCGAGTTCGACGTGTCCTCGGCCACGATGCGCAACGTGCTCGCGGACCTGGAGGCGCTCGGCTACCTGGAGAAGCCGCACACCAGCGCGGGCCGCGTGCCCACCGACCGCGGCTACCGCTTCTACGTGGACACGCTGGTGCGGCTGAAGGACCCGGGGCCGCGCGAGCGCGAGCTCATCGAGCAGGGCATCGCGCAGGAGGCCGGGGTGGGAGAGACCCTGCAGGAGGCCTCGAAGATCCTGCACTCGCTCACCCGCCACGCGGGCGTGGTGCTCACCCCGCGCGCGGCGGCCACGCTGCTGCAGCGGCTCGAGTTCGTGCGCCTGCGCGAGAACCGCGTCCTCGCGGTGCTGGTGGGCGCGGGCGGGCAGGTGCAGAACAAGGTGCTCACGGTGGACTTCGCGCTGAGTGCGGACGAGCTGGTGCGCGCCTCCAACTACCTGAGCGAGCTCTTGCGCGAAGTCCCGCTGGAGCGCGCGCACGAGCGCATCCGCACGGAGATGGAGCAGGAGCAGGCGCTCTACAACGCGCTCACCGCGAAGGCGCTGAAGCTGGGCGTGGCGGCAACCGAGGCGAGCAGCGAGGGCAGCGCGCAGCAGGAGGAGCGGGTGCTCATCGAGGGCACGGGCTCGTTCCTGGAGAGCCCGGAGTTCGCGGACGTGGAGCGCATGCGCGCGCTGTTCCGGGCGCTGGGCGAGAAGCACAAGCTGCTCGCGCTGCTGGACCGGGTGCAGCGCGCGAAGGAGATGCAGATCTTCATCGGCACGGAGAGCGAGTTCTCCAGCGCGCCGGACGTGACGGTCATCGCGAGCCCCTACGGCACGCGCGACACGGTGCTGGGCACGGTGGGCGTCATCGGCCCCACCCGCATGAACTACCAGCGCATCATCCCGCTGGTGAACTTCACCGCGCAGGTGCTGGGCCGGGTGCTCGAGTAGCGCCCGCTGCGCTACACTCGGCGCATGTCGTTCTTCTGGTACCTGATGGTGACGCTGTTCGGCGCGCTCGGCGCGCTCTGTCTGCTGCGCGTGCTCGAGCGGCTGGCCTTCGGCGGCGGCAGTGGCGCGCTCAGCATGCAGGCCGGAATGGGAATCGGCTTCCTCCTGCTCGCCCACAAGAGCCTGCGCAAGGCGCAGACGCTGCGCCGTCCGGCGAGCCCGCGCGCCGCGCCGCTCCCGCGCGAGTAGGGTGCTAGGGCTTCGGCTGCGCGGGCGGCTCCGGGATGGAGGAGCGCGCGGTCTTGCCCGAGCCGATGACTGCCTCGGCGCGCAGCTCCATCGGAGCCTCCTTGGAGAAGAGCGCGGGCGTCGCCACCGCCGTCCACGCCGGGTAGTTCTTCTTGAAGAACTCGCGGTGCACGCGCAGCACCGGCTCCACGCGCTTGTCGAACTCGGCCTGGTCTTTCGCCACGTGGAAGCTGGTGAGCTCCACCACGTCGTCCAGCGTCGCGCCCGCGGCCTCGAGGTGGCGCTTGAGCTGCTCGAAGGCCCAGCGGATCTTCGCCTCCTCCGTGTCCCCCACGGCGGCGGGGATGCCGGAGATGATGACCCGGTTCCCCACCTTGAGCACCGGCGTGTAGTGGAGCCGGTGGTACGAGCCCTCCCAGCCCTTGGGCGCGAGGTGCTCGCGCGTGACCTTGGGGGCCTGTGCGAGCGCGGCGGTGGAGAGGAGCAGGACGAGGGAAGCAGCGGTTGCGTGCATGGGGGCCTCCGAGGGGTGTGCAAGCCCAGAAGCCCACACTGCGCCCCGCATTCCCGAAGAGGCACTGTGCCTGCGGACAGCGTTCGTGCGCGGACGCCTAGTGCCGCTCGGGGGCGTACACGCGCAGGGCGCCCGGCTGCACCTCGAAGCGCATGGGCGTCTGGCCCACCAGCTCGCCGTCCGCGTTCACGTCCTGCACGGGCTCCGCGCTGAGCTCGAGCCCGCGCGTGCGCAGCGTCACCACCTGCGGGTGCTCCACGTGCTCGCCCTTCTTGAGCTTCAGGGCGATGCTCGCGAGCGTGCCCAGGTCGCGCAGGTGCCCGAGGCCGGTGTCCTCCTGCCCGGCCTCGCACGCGGGCGACACCACCGCGTACACGTCGAGCCGCCGGTCATCGAGCGTGCCGTCCGGGCTCACCACGTTGCCCGCCCCGTGGTAGCGGCCGTTGCCCACCACCAGCTGCAGCACCTCGGAGTCCAGCGTCTCGCCCTCCACGGTGCGCAGCCGCACGCGGAAGGCCTCGTGGCCCCAGGCCTCGGCGGCCGCCGCCACGGGGTAGGCGAGCTTGCCCGCCTTCTGCTTCAGCTCCTTCGTCAGCCGCTTCGCGATCGCGCTGGCGAGCCCGAGGCTCGCGGCGTTCAGGAAGGGGCGTCCGTTGGCGAGCCCCACGTCCACCTTCACCGTGAAGCCGCGCGCGATGGCGTCGCACGCGGCCTCCAGCGTGGGGGCGAGCCCCAGGTTGCGCGCGAAGTCGTTCGCGGTGCCCAGGGGCAGCACGCCGAGCACCGCGTCGCGCCCCACCAGCCGCGCCGCGGCGCAGGACAGGGTGCCGTCCCCGCCGCCCACCAGCACCCGGCGCGCCCCGGCCGCGAGCGCCGCGTCCACCAGCTTCGGCAGGCGCTGGGGCCGCGTCACGGCGAGCGCCTCGGTGAGCGCCACCCCGCGCTCGGCGAGCAGCGCCTGCGCCTGCTCGAAGGCCTCGCGGCCCGAGCGCGAGCGGGTGTTCACCAGCAGCACCGCGGGGCCCGCCTCGAGGAGCGGGGACTCCTGACGCGGGGGGTGAGAGAGCGCGGCCTCGGACTCGGTCACGGACTTCCTCCTCTTTGGGCGGCCCAGGAGGCGGGCGGCCCAGGGGGCAGGCTGCCCCGAGGACCAAGGTGCGCACCGAGGGGCCCGTGCGTGAGCGGTCGGCGGGCGGGACGCCTGTACGCCCGCTCGCTACGGAGCGGAGGGCGTGCCGTCCCGCTCCGCGTCCTTCCCTTCGATGATGCGCTGCTGCAGCGCCTTTCGCAGGGGCAGCGCCTCCGCGACGCTCAGCCGGCCGTCCCCGTCCGTGTCGTACTGGGCCACGAGCTGCGCGCGGCGCGCCTGGGCCGCCGCCACGCGGTCCGCGCGCAGCTGGGCGCGCTCCGCGTCGTCGAGCTGGCCGTTGCCGTTTGCGTCGTACTTGGCGAGCAGCGCCGCGCGCAGCTCGGCCCAGCGCTGGCGGGCGGCCTCGCGCGCCGCCGCGCGCTCCGCGTCGTCGAGCTGCCCGTCATGGTTCGCATCGAAGTGCTCGAGGCGCTGCGCGTGCAGGCGCTCGCAGCGCGCCTCCATCGCATCCACCAGCGAGGCGCGCTCCTCGGCGTCGAGGCTGTGGCTGCCGTCCTCGTCGAAGGCCCAGCGCACGCGCCAGAAGGCCCACGCCCGGGCGCGCGTGCCCAGCGCCCAGCGGCGCGGACGCAGGCCGTCCTCCACGAGGTCCGCGCGCAGCGCCCGCAGCTCCGCGCGGTCCAGGTGCCCGTCGCCGTTCGCGTCGTACTTCGCCAGCACCTGCTGGCGGCGCGCCTGGAAGTCGCACGGGCTGCCATCGTCCGTGGCGTCGCCCGTGGACATCGCCACGTCCTCGTCCGCGAGCGCACCCACGGACGTGTCGTCCGCGGCCACCACCGCGTCCGCGCCGATGTCCCCCGTCTCCTGGGAGGCCTGGAGGTACGCGCTCGCCTCGTCCACGGCGAGCGAGGCGTCGTCGTCCGCGCCGCGGCCACAGCCGGCGAGCGCGAGGGGCACGAGGGCACACAGCAGGATGCGGGGGAGTGGCAGGCGGTGGGAGAGAGGGTGGCTCATGTAGGTGTGTCTCCAGTCGGCAGCGTGAGGCGTTTCCGGCCCTGGCGCCCTCAACCCCCCTGCGCGCGAAAAGTTGCGGTGACCCCCTGCTCGCGCAGCGCGCGGCTGCACGAAAGCGGCAAATGCAGAAGGTGGGGACTTCCGCATGGCAGCCCGGCTGCACACCTTTGGTGCAGCACGCGATGTCCACGGTGCGACGTTGCAGCCACTTGCAACGCAGTGTCGCCACGCAGGGCGTCGCTTCTCAACGGAGGAAGCACGCATGGCTGCTCGAAAGACCTCTCGCAAGTCCACCGCGAAGCGCAGCACCGGTACCCGCAGCAAGCGCTCCGGCGGGGCCAAGCGCCGCACCGGTGGCACCGCGGCGAAGCGCGCCACGGCCAAGCGCAGCACCGCGAAGCGCGGCACGGCCCGCAAGAGCGCGAGCCGCGGCAAGCGCACCGCGAAGCGCAGCACCGCCGGCAAGCGCGTCACCGCGCGCAAGCCGGGCGCCCGCCGCACGGCCGCCAAGCGCACCAGCACCAGGCGCGCCCGCCGCTAGAGGCAGGGGAGCCGGGGGCGCTCGCGGGCTCTAGCGCGAGCGCTCACCCTCGGCCTGCGCGCCCTCCCAGGGCCAGCGCGTGCGCGCGGCCTCGTAGCGCGCGAGCATCTCGGCCGGGTCCTTCATCAGGGCGCGGCAGCCCGCGGCCCGCAGGTCCGAGGCGCTGAAGCCGCCGCACAGCACGCCGAGCGCCGGCAGCTGCAGCTTCGTGGCCGCGATGGCGTCGTAGGGCGTGTCGCCCACCACCACCACGCGCTCCTTCTCCGGGCTGCCGGCCTTCTTCCACGCGGCCTCGAAGATGTCCGGCGCGGGCTTGCTCTGCTCGATGTCGTCCTTCGAGGTCTTCAGGTCCACCAGGTCCTGGATGCCGCACAGCTTCACGTAGAACTCGAGCTCGTCGCCCTTCGCGCTCGAGGCGAGCCCGCGCTTCACCCCGTCGCGCGCGAGCGCCTCGAACAGCTCGCGCACCTGGGGGAAGGGGCGCAGCTTGGGCATGAAGTCGCGCTTGAACAGCTCGCTGCGGAAGTGCTCCAGCTCCTTGCCGAACTTGCCCAGCTCCTCCTCGGTGAAGAACACCGGGAGCAGCTGGTCCGCGCCCTTGCCGATCTGGCTGCGCACGTGGGCGAAGGGCACGTCCTGTCCGTACTCGAGGAAGGCGCGTCGCCACGCCTCGGCGTGCTCGTCCACGGAGTCCACCAGCGTGCCGTCCACATCGAAGATGACCGCAGCGACCATGGGGCCAAGGTCGTCACGCGGCGGCGCGGGGGCAAGCCTCAGGGTGATCGCGGCACCAGCCGCTGCGTGCGCGCCTCGTAGCCCGCGGGGGCCTCGAGCACGAAGAGCCCGGAGGGGAGGGCGGGGCCGAGCGCGATGTCCCGCAGCTCGGTTTGCCCCACCTGTCGCCCGTCCACCCAGCGGGTGAGCCGGCGCGGCACGCACAGGTGCAGGGCGGCGTCGCAGGCCTCCGCCTCCACCCGCAGCTCGCCTGCCTGGGTGCGCTTGCCCAGGAAGTCCAGCGAGGGCCAGCGCAGCAGGTACTCCACCTGCTCGCCCTGGGGCAGCGCCACGCGCAGGCGCACCGCCTGGGGGGCGAGCCGGTGCACGGCGCGCTCGGCGCTCACGCCCGTGCGCGGCAGGAGCGGCACCCGGAAGCCCTCCGGAAGGAACGGCGAGAAGACCTCGGTGAGGAAGGCGGTGCGCTCGGGTGGCGGCAGCGCGAGCGTGAAGGTGGTGAGGCGGCGCTCGGCGTCGCGCTGCTCGTACAGGTGCTCGCCGTCGTACGCGAAGGTGCAGGGACTGCTGCCCCCGAGGCTGCCGCGCATGCGCGCCGGGGCGCGGTAGGCGAAGCGGAAGGGCAGGGGGGCTTCGCCCTCCTCCTGCACCGTGCCCTCGAAGCGGAAGGTGCGCAGCCGCGCGTCGCGCTCGCCCAGGCCCTGCTCCACCTGCCGCAGCAGGCGCGCCGCGTCGGCCGCGCTGCCGCTGCCGCCGCGCTCGCAGCCGGGCGCCACGACGAGGATCAGCAGGAGCAGACCGCGAGCGGGGCCCACGCGCGCGCTCCCCGGCGCTACTCGACCGCCACGCCCACGGCGCTCGAGCTGGTGAAGCCGATGATGAAGCCGGTGAGGGCATAGAGGCCGTGGCGCGGGGTGGTGTGGGCGCTCTTGAGCTCCACCTTCTTCGCGCCCATCGCCTTGGCCTCGGCCACCAGCATCTTGTTCACCACGATGTCCAGGTTGCTCGGGACCAGGTCCACCATGTGGAAGAGGGCGGTGAGGCCCAGGGCGTTCGCCTGGATGACGGCCTTGGGGGCGCCGCTCTGGGCGGTGAGGTCGTCGGCCTTCACCGTCGTGACCTCGACACTGGTGCAGGCGCAGAGCGCGAGGAGCGCGAGCGCCGGGAGGACCGTCTTCATGGGTGAGCGGGCGTAGCAGACGGCCGAGCCCAGTCAAGCGCACGGCCCCCTCCCTTCCCGGGGCACGTTGAAAAGGCGCGCCGCGCCTGCTACCCCGGAGGCTCACGCTCATGGCGACTGCCCTCTTCAGGCCGGGTGACCGGCCGCTGCTGAACCTGGCGCTGGTGGTGCTCACGCTGGGCACCACCTTCCTCACCTTCCTCTGGTGGTTCTTCGGCCTGTGGGGAGGGGAGTGGCTGCAGGCCACCGCGCCGCAGCTGCAGGAGGCGGCCACCTTCGCCCTGTGCACGGTGGCCATCCTCGGGGCGCACGAGATGGGGCACTACGTGCTCGCGCGGGTGCACGGGGTGGACAGCTCCCTGCCCTACTTCATCCCGCTGCCCTTCCTGGGCTTCGGCACCATGGGCGCGGTCATCCGGCTGCGCGCCCCCATCCCCAGCCGCAACGCGCTGGTGGACATCGGGGCGGCGGGGCCGCTCGCGGGCCTGGCGGTGGCGCTGCCGGTGCTCTTCTGGAGCTTCCGCCACGCGGTGGTGGTGGACGCGACGCACCTGCCCGTCCACTTCCCCGCGTACGGCTCGCTGCTGCACGTGGGCGCAGAGCTCTTCGCCTTCGTGCGCGACTGGCTCGCGGGCGTCGCGCCCCCGGCCCACACGCAGGAGGTGACGGTGTTCGGAGACCCCCTGCTGCTGCTCGCCGTGCGCCACCTCGCGCTGGGCGCGCTGCCCGCGGGCAAGGACGTGGCGATGAGCGCGCCGATGCTCGCCGCGTGGTTCGGCCTGCTGGTGACGCTGCTCAACCTGATGCCGGTGGGGCAGCTGGACGGCGGCCACGTGGCGTTCGCGGTGCTGGGCCGCCGCGCGCGCGCCGTGGGCAAGGCGGTGGCGCTGCTGCTGCTGGTGCTCACCGTGTTCGTGCAGTGGACCTGGGTGGTGTGGCTGCTCGTCGCGGGGCGCTTCGTGGGCTTCGGCCATCCGCAGGTGCTGGTGCCGGAGGAGGCGCTCAGCCCGGGGCGGCGGGTGGTGAGCGCGCTGTGCCTGCTCGCGCTCGTGGGCTGCGCGATGCCCGTCCCCATCACCACGGTGTTCCGGTGAAGTACCTGTGCGAGGGCTGCGAGCGGCTCGTCGCGCCGGCGGGGTTCCGGCTCGAGCCGGGCACGGCGGCGCTGCTGCTCACCTGCGAGCGCTGCGGGGCCGACACCCGCGCCGAAGCGCCCGTGCGCCAGAGCGCCGCGCCCCCGCCCGCCGCGGACTCGCGGGAGACGCGGGATGCCGCGACGGCCGACGCAGCGGCCCGGAGCGATGCGGCGCGTGACGACTGGACCCGGAATGACCTGGCCCGGAGCGACGCGGCTCGCAGCGCCGCGACCCGGGCGGAGGCGACCCGGGCCGATGCGGCTCGAGTCGATGCGGCTCGAGCCGATGCGGCTCGAGCGAATACGGCGTGGGCCGAGGCCGACGCGCCTCGCGACGAGGCTGCTGCGGCGGACCCGCGCGCCGAGCCCGCGCCGGCCGAGCACCGCGCGCCCCCGGCGCTTCGGGTGGTGTCGCTGCGCCCCTCGGGCGAGACGGTGCGCCAGGCGGCCGCGCTCGCGCGCTCGGAGGACCCCTTCGCGCCGCCGCCCGGCCACTGCCCCAAGTGCCTGGCGCGCCGGCGCGAGGGCTCCGAGGTGTGCGCGGCGTGCGGCCTCGCGTACGCGAACTTCCGCCCCGAGGAGCACCGCCCGAGCGGGCCGCTGGGCGAGGCCTGGGTGGAGCTGCTCGCCCACTGGGACGAGGAGGCGCGCCACGAGCGCTTCGTGCAGCTCGCGCTCGCCCGCGGGGAGCTGGCGGGGGCGGGGAAGCTGTACCGGCTGAGGCTCGTGCAGGCCCCGCAGGACCTCTTCGCCCAGCGGGGGCGGGACGAGGTGCTGCGGCTCGCCAGCATCTCCTCCGGCCCCGCACAGCTCGCGCGGGAGGAGGGGGCGGCTGAGGGCCGCTCGCGCTCGCGCCTCGTGGTGCAGGTGCTGATCATGCTGGTGCTGCTGGTGCTCGCGGTGATGTTCGTGGGGCAGCTGAAGGACCTGCTCTCCGGCCCCTCGCACTGAGGGCAGACGGGCAGGCGCGCCGCGCGAGGGCGAGAGAGGCGGGCAGGCAGGGCGCGCGGGCGTTACACTGCGGGGCCCGCCGTGCGCTCTCCCCACTCCGCCACCTCCCTCTCCGTCGACCTGCTGCTGGGCCCCGGCGGCGCGCTGCAGTCCGCGCTGCCCGCGTACGAGCACCGGCCCGAGCAGCTGCAGATGGCGCGCGCCGTGGAGCGCGCCTTCGGCGAGCAGAGCTACCTGCTGGCCGAGGCCGGCACCGGCACGGGCAAGACGCTCGCGTACCTGGTGCCCGCGCTGCTCAGCGGTCGGCGCGTCGTGGTGAGCACCGCGACGAAGACCCTGCAGGATCAGATCTTCTTCAAGGACCTGCCGCTGCTGCGCGAGCGCATGGGGCTGCAGTTCGAGGCGGCCTACCTCAAGGGCCGCAGCAACTACCTCTGCCTGCACCGCTACGACGCCTTCGCGAAGGACCCGCAGTTCGTCAGCCGCGAGGAGGCGCGCGCCTGGCCGCTGCTGCAGGCCTGGGCGGGCCGCACCGAGACGGGGGACCGCGGCGAGCTGGAGCTGCCGGAGAACTTCGCCGCCTGGTCGCGGCTGTCCACGACGTCGGAGACCTGCCTCGGCACGCAGTGCCCCGCGTACGAGACCTGCTTCGTCACGCGCACGCGCCGCCAGGCGGAGAACGCGGACCTGCTGGTGGTGAACCACCACCTCTTCTTCGCGGACCTCGCGCTGCGCAGCACCGGCGCGCGCGAGGCGGGCGTGCTGCCCCCCTACGACGCAGTCATCTTCGACGAGGCGCACGCGCTCGAGGACGCGGCGAGCGGCCACTTCGGCTGCAGCGTCTCCAGCTTCCGGCTGGAGGAGCTAGCGCGCGACGCGCAGGCGGCGCTGCCGCAGACGGACGCGCGCAGCGGGATGCTCGCGGCGCTCGCGCTGCGGGTGCGCGCGCAGGCGGATGCGCTCTTCGCGCAGGCGCCCGCGGCGCTCGGGCTCACGGGCAGCGAGGGCTCGGTGGCCCTGGTGCCCGAGCGCATGGCGCGGCTCTCCGGGGCCATCGAGCGGGTGAAGGAGGGGCTCGCGGCGCTGGGCAGCTTCACGGCGGCCGAGGAGGAGGCGCAGCTCTCGGCCCTCACGCGCCGCAGCGCGGAGCTGGTGGCGGAGCTCTCCTTCCTGGGTGAGGTCGGCAGCGCGGACCACGTGTACTGGGCCGAGGCGCGCGGGCGCGGCATCTTCCTGCGCGCGAGCCCCATCGACATCGCGCGCGAGCTGCAGACACGCCTTTACGGCGCCACGGACACGGTGGTGTTCACCTCCGCCACGCTCGCGGCCGAGGGGCGCTTCGACTTCTTCGCGCGCCGCATGGGGCTCTACGACGAGGACGGCGCGCCGGTGACGAGCGTGCGCCAGGTGCAGGTGCCCAGCCCCTTCGACTACACGGAGCAGGCGGCGCTCTACCTGCCCACGCACCTGCCGGACCCCAGCGCGCCCGGGTTCATCGAGGCGGCGGCCGAGGAGATCATCCGCCTCTGCGAGGTGACGGGGGGCAGGGCCTTCGTGCTCTTCACCAGCCTGCGCAACATGCAGCGCGCGCACGCGCTCGCGCTGCACCGGCTGCCCTATCAGGTCCTCCTGCAGGGCGAGCGCCCGAAGCAGCAGCTGCTCGAGGCCTTCCGCCAGGAGCCCAGCGTGCTCTTCGCCGCGCACTCCTTCTGGGAGGGCGTGGACGTGCCGGGGGATGCGCTGAGCCTCGTCATCATCGACCGGCTGCCCTTCGCCTCGCCCGGAGACCCGCTCGTGGCGGCGCGCATCCGGCAGCTGGAGGGACGCGGCGAGGAGCCCTTCGGCAGCTACCAGCTCCCGGAGGCGGCGCTCACGCTGCGCCAGGGCTTCGGGCGGCTCATCCGCACGCGCTCCGACCGGGGCGTGGTGGCGCTGCTGGACCGGCGCATCCTCACCAAGAGCTACGGGCGCGCCTTCCTCGCGAGCCTGCCGCCCGCGCACCGGGTGCAGGGCCTCGAGGAGCTCGAGGACTGGTTCCACCAGCGCTGAGGCGGACGTTCATCCGACCCGCGCTCGCTCCACCATGAAGCGCACCGCGTCGTTCATGTGCTCCGGGAGGAGCCGCGTGCCGGGGTGGGCACGGGCCCAGACGCGGAACACCTCGTCGGCGAAGCCCTGGCCCACGGAGCGCACGCCCCGGAAGTCGAGCACCACCTCCTCGAACTTCTCCATTCCGTGGAGCAGGCGCTTCGCCTCCGAGCGGGAGACGAAGTCCACGCCCACCTCGAAGAGCTTGATGAAGGCGCGCGAGCGCATGAACGCAAAGTCTTCGTTGCTGTAGGCATCGAAGACGGCCTTGAGCTCGCGCGAGGTGTCCGTGGCGAGCTCCGCGCGCACGCGAGTGCCCTGGCGCGCAGGCTGCAGCTCTCCGAGCCCCACGTCCCCGCGCACGTTGTCGGTCCACCAGCGCAGCGCGCCGCTCTCGACGAGCAGCACGTCCACCGCCTTCGACGAGAAGAACAGGCCCTGCCCGGTGTGGGCCTCGGGCGCCGTGGTGACCTTGCCCTTGGAGAGCTCCTGCAGCGCCTCGAAGTGGTCGCGCAGGTGCAGCAGCCGGCGCGCGTGCTCGAAGATGCCCTCGCCCGCGTCCACGACCTCGAATGCCACGCGCTGCGGCTCCTGCTCGAGCAGGACCTCCACCTCGGCCGCACCCGAGTGGTCGATGGCGTTGTTGAGCAGCTCGGTGAAGGCAAAGTGGAGGATGTCCATGGCGCGCTGGGGAAGCTGGCCGAGCCACGGCGCGCGCCGCTCGAGGTCCTTCCACACCTGGTCTTCCTGGAGACCCGCAGTGAGCAGCGTCAGCTGCAGCCCGGAGGGCCGCGCGCGCCGGTAGTGGGTGCCGCGTCCTGCGCCCTCCCGCGTCAGGAGCCCTTCCGAAGCCAGCGCGCTCAGGTGGGCATGTGCGGCTTGTCGGGAGATGCCAGCTCGGCTTCCCACCTCGCCGCTGGTGACCCGGGCCTGCTGTGCCAGGAGCGCATCCACCGTCTGCTTGACGATTTCCCTGACGTTCGGCCGCCTCATGGACGAATCGTCAAGTAACCGGGGCTAATCGTCAATGAAGCAGGCGTGCGCAGCGCCCTGGATTGACGATTCGGAGTGAATCGCCAGCCTGAACTCCAGATGCGTCGGGCGCGAGCGCCGTCTCCGGCGGCCCGCTCAGTGCAGCTTCGCGCCGCCGCCCTCGGCCTGCGTGCGCGCGAGCCCGCGCGCCTCGCGCAGCCGCTGGGCGAGCGCGCGCGGCACGTACTCGCGCGAGGCCTCGATGCGGCTCGCCACCTGCGCCGCGCGCACGCCGTCGCCGTGCGCAAGCAGCCGCTGCAGCAGCCGCTCCTGGTTGAGCCAGTTGGCGGGGAAAGGCAGGCCGAGCTGCGCGCCGCGCGCCTGGGCCTCGGCCCACAGCCGCGCCACGCGCTCGCGGTCGCCCGCGGCGAGCGCGTCCTCCACGAGCAGGCTCGCGGCCCAGTCGGCGCGCAGGCGCCCGGGGCGCAGGGGGGCGCTGCGCCAGTCCGCCTGCAGGGCCTCCTCGAGGAGCGGGCGCGCCCGGTCGCGCTCGCCCGCCAGGTGCAGCGCCACGCCGGCGTCCGCCCGGTGCAGCGGGGCGTGGGCGGGGTCGCGCTCGGCGGCGGCGAGGAAGAGGGCGGAGGCCTGCAGGGGACGCCCGGGGCGCAGGCGCTCGGCGGCGTCCACCACCTGCTCGAGCGGCGCGCTGCGGGCAGCCTCGGGGGTGAGCGCCTCGGCGCGCAGCTCCGCGGCCGTCTCGGCGGCGAGCGCGCGCTCCACCTCCTCGCGCAGCGGGGCCACCTCGTCCATCGGCAGGCCGCCTTCCGCCGCGCGCTCCAGCAGCGCGAGCGCC
This sequence comes from Aggregicoccus sp. 17bor-14, assembly GCF_009659535.1. Classification (NCBI taxonomy): domain Bacteria; kingdom Pseudomonadati; phylum Myxococcota; class Myxococcia; order Myxococcales; family Myxococcaceae; genus Aggregicoccus; species Aggregicoccus sp. 17bor-14. Next base: position 266,775 of record NZ_VJZZ01000002.1, read on the forward strand.
TCCTGGGAGGCGGGCACCAGCTCCTCCTGCATCACGGTGAGCGCGTCCTGGAAGCGCAGGAAGGCCATCAGCGCGAGCAGGCGCGGGGGCACGGCGCCCCCGGGCCCCTCCGGCAGGTGGTCGCGCAAGAGCAGCAGCGCGGTGGCCCAGTCCTCGCGCTCGAGCGCGCGCGCGAGCGCCACGTCGTGGTCGTCCGGCAGACCCCAGGGGGGAGCGAAGAGGTGCGAAGTCATGAGGCCCTGGAAAGTGAAGCGGGAGGGTGCGGTGCACCCTCCCGCAGGGGAGACGCGAGCTGCGTGCGCGCGCGCTACAGCTCGCGCGACATGAGCAGCCGCAGCTTGCCGCTCTTCTTGGACACCACGGTGGCCACGGTGGTGAAGCCCGCGGTGCGGTAGAAGCTCACGGCCGGCGCGTTCGCCGGGTCCACGCGCAGCGCCAGCGTCTTGCGGAACATGTCGCGCGCGACCTGGATGGCGTGGTTGAGCAGCAGCACGCCCAGGCCCTTGCGGCGCAGCTCCGGCTTCACCACGATGTTGCGCATGTAGGCGGCGCCGGGCACCGGCCCGTCGCGCTCGATGGTCACGTAGCCCACGGCCTGCCCCTGCAGCTTCATCACGTGGATGTAGGGCCGCAGCTGGGTCAGCGCCTGCAGGCTCTCCTCGGGGCCCTCACCGCGCGACTTCCACGGCTCGCTCGAAGCCCGCAGCGCGGCCACGGTCGGCATGTCCTCGTCCGAGGGGGGCGCGAACTTGGCGGCGGTGGCCAGGTCGTTGGGCAGGCTGGCCAGGTCCAGCAACGGCACCGTGCTCAGCTCCACGCCGGACTCCACCCGCTTCATCGTCATTCGGTGTGCTCCTTCAGGCCTTCTCGTCAGACGGTGTACGCCCGCTCGCTCTGCCGTGGATCCTACCGCATCCACCACGGGCTGGAACCCTCCTCAACCCTGCGCACGGCCCGGTCATTCCGGACCTTGGCAGTCCACCCGAAGCCCACTTCCGCGCACCCGAATGACGGGCCGTGGACGCTCGCCCCCCACCGGCGGACGAGCGAGCGCCGGGGGAGGCCCGGGCTGCCTGGGCATCGGAGTCCAGGGACTGTATAACCGCGGACGTCGTCCGGTGCCGCGCCTCCCGCGCGCTCCGGGCGCAGGGCAGCCCGGGGCGGGACAGAACTCTCGTGCAACTCAATCACGCGCAGCGCGAGCTCACGGTCAAGGTCGTCTATTACGGCCCGGGCCTGAGCGGCAAGACGACGAACCTGCAGCAGATCCACGCGCGCACGCGCAGCGAGGTGCGTGGCCGCCTGCTCACCGTCGAGACGCACGACGACCGCACCCTGTTCTTCGACCTGCTGCCCGTCTTCTTCACCACCGAGGCCGGCTTCAAGGTGAAGGTGAAGCTGTTCACCGTGCCCGGCCAGGTCATCCACAACGCCACCCGGCGCATCGTGCTGCAGAACGCGGACGCGGTGGCTTTCATCGCGGACAGCCGCCGCAGCGCCGGCAAGGACAACAACGCGTACTGGAAGAACCTGCAGGAGAACATGCGCGAGAACGGGCTGGACCCCGCGCACGTGCCGGTGGTCATCCAGTTCAACAAGCGCGACCTGCCGGACACCAAGAGCGACGCGGAGATCGAGGAGACGCGCAAGAAGGGCCGCGAGGCCGTGGTGGGCGCGGTGGCCATCCGCGGCGAGGGCGTGCTGGAGACCTTCCACGCCGTGCTGCAGGGCGCCTACCGCCAGCTGGACGCGCGCCACCAGCTGGGGCGCAACCTGAACCTCACCGAGGGCGAGTTCCTCGCGCAGATCTTCCGCCAGATGGACCTGGCCGGCACGCAGCTCGCGAGCCGCTACCCGCCGCGCCGCCCCACCGGCGCGACGCCGCCGCCCGTGGCCGGCCGCGGAGGCGTGCGTTGAGCGCCCCCTCGGACAGCGCCGCCGCCGCGCTCGTGCCCGTGCATTCGCCGACGTCCACTTCAACGCCCGTGCCGCGGCGCGAGAGCGTGCTGCAGAAGAAGCTCGGGCTGCAGGACATGCTGGACCTGCCCACCTTCCAGGAGGTGGTGAAGAGCTTCAGCGACCTGTACGGCGTGGGCATCAAGGTGCTGGACGCGCGCGGCAACAAGCTCGCGGACGTGAAGGTGGGCAACGGGGACTTCTGCGGCTCGGTGTTCAGCCACGCGGAAGGGCGCCACCGCTGCACCGCCACCGTGGCGCGGGTGAAGGACGGGCCGCTCGAGCCGGTGCTCGGCGCGCGCACCCCGCTCACCGAGGTGCCCGGCGCGCTGGGCATGCTCACGCTGCCCTGCTTCACCGGCCTGCGCTACCTGGTGATGCCGGTGCGCTGGGAGGGCGACGTGCTGGGGCGCACCATCTTCGGCCCCTTCACCCCGGACGAGCTCAAGGACTTCCCGCCCACGCTGCAGGACCTCGCGGGGCTGGACCTGGACCTCGCCCGCGTGCACCTGGGCAAGGTGCGCCGCGCGCACGAGCGCACGGTGGCGCAGGTGCTGGTGCACTTCAGCCAGGTGCTCGGCACGCTCATCGCCGCGGGGCAGAAGACCTACCTCACCAGCCAGCTGCACATCGAGGCCACGCTCGAGACGAACCGCGAGCTCGAGGAGCAGAACGCGCGGCTCGAGGGGCTCAACACCCGGCTGAAGGAGCTGGACCGGCTCAAGAGCAGCTTCCTCGCCACGGTGAGCCACGAGCTGCGCACGCCGCTCACCAGCATCATCGGCTACTCGGAGATGCTCAGCGAGGGGCTCGCCGGCGCGCTCAACCCCGAGCAGGCCGAGTACGTGCGCACCATCGTGGACAAGGGGGAGACGCTGCTCAAGCTCATCTCCTCCATCCTCGACATCAGCCAGATCGAGGCGGGCAAGGTGCGCCTCGCCTTCGAGCCGGTGGACGTGGGGGAGCTGCTGCAGAACGCGCTCACCAGCGTGGCGCCGCAGGCCCAGCGCAAGGGCGTGCAGCTCAAGGTGCGCCGGCCGGAGGGCCCCCAGCCGCGCGTGGGCGCGGACCGCGACAAGCTGCGCCAGGTGGTGGTGAACCTGCTGGCCAACGCGGTGAAGTTCACGCCCCAGGGCGGCGCCGTGAGCGTGCAGCTGAGCGAGCAGGGGCCGCAGCCGGAGCTGGGGCGCGAGGGCTACCGCATCCTCGTGGAGGACAGCGGGGTGGGCATCCCCTCGGACCAGTTCGACCGCATCTTCCAGAGCTTCTACCAGGTGGACAACAGCAGCACGCGCGAGTTCGGCGGCGCGGGGCTGGGGCTCGCCATCGTGAAGAGCTTCGTGGAGGGACACGGCGGCGTGGTGCGGGTGGCGAGCGAGCTGGGCCACGGCGCGCGCTTCACCGCGGTGCTCCCGGTGCGCCCGCCCATGCCCTCGCAGGGCCCGGTGCTCATCGCCCCGCCGGTGGTGGAGCCGGACCGCTTCTAGCGTGCCCGTGAGCTCCGCCGCACGCTCCGCCCCTCCCGACCCCGCACCGGCCATCGCTCCCGACGCCGAGCCGCAGCAGCCCGGCTTCGCGCGCCGGCTGCGCGTGCCCCTGCTGCTGCTCGCGCTCGTGCTCCTGCACCACCTGGGCAGCTGGCTGTACCTGGGCGCGCGCCGGGGCGTGCCGCTGCTGGACGCGCTCAACCGCTGGGACTCGGCGCTCTACAGCACCGTGGCCACCCGCGGCGCCGAGGGGCCGCTCTGGGCCTTCCTCCCGCTCTATCCGGCGGCCGTGCGCGCGGGGCTGTGGCTGCTGCCCGGGGGGCTCGCGCCCCAGGTCGTGGGGCTGCTGCTCTCCACGCTCGCGCTGCTCCTCTTCGTGCTCGCGGTGACGTGGGCGCAGGGGAGGGTCGCGCCCGGCGACGCGCGCGCCGCGCTCCTGCCGCGCGGGAGCTGGGGCTGGTTCGTGCTGCTGTACTGGCCGGTGAGCTACACGCTGCACTCGCACCACACCGAGGGGCTCTTCCTCCTGCTCTCCTTCGGGGCGCTGTGGGCGGCCGCGGGTGGGCGCGCGGTGGTGGCGGGGCTGCTCGCGGCCGCGTGCGTGTGGACGCGCAACCAGGGGGTGCTCGTCGCGGTGACGGCGGCGCTGCTGGGCCTGCCGCAGTGGCGGCGCTTCCTGCTCACGGGCGGCCTCGCGTTCGCGGGCTTCCTCGCGCTGCTGGGCTACGAGGCCGCGGGCACCGGGGACCCGCTCGCCTTCCTCCACGCGCAGGGCGGCTGGACCCACGCCGCCTCGGTGGGGGACGTGCTGCGCACCTTCTGGTTCGGCAACCCCTGGCAGAACACGAACACGGGCTCGCTGCAGCGCCACGCCTGGTACCTGCTCGCGCTCGCGCTGGTGCCCGGCCTGTGGCGGCGCAGCGGGCCGCTCGGGCTCTACGCGCTGCTCTCGCTCGCGCTCATCCTGCTGCAGGGCGAGCTGGTGAATGCCTTCCGCTACACGGTGGTGCTCTTCCCGCTCGCGTTCTACGCGGGGGAGCGGCTCGAGCGGCTGCCCCCCTGGGCGCGCGGGGCGCTCGCGCTGGGGCTGGTGTGGCTCAACCACGAGCTGACGCGCCGCTACGCGCTGGGGCAGTGGGCCTACTGAAGGGCGCGCCCCTCTGCTAGAGGTCGGCGCCGTGAAGCGCGCCCCCGCCACTGCCGGAGAGTTCGAGCTCATCGACGCCTTCGTCGCGTGCTTCCCGCGCGCGCGCACGCCGCGGGGCCCGGGGGACGACTGCGCGCTGCTGCCGCCCTCGCGCCGCGCGCTGTGCGTCACCACGGACGCGGTGGTGGAGGACGTGCACTTCCGGCGCGCCACCTTCCGCCCCGAGGACATCGGGCACAAGGCGCTCGCGGTGAACCTCTCGGACCTCGCGGCCATGGGCGCCGAGCCCGCCTGGTTCGTGTGCGCGCTCGCGCTGCCGCCGGACTTCGGCCGGGAGGCGTGCGTGCGGCTGGGGCGCGGCATGGCCCGGCTCGCGCGCGAGAGCGGCATCGCGCTCGTGGGCGGCAACGTGACGCGCGCGCGCGAGCTCTCCGTCACGCTCACCGTGGCGGGCCACGCGCCCGCGCGGCCGCTGCTGCGCTCGGGCGGGCGCGCAGGAGACCTGCTCTACGTGAGCGGGCGGCTGGGGGAGGCGCGCCACGGCCTGCGCGAGCTCGAGGCCGGGGTGCGCCGGGGCGCGGCGGTGGAGCGCCAGCGGCGGCCCACCCCGCGGCTCGCGCTGGGGCGGCTCGCCGCGCGCTTCGCCTCTGCCGGAATGGACCTGTCGGACGGGCTCGCCCAGGACCTCGGGCACCTCGCGCGCGCCTCCCGCGTGGCGGCGCGCGTGGTGCCCGCGTGGCTGCCCGTCTCGCCTGCGCTCGCGCGGGTGCTGGGCCTCGAGCGCGCGCGCGCCGAGGCGCTCGCGGGCGGCGAGGACTACGAGCTGCTGCTCGCCGTGCCGCCGGCCCGGGCGCGCGCCTTCGAGCGCGCGTGTGGGCGGGGGGGCCACACCGTGACCTGTGTGGGTGCGCTGGCGCGGGGGCCCGCGGGCCGCGTGATCCTGGAGGGTTCCCGAGGCGCACCGCTGCGTGACGCGCTCGGTCGCCCGGTCGCGCTGCCCGCCGGGCACGACCACCTGGCAGGCAGGCCCGGGCGGTAGATTGACCGTGCCGGTGGGCGGGGATAAACCGGAGCCCCTCGTCTCTCACCGCTGCATCCGCAGAGGCCCTCCCTCCCCGTGCGCCGCCCCCTTCGCGACGATCTCCCCTCCGGCCTGCCGACGCGCCGTGAGCCTGTCCAGCGCCTGCTGCGCGTCGTCGAGGCGCCCGGCCAGGGCCGCGACGTGTCGCTGCACCTCAAGATCCTCACCGGCTACGTGGTGCTGGGTGCGGCGCTCTCGGCGGCCTTCCTCCTCTCCGAGGACCTGGGCGTGGCCCTGCGGCTCACGCTCGCCGGCGTCATCACCCTGGTGCTCGCGCTCGCGCTGCCCAGCCTGCTCGCGCGCGTCACCCGCGTGCGCGTGCTCAGCCGCTCCGCCTTCGAGATCTCCCAGGGAGACCTCTCCAAGCCGGTGCACACCCCGTCCGCCGGCATCGCGCGCGACGAGATCGACGAGCTCACCGGCGCCATCAGCAAGATGCAGGAGAACCTGCGCGAGCTGGTGGGCAAGATCCAGGACACCGCCAAGAGCGTGGCGGACACCGCGCGCGACCTGAGCCGCTCCGCCGAGAACGTGAACGGGTCCACCGAGGAGGTGGGCTCCTCCATGGACAAGATCGCGACCGGCGCCGCCGCCCAGCGCCAGCTGGTGGTGCAGGCCTCCAAGGTCATCACCGAGATGGCCGGCAGCATCCAGCGCACCGCCACCTCGGCCGAGGACGCGACCCGCGCCTCCGCGGACACCAGCATGTCCGCCGAGGACGGCAGCAAGGCGGCGCGGCTCGCCGGCGAGAAGGTGAAGAAGGTCTTCAACCGCATCGAGGACGCGAGCCAGCAGGTGTTCGCCTTCGGCGAGAAGACGCAGGAGATCTCCAAGATCGTGGACGCCATCACCCAGGTGGCCCAGCAGACGAACCTGCTCGCGCTCAACGCGACGATCGAGGCGGCGCGCGCGGGCGAGTACGGCCGCGGCTTCGCGGTGGTCGCGGACGAGGTGCGCAAGCTCGCCGAGAGCGCCGGTCGCTCCGCGGAGCAGATCTCCAAGCTCGCGCGCGACATCTCCGGCCAGTCCACCTCGGTGGTCAGCGCCATGAAGGAGGGCATCGCGGAGCTCGAGGAGGGCCGCGAGGACCTCACCGCGATCGTGCGCTCCATGGGCGCCATCACCGACACCGCGCGCAAGGGCGCGGACAAGGTGCACCTCATCTCCGACAGCGCCCGCGAGCAGCTCAAGGGCAGCGAGGAGATGGTGAAGGCGATCGAGGAGATCAGCCGCGTGGCGCGCGACAACGCCGGCTCCACCGAGGCCATCCAGGCCGTCATCCAGGAGCAGGTGGGCGCGGTGAGCCAGATGACCGGGCTCGCGAGCGAGCTGACCAACCTCTCCGTGGAGCTGCAGAGCGTGGTGCGCAGCTTCCGGCTCGGCTAAAGCGCCGGCCATGGGCACCTCCTCTCCGAAGCTCCCCGCCGCGCTCGCGGCCGCCGAGGCGCAGCTCGCGCGCGCGGCACTCACCTACCCGGGCGCCACCGAGGACTTCCCCTGGGGCCACCGCGCCGCCAAGGTGAACGGGAAGATGTTCGCCATCCTCTCCACCGACGAGGGGAAGCTGAGCGCCACCTTCAAGCTGCCGGTGAGCCACGAGGCCGCGCTGCTCTTCCCCTTCGCAGAGCCCACCGGCTACGGCATGGGCAAGAGCGGCTGGGTGACGAGCCGCTTCGCGCCCGGCGACGCGGTACCGGTGGAGCTGCTGGAGAGCTGGCTCGAGGAGAGCTACCAGGCCGTGGCGCCCAAGCGCGTGAGCGGCGCGGCCCGCAGCGCGCCCGCGGCGAAGGGTGCAGCCGCGAAGAAGGCCCCCGCGAAGAAGGCCGTGCTGCCGCGCGCACCGCTCGCGAGCAGCGCGGGCAAGCAGACGGTGAAGCGCGCCCTGAGCGCGCTCACGTCCGGGGCGAAGCCGGCGACCGCGAAGAAGGCCGCCAAGCCGCGCAAGGCAGCGGCCGCGAAGAAGCCCGCAGCCACAAAGAAGCCTGCGGCCACCCGCTGAACCGCGTCCTCCCTCTCCCTCTGGGAGAGGGTCGGGGTGAGGGATGTCCTCCCCCTCTACTTCCGCTCCTTGTCCGGGTACGCGGACCAGTAGGTCTCCGGGAGCGGGTTGGTGCCGCGGTCGCTGCGGGGCCCGTCACCGTCGGGAATCGCGTTGAAGGCCTCGCGCGGGTCTCGCTCCTCGGCGCTCGCGCCGCGCGGATTCGGAGTGTCCTCGGCGTCCTGCTCCCAGTTCTCCTCGCCGTCGTCGTCGGCGGCCGCGCCGCGCGACGAGGGCAGTCCCTCCGTGGGCTCGCCGCGCACGGTGGTGGGGCGGCCGTACATGTCCTCGGCGGGCGAGGGACCTGCGCCGTTCTTCTTCTGCTCAGCCATGGATGCGTCCTCCGTAGCCCCAACGGTCGTGGCGGGAGGCGGGCGCGGCAACCTCCCGCAGAGCGTGCACAGGAGGCGAGCGGCTCCCTGGCTGGCTGCTCAGCGTGAGGCGTTGTGAGGGCCGCGCAGGTTCGGACCTCGCAGGTTCGGACCTCGCAGGTTTGGATCAATAGGGGGCGGCCCGCCGCGCTTGCGCAGGATGCGCACGGTCCAGAAGAGGACGAGGACCGCGATGGCCGCGACCCAGAACCACCAGATGGGGCCGCCGTGGGTGCCGCGAGGGTTTCCGCCGCGGTCCTGGGCGAGCGCGAGCAGCGGCGCGAGCCAGGCGGTGACGAAGAGGAGGGGAGCAGGGAGGGGAGAGGTGCGGGGAGAGGGGTGCATGTCCCGCACCGTGGGCACGGGTCCCTCCGCCCACAACCCCGACCCGCGCAGTGGGGCCGGCGGGCGGCCGCGCGCTTCTGCTACAACGTGGCCCCTGTGAGGCACGTCATCTTCCGCGTGGAGAAGGAGCGCTACGGGCTGCCGCTCGCGGCGGTGCGCGAGGTGGTGGTGCCCCCCGCGCGCTTCAGCCGGGTGCCGCGCGCGCCCCCGGCGGTGCGCGGGGTGATGAACCTGCGCGGGCGCGTGGTGACGGTGGTGGAGCTGGGCCCGCTGCTGGGCCTCTCCGAGGGCAGCACGCCGCCTGCTCGCGTGGTGCTGCTGGACCGGGGTCGCCGCGACCTGGGGCTGCTGGTGACGGAGGTGGAGGGGGTGGAGAGCATCGAGCGGGTGCTCAACGCACCGGGTCGAGCCGTGCCCGCGGTGCGCGGCGTGGCCCGCGTCAAGGGGCTGGCGGTCACGGTGCTGGACCCCGAGGGAATCGACGGGGCGGTCGTCGGCTTGTTCGCCCCCCAGAAGTGATTAGGCGCGGGAAAAATCCGGATGGTAGGCTCCGGCCTCCCTCTCTCAAGGCCTTCGCCGGAGGCGGAGCATCTACATGGCAAAGCGGGTCCTGGTCGTCGACGACGCGATCTTCATGCGCAACATGATCAAGGACATCTTCGCGTCCGGTGGCTTCGAGGTGGTGGGCGAGGCAGCGAATGGCCTCGAGGCGGTGGAGAAGTACAAGGAGCTCAAGCCCGACCTCACCACGATGGACATCGTGATGCCCTTCAAGAGCGGCATCGAGGCGACGCGGGAGATCCTCAAGCACGACACCAACGCGGTCGTGATCATGTGCTCGGCGCTGGGCCAGGAGAGCCTGGTGATGGAGGCCATCGAGGCCGGCGCGAGCGACTTCATCGTGAAGCCCTTCCGCGCCGAGGACGTGCTCGCGGTGGTGAAGAAGGTCCTCGGCGAGGGCTAGCGGCGGGCTCCGGACATGACGATGGACATGTCCCGCTACCTCGGTCTCTTCGTCACCGAGGCGAGCGAGCACCTCGAGGGCCTGGGCCGCGACCTGGTCGAGCTCGAGAAGAGCGGCGGCCCGGGGGCGCAGGGTGCTCCGACTCCCGGGGCTCTGATCGACTCGATGTTCCGCCACGCCCACTCGGTGAAGGGCATGGCCAGCAGCATGGGCTTCGAGCCCATCGCCGTGCTCGCCCACCGCTCCGAGGACCTGGTGGAGGCGGTGCGCCAGGACGCCGGGCGCCTGGACCGCGAGCTGGTGGACCTGCTGCTCGCCGCCACCGACACGATGCTCGCGCAGGTGCGCGCCGTCGCGGAGGCCCGGCCCGCGGACGAGGCCTCGGCGCTGCTCGCGCAGCTCACCGCGCGCGTCTCCGCCATCACCGGCCAGCAGGTGGCCCCCACGCGCGTCGCCAAGACGCGCGTGAGCGTGGACGCGCCCGCAGCGGCTCCCGCGGCCGCGGCGCCCGCTCCTGCGGCGCCGGCCGCGACCGCAGCGCCCCTGCCGCCGCGCTCGGACGCCGCGCTGGGGCTGCCGCCGCGCTTCTCGGTGCGGCTGCGCATCGCGCCCAGCTGCCAGGTGCCCGGGGTGCGCGCCTTCCTCGTGCACAAGCGGCTCAGCGGCCTGGGCAACATCTTCGACCTGCGCCCCGCGCTCGACGACCTCAAGGCGGGCCGCATCCCGGAGGGGCTCATCCAGCTCGAGCTGGAGACGGGCGCCGGCGAGGACGGCGTGCGCGCCGCGCTGCGCACGGTGTCCGAGGTGGAGATCCTCTCGCTCAAGCCCGGAGGCGCGAGCGCGCCTCCTCCTGCGCCCCCTGCGGCCGCGCCCGCTGTCCGGGCCGCCGCGAACCCCGCCGCGCCCAGCGCCGCGCCCGCGTCCGGCGAGGCCGCGCGGGCGGCTGCGGCCAGCGCCTCGGGGGTCGTCGGCGGCGAGGGCAGCGCGCGCACCGTGCGCGTGCGCACCGAGCTGCTGGACTACTTCCTGGACACCGTGGGTGAGCTCCTGCTCGCCACCGCGCGCCTGCGCGAGGTGGGCAAGACGCTGCCGGAGAACGTGCGCCCGCCGATGGAGGAGGGCGTCTACCGGCTGCACGCGCTGGTGAAGGACCTGCACGACAAGGTGATGACGGCGCGCATGACGCCGCTCTCGGTCATCACCGACCGGCTCCCCCGCGCCGCGCGCGACATCGCCCGGCGCAAGGAGCGCGAGGTGGACCTGGTCATCAGCGGCGCGGAGATCGAGCTGGACCGCGCCATCCTGGACGACCTCGCGGACCCGCTGCTGCACCTGCTGCGCAACTGCATCGACCACGGCCTGGAGAGCCCCGAGGAGCGCGTGGCGGCGAAGAAGCCCCCCAAGGGCCGGGTGCTCGTCTCGGTGCGCCGCCAGCGCGACCGCGTGGTGGTGGAGCTGGAGGACGACGGGCGGGGCATGAACGCCGAGAAGCTCAAGGCGGCGGCGCTCGCGCGCGGGCTCATCACCCAGGAGACCGCGAGCCGGATGAGCGACCGCGAGGCCTTCCTGCTCGCGTGCGCCCCGGGCGTCTCCACCGCGAAGGACATCACGGACATCTCCGGGCGCGGCGTGGGCATGGACGCGGTGAAGCGCGCCGTGGAGAACGTGGGCGGCACCCTGGAGATCGAGAGCGAGGCCGGGCGCGGCACCCGCTTCACCCTCAAGCTGCCGCTCACGGTCGCCGTGGTGCAGCTGCTGCTGGTGGGGGTGGGCGAGGAGGTGTTCGGCCTGCCCATCGCCAAGGTGCTCGGCGCCACCGAGGCGGACGGGGACGCGCTCTCCCGCAGCCGCGAGACGCCCCTGCTGCCCCACGGCAACGCGCTGCTGCCGGTGCACTTCCTGGAGACCCTGGTGGGGGTGCCCGGGGCGGCGGGCCGGGTGCGCCCCTTCGTGGTGATGGAGTCGGACACCGGACGGCTCGCGCTCGCGGTAGACCGGCTGCTCGGCCAGGAGGAAGTCGTGCTCAAGGCACTGAGCCGGCCCCTGGATTTGCTCCCGGGCCTTTCTGGCGTCACCATCCTGGGGACTGGGCGTCCGGTCTTCATTCTGGACGTGCCGAGGCTCCTGAGCGCATGACCCCCTCCACCCCCATTCCCCCGGGCACGCCCCCGGGCGCCGAGCTGCTCGAGCCCCAGCGCGATGCGCTGCGCGAGGTGGCGAACATCGGCTGCGGCCACGCGGCCAACGCGCTCGCGCGGCTGATGGGCGGGCGGCCCGTGCAGCTCAGCGTGCCGCGGGTGGAGTCCATCGACTTCTCGGCCGGGGCCGCGGACCTCACCCGGATGCTGGGCGGCGCGGGCGTGAGCGTGCTGGGCGCGCAGCTGGGCGTGGAGGGCGAGCTCAACGGCAGCCTCCTCATGCTCCTGCCCACCCGCGACGGCGAGGCGCTGGGCCAGCTGCTGATGGGCGGCACGCCCGCGAGCGCCGAGGACACCCGCAGCGCGCTGAGCGAGACGGCGAACATCCTCGCGAGCGCGTGCCTCTCGGCCATCGGCACCCTCACCGGCTGGCGGCTGCTGCCCAGCGTGCCCCACCTCACCGAGGGGCCCGCCGGGGACGTGGTGGCCGAGGCCCTCAGCGGCATGGAGGGGGCGAGCGCGCGCCTGGTGGTGCTCGAGGCCCGCTTCAGCGCCCCGCAGGTCTCCGGGCAGCTGCTGCTCCTGCTCGAGCCGCGCGCCTCGCGCGAGCTGCTGCAGCGGCTCGGCGTATCCTGAGCGGGGCCGCTGAGGTAGACCTCGCTCCCATGGACGAGAAGACCCTCACGCAGCTGCTCTCCCAGGTGAAGGGGGGCAAGGTTTCCGTGGACGAGGCCGTGGGCCGGCTCAAGGACCTGCCCTTCGCGCAGCTCGGCTACGCCACCGTGGACACGCACCGCTCGCTGCGCTTCGGCGTGCCCGAGGTGGTGCTGGGCGGCCCCAAGACGGTGGAGCAGCTGCTCGGCATCGTGGGTGTGCTGGTGGAGCGCAAGCAGACGGTGCTGGTGACGCGCCTGCAGCCGGAGAAGGCCGAGGCGCTGCTCGAGCGCTTCCCGAAGGCGAAGTACCATGAGGTGGCGAAGCTCTTCCACCTGCCGCAGGGCAAGCCCAAGGCGGGCATCGTGGCGGTGGTGAGCGCGGGCACCAGCGACCTGCCGGTGGCCGAGGAGGCGGCGCTCACGGCGGAGGCCATGGGCGCGACGGTGCGGCGCGTGTACGACGTGGGCGTGGCCGGCATCCACCGGCTGCTCGCGCGGCGCGAGGAGATCCAGGGCGCGCACGCGGCCGTGGTGGTGGCGGGCATGGAGGGCGCGCTCGCGAGCGCGGCGGGAGGCCTGGTGGGCATCCCGGTCGTCGCGGTGCCCACCAGCGTGGGCTACGGGGCGAGCTTCGGCGGCGTCTCGGCGCTGCTCGCGATGGTGAACTCCTGCGCCTCGAACGTGGCCACCATGAACATCGACAACGGCTTCGGCGGCGGCTTCTACGCCGCGCTCATCAGCCGCACCAAGGGCCGCCGGTAGCCCTCCCCATGCGAAAAATCCTCTACCTCGAGCCCGTGGGCGGCATCGCGGGCGACATGTTCCTGGCCGCGGGCGTCGACCTCGGCCTCTCGCCGGATGCGATCGCGCACGCGCTGAGTGGCCTGCAGGTCCCGGGCTGGAAGCTCTCGGTGAGTCGCGCGGTGCGCCACGCCATCAGCGGCACACACCTGGACGTGGTGCTGGACGAGCGCGAGGCCCACCCGCACCGCGCCTACGCGGACATCCGCCAGCTCATCGAGGCGGCCCCCACGCTGAGCCCGCGGGTGAAAGAGCGCGCGCTCGCGGTGTTCCGGGCCATCGGCGAGGCGGAGGCGAAGGTGCACGGCGTCTCGGTGGAGGAGATCCACTTCCACGAGGTGGGGGCCGTGGACTCCATCGTGGACATCTGCGGCGCGGCCGTGGTGCTGGAGCTGCTCGGAGACCCCGAGGTGCACGCGGCGCCGCCGCCCCTGGGCTCGGGCAGCATCCGGGTGGCGCACGGGATGATGCCCATCCCCGTGCCCGCCACGCTGGAGCTGCTGCGCGACGTGCCGGTGCGCTTCGAGGGCGTGGGCGAGCTGACCACGCCCACGGGCGCGGCGCTGCTCAAGGTGCTCGCGCACATCGGCACGCCGCCGAACTTCATCGTCGAGCGCGTGGGCTACGGGGTGGGGACGAAGGACTTCAAGGACCGCCCCAACGTGCTGCGCGCGAGCCTCGGCCACGCAGAGGAGAAGGCGCAGGGCGGCCTCTGGGAGCTGCAGGCGAACCTGGACGACGCGACGCCGCAGCTGCTCGGCTACCTCGTGGAGCGGCTGATGGCCGCCGGGGCGCTGGATGCGTGGGTGCTGCCGGCGGTGATGAAGAAGGGGCGCCCCGGGCACCTGCTGGGCGTGCTGTGCGAGGGCGGCAGGCGCGAGAGCCTGCTGGACCTGCTCGTGCGCGAGAGCCCCACGCTGGGCGTGCGCTCGCACCCGGTGGAGCGGCTCGCGCTCGAGCGCGACTGGGTGCAGGTGCAGACGCCGTGGGGCGCGGTGCGCGTGAAGCGCGGCCTGCGCGCGGGCCAGGTGCTCAACGCGCACCCCGAGTTCGAGGACTGCCGCGCGCTCGCGGAAGGTGCGGGCGTGCCGCTCAAGGACGTGATGGCCGCGGCCCTGCGCGCGCTGCCGCAGGGCTAGGGCGCCCGCGCCGCGCACCGGTACGGGGAACCCCGCACGAGCGCGCTCCTCCTCCGCGCACCCGGGGGTGTCCACCCGCGGAAGCGGCGTGCGCACTGTCGAACCCGCATTGCCGCGTGTGGGTTGCCGACTGCCCGGTCCATCCACAGGGTGCGCCCCGGATGGGTGTTGGAAGGGGGCGGCAGATGCAGTGGACCCGACGCGAGCTGTGCCTGTTGCTGCTGGGCTGCGCGTGCGCACCGGAGGCGGTGACGACGGGGGGAGGCGAGGGGCCTCCGGAGACGGATCCGACCACCCCGGTCACCACGAACGACCCGCCGCCGCCCCCGCCTCCTCCGCCGCCTCCGGTGGACAGGTTCTTCCCCCTGCGCGCCTCGCCCATCGCGGCAGAGAACCGGCGCGCGGGCAGCCGCAACTGGCGCCTCACGCAGCCCTCGCGCGAGCTGGGCGCCTTCGTGGACCAGACGAGCTACCTGCCGGGCGAGGCGGTGCGCGTGCACCTGGGCGGGCCCACGGAGCAGCAGGCCACCTGGGAGCTGTGGCGCCTCGGCTACTACGGAGGGCAGGGCGGGCGCCGCGTGCTCGCCGGCGGCCCGGTGACGATGCCGGTCGCCGCCCCGCCCGAGGTGGACCTGAGCACCGGCGCGGTGAGCTGCCCCTGGCCGGAGACCTTCTTCTTCACCCTGCCGGACGAGGCCGTCACCGGCTTCTACCTGCTCAAGGTGAGCACGCCGCTGGGGCAGACCTACGCGCCGCTCGTGGTGCGCGAGCCCACGCCCGCGGCGACCACCACGGTGGTCATGGCCTTCAACACCTACCAGGCCTACAACGCCTGGGGCGGCACCAGCCTCTACGTGAACCAGCGCAAGGACTTCACGGGCCGCCACGCCTACGCCGTGTCCTTCGACCGCCCGTACGCGAGCGGCGGCGGCGCGGGGCAGGTGCTGGACCACGACCTGGGCCTCATCACCTTCGCCGAGGCGCAGGGCTACGACATCGCCTACGCGTCGGACCTGGACCTGGACCTGGACCCCGAGCTCACGCACCGGCGGCGCGCGCTCGTCATCCAGGGGCACAGCGAGTACTGGACCCTGGGCATGCGGCTCGCGTGCGATGCGGCCGTCGCGCGCGGCACGAACCTCATGAACCTGGGGGCGAACAACGCCTACTGGCGCGTGCGGCGCGAGCCCTCGAAGGACGGACGGGCGAACCGGCTGCTGGTGGGCTACCGCGACCAGGGCGCGCGCGACCCGCTGCGCAACACGACGGAGGCCTCGAAGCTGTTCCGCGAGCTCGGGCGGCCCGAGAACGCGCTGTTCGGCACCATGTTCGGCAGCTGGATCTACACGGCCGCGCCGCTGGTGGTGAAGGACCCCTCGCACTGGGCCTGGACCGGCAGCGGCGTGAAGGAGGGCACGCAGATCAACGCCGTGTTCGGCGACGAGACGGACCGCCGCTACGACAACGGCGCCACGCCCGCGGGCCTCGAGGTGCTGGGCGAGAGCACGGTGGAGTCCTACGGCGCCACGCTCGACCCGGGCGAGCTCACGCTCTTCACCGCGCCCTCCGGCGCGCAGGTGTTCTCCGCCGGCAGCATCACCTTCTCCGAGGCGCTCGCGGAGGAGGGCCCCTGTGACCGGCGCATCCAGCAGCTGATGGCCAACGTCTTCTCGCGCTTCACCGGGCAGGATGCCCTGGGCGCCGACGCCCTGAAGGCCTTCCCGCTGCCGCCGCCCCCGCGCATGGACCACCGGTCCGGCGTGCAGGTGCAGACCCTCACCCGCACGCTCACGGCGCCGGTGGCCATCGCCTTCGACCCGCAGGGCCACGCGGTGGTCGCGGACGGCAACCGCATCGTGCGCGTGAGCCCCACCGGCCAGGTGAGCTGGATTGCCGGCTCCTCCCAGGCGGGGCACAACACCTTCGACGGGGTCGTGTCCGCGACGGCCGCGCGCTTCAACCGTCCGCGCGGCCTGGCGGTGGACGCGCAGGGGCGCATCTACGTGGCGGACTCGGGCAACCACCAGATTCGCGTCATCGAGAACGGCCAGGTGTGGCGGCTCGCGGGCGGCAACTGGGAGGGCTTCGCCGACGGCGTGGGCACCCAGGCGCTCTTCACGCAGCCGCAGGGCCTCGCGCTCACCGCCGCGGGCAGCCTGCTGGTCGCGGACACGTGGAACCACCGCGTGCGCGAGGTGACGCCCGAGGGCGTGGTGAGCACCTGGGCGGGCACCGGCGAGCAGTCGGTGGTGGACGGCCCGGGCGCGAGCGCGGCGCTCTCCTATCCCCTCTGCGTCTCGCTGCTGCCCAGCGGGGATGCGGTCATCGTGGAGCCCGGCACGGGGCTGGTGCGCACGGTGAGCGCCGCGCCCGAGCACACGGTGTCGCGGCTCGCGGGCTCGCTGGGCACCGCGGGCTGGGCGGACGGCCCGGTGGAGAGCGCCCAGCTGTCCGAGCTGCAGGGCGCCATCGCCTCGGCGGGCGGCATCTTCCTGCTGGACGGCGCGAGCGCCCGGGTGCGCGAGCTGCGCGACGGGCGGGTGCGCACGCTCGCGGGCGGGAAGGTGGGCGGCTGCGTGGACGGCGAAGGCGAGAGCGCGGGCTTCGGCATGCCGCGCGCCGGGGCGCTCGCGCCGGACGGCTCGCTCTGGGTGCTCGATGCGCGCGAGCACGCGGTGCGGCGCCTCACCGGGCTCGAGCCGCCGCCTCCGCCGCCTCCGCTGCCCCTGCCCTGAGGGCGGGCGCTGCTAGCAGCCGGTCTCGACCGCGCCGATGTCCGGGCCTGCGCCGCAGTAGGCCAGGCCCAGGTTGCGGCCGTGGTCGATGGCGGCGCTGCCGGGCGTGAACTTGCCGTCGGTGGACAGCTGCAGCGGCGCCTCGACCGAGCCGGAGTCCAGGCCGCGGCTCATCCAGCTGGAGAAGGAGAGCACGCCCGCGCCGCTCAGGTTGATCTTCGCGGTGCTCGCGTAGAGGTTGTTGCCCAGCACCAGGCCCGGGGCCTGCGAGCCGATGCGCACCGTCTCCGCGCCCTGCAGGATGTTGTTGTAGACCTTGAGGTTGCTCGTCGCGCCGCCCTCGCCGCCGCCCAGCCGCAGCGCCGCGGTCACCGCGCCCACCACGGTGTTGTTGGCGACGAGCACGTCCTCGCAGTTCTCGAGGCGGATGCCGTTGCCCTCCCAGGTCGCGCTGCCCAGGTGCACGTCCTGGATGCGGTTGCGGCGCACGACGATGTGGGTGGGCACCGGGCCGTAGTGGTTGCCGCCGATCTGGATGCCCTTGCCCACGCCGGTGATGAGGTTGTCCTCGATGAGCACGTTGGACGCGGACATGTGCACCACGCCCGCCGCGTCGAAGTCGCGCATCACGTTGCCGCGGATGGTGACGTTGGAGCAGGTCTTGATGTCGAAGGCGTTCTCGAAGTTCGAGTACATCTCGTTGCCCTCGATGAGCACGGTGTCGGCCGGGGGCAGGGTGCTGTAGTCCTCGGGCCCGATGCACTGCACCGAGTCACCCGACACGTTGTGGATCTTGTTGCCGCGCACGGTGATGTTCTTGCTCGAGTACTCCACCAGCACGCCGTGGCTGTCCGTGCCGTCGATCCAGTAGTCGTAGATCTCGTTGTTCTCGATGGTGACGCCGGTCGCGTACGACACCGTGCTCACCGCGGCGCCGGCCGTGCCGTTGTGCACCTTGGAGCCCGAGAGCACGCTGCCCGTGGTGGTCGCGTCGGCGAAGACCACGCCCGCCTTGTTCTGCCCCTGCGCGTCCACCTCGAAGCCGTCGATCTGCCAGTAGGGCTTGCGCACGTTGATCATGGACCAGGCGCTGTTGCCGGGGATGATCCTGGGCATCCCCTCGCCCTGCAGCCGGATGGGAGCGGACTGCGTGCCCGCCTTCACCGTGCTCTCGATGCTGATGCGCTCCGCGTAGGTGCCCGCCTTCACCGTGATGCGCTCGCCGGGTCCCACCACGCTCAGCGCCTTGCCGATGGTGCGAAAGGGCGCCGCCGCGCTGCCCGCGCTGCTGTCGCTGCCGGTGGGGGCCACCACCCACTCGCGCGTGTACTTCACCGCGGGCGCCGGAGGAGCGGGCGGCGTCGTCGGAGAGGTAGGCGTGGTCACCGGGGTGTTGCCCGTGCCCGTGCCCGTGCCCGGCGCCGCCACCTCGCCGCCGAGCGGGTCGGGGCTCTGCGTGTCCGCGCCACCGCCCTGCTGGCAGGCGCTCAGGGCGCCCGAGGTGAGGATGAGAAGACCGAGCAGGCGGGAACGAAGGTGCATCGACAACCCCGGGTGCCTCCTGCACGGCATTGCGCAGCGAGAGGCAAAAGGTTGTAGAGCAAACGAATGTGCGTCTGATTCCGCCTAAAAAGAATTCAGGCTGGCCAGGCCGGAGGGCAGGCAGGGAAGCGAGCCCCGCTCAGGGCGCGGCCGGGAGCACGAAGCGCGAGCTGACCGGGTAGTGGTCCGAGGTGGTGGTGCTGTAGCTCGGGGTCGCGGGCTTCACGATGGTGGCCGAGCCGGCCACGTAGTCCGGCAGCAGCTCGTTGCTCGCCATCTGGTGGTCGATGGCGTCCTTGAAGCCGGTGGTGGTGCCCACGTGCGCGTCGGTGAAGGGGCGGGTGACGTAGGTGTAGTCCGCCGGCGCGTCGAGGAAGTTCTGGAAGGGCGTGGGGTAGCCGCTGGCAATGGACGTATCGAGGTCGTCGTTCCAGTCGCCGAGCACCAGCACGCGGGCGCTGCCCAGGTCGCGCTGCACGTAGGTCTGGATGAGCGCGGCCGCGTCCTTGCGCCGCTGCCAGTCCTCGCCGGCGGTGCTGCTGCTGTGCGCCTTGAGGTGCACGACGATCAGCGTGAGGTCCGTGGTCAGGGCGCTGTCCGGGTCCTTCACGCGCAGGTCCACGCGCAGCGGCGGGCGCCCGGCGAACGCGTAGTCCTCGTCGTAGTAGTCCTGCACGCGCAGCAGGCGCGCGCCCAGCAGCTGCACGCGGTCCGTGCGGAAGAGCACCGCGGGCTTCTGCTCGGTGACGGTGTAGCGCGTGCTGCCGTCCGTCACGCGCGCGTCGTTGCTCGCGAAGCCGTCGTAGCCGGGCAGCTGCGCCTTGAGGTCGTCGAAGGCGGCCGCGTCCACCACCTCCTCCAGCGCCCACACGTCCGCGTTCACCGAGAGCATCACGTCGCGCACGTTGGCCTGCTGCAGGGGCTCGTCCGAGGGGCCGTGGCCACTCGTCGAATCGCCGAACCACTCGAGGTTCCAGTTGGCCACCTTGAGCTGCGCGCCGCTGAAGGCGCTGCGCACCTCGAGCACCAGCGAGCGCGTGCCCGTGGCGCCCACCGCATCGCGCGCCTGCACCGCGAAGGTCTGGGTGCCCTCGCCCGTGGGCGTGCCGGCGAGCACGCCGTCCGCTCCGAGGGAGAGCCCCGCGGGCAGCGCGCCGCTCGCGAGCGTCCACTGCACCGGCGCCGCGCCCGCCGCCACGGCGAGCTGCACGCGGTAGGCGGTGCCCACCACCGCCGCCGGCAGGGAGGTCGTCGTCACCTGCAGCGGGGCGCGCACCTCCAGTGCGTAGGCGCGCGTGTCCTGCGCGCCGCGCGCGTCCACCACCTTCACGTCGAGCAGGAAGCCGCCCGCGCGCGTGGCCGAGCCGCTCAGGCTCCCGGTCGCCGCGTCGTAGGTGAGCCCCGGCGGCAGCCCCCCCACGGTGTAGCGCAGGGGCGCCGTGCCGCCGCTCGCCGCGAAGCTGCCGGCGTAGGCGCTGCCCACCTGCGCCTCGGGAAGCGCCAGCGCGGGCAGCGCGGGCGGCTCCACGCCCACGGGCTCCTCGTCGCGCCCCGCACAGGCGGCGAGCAGCAGCAGCAGGGGGAGCAGCAGGGCAGGGCGGGGAGGACGGCGCGGGGAGACGGCGTGCACGCGCCCCTCTCTACACCCTTTGCGCAATGGACGCGCGCGCGGGCCGTCTCCGTCATCGGAGCTCGAGTCGGCGCACAGGCCGACGCGCGCGCCCGGAATGCTTTGCGCCCCCGGGGGCCCTGCGCTCAGATGGACGCGTTCGCTCTACAGGCTTCGAACACGGAACACGGGAGGCACACGATGGCCGACAAGTGGGACAAGCAGCTCATGCAGCTGCTGCGCAGGACGGGAGAGGAGCTCAAGCGCTCGGGCGAGGAGCTGCGCGTGGAGGCCCAGCGCCTGCTCACCGAGGTGCGCGACCCGGCGAACCAGGCGAAGGTGAAGGCCGGCGTCGAGGAGCTCAAGGCCTGGGCAAAGCAGGCGGGCCGCGAGGCCACCGAGCTGCTCGAGACCACCGTGAAGAAGGTGGAGGGCGCCGTGGACAGCTTCCAGAGCCGCAGCGGCCAGGGCCAGAGTGGCAGCGCCTCCGACACCGCCGCCCGCACACCCCGTGCGCCCGAGCCCAGCCCGGCGCCTCCGGCCGCGAAGAGGGCGGCAGCGAAGGCGCCCGAGAAGACCCCGGCGAAGGCACCGGAGAAGACCATCGGGAAGAAGGCCGGCGCCCGCCCCGCGCGCACCCCGCCGGAGGGCAGCGCCAAGCCCCGCCCCAAGACCGTGGGGAAGAAGAAGCGGCCGGCCTCGCCCTGATCCAGCAGGGTCCGGAGGAGGGGGGTGTGGGATACCGCCCGACGCCCCTTTGTACACCCCCGCTGGATGCCTGCCTGGTCTGTTTTCTGCCTGTCCTTCCAAGCGGTTGGAAGATGTTGGGGCGCGTGAGATAGTCCGCCCGTGTCCGCCCCCAGCGAAAAAGGCAACTTCAGTACGGAGATCGGTCAGGACGTGATCGACGAGGCGCTGCGCAGCGTGGAGCGCCACCAACCGGCCTCCGCGTCTCCTCCCGAGTCCACCGACCCCACCGAGCCCGCAGCGTCCGACGAGGCCGGCGTCGAGCTCAGCGTGGAAGGCGCTCCGGAGCCCTCGGGAGCCCCTGCTGCAGATGCAGCCCAGTTGCAGGCGCTGCGCGCCGAGCTCGAGAGCGTGCGCGCCCAGCTCGAGCTGAGCCAGGCCAAGGGCCGCGAGATGATGGAGAAGATCAAGGACAGCCACGAGCGCGCCCTGCGCGCCGCGGCGGACCTGGACAACTTCAAGAAGCGCGCGGCCAAGGAGAAGGAGGACGTGCAGAAGTTCGGCAGCGAGAAGCTGCTCAAGGACCTGCTGCCCGTCGTGGACAACCTGGAGCGCGCGCTCGAGGCGAGCAGCCGCACGCCGGACCTCGCCAGCCTGGAGAAGGGCGTGGCGATGACCCGCAAGCTCTTCGAGGACACGCTGGGCCGCCACGGCGTGAAGGGCTTCAGCGCCAAGGGCCAGCCCTTCGACCCGCGCCTGCACGAGGCGATGCAGCAGGTGCCCACGGCAGACGTGCCCGCCGGGCACGTCGCCTTCGAGGTGCTGCGCGGCTTCACCCTCAACGACCGCCTCGTGCGTCCCGCGCTCGTCGCGGTCGCGGTGGCTCCGCCGGCTCCGGCCGCAGTGGAGGCCCAGGGGCCCGTGGCCGAAGCGCCGGCGCAGGGGTCCACGCCGGAGTCGGGCAACGGAAGTGCTGAGGGCCAGGGCAACGACAGCTCCGGGGGGAGTCGGTAAGTCACATGGGCAAGGTCATCGGAATCGATCTCGGGACGACCAACTCCTGCGTCTCCGTCATGGAGGGCGGTGAGCCGGTCGTCATCCCCAACAGCGAGGGCAGCCGCACCACGCCCTCCATGGTCGGCTTCACGGAGTCCGGCGAGCGCCTGGTCGGGCAGATCGCCAAGCGCCAGGGCATCACCAACCCGGAGAACACCGTCTTCGCGGTGAAGCGGCTCATCGGCCGCAAGTTCGACTCGCCCGAGGCCAAGAAGGCCATCGCGGTGAGCAGCTTCCGCGTCAGCCCCAGCCCCAACGGGGACGCCTGGGTCGAGGTGCGCGGCAAGGGCTACAGCCCGCCCGAGATCAGCGCCATCGTGCTGATGAAGATGAAGCAGACGGCGGAGGACTACCTGGGTGAGCCGGTCACCGAGGCGGTCATCACCGTCCCCGCCTACTTCAACGACGGCCAGCGCCAGGCCACCAAGGACGCGGGCCGCATCGCCGGCCTCAACGTGCTGCGCATCATCAACGAGCCCACGGCCGCGGCGCTCGCCTACGGCCTGGACAAGGTGAAGGACGCGGGCACCGAGCGCATCGCGGTCTACGACCTGGGCGGCGGCACCTTCGATATCTCCATCCTCGAGCTCAACGCGGGCGTGTTCGAGGTCAAGAGCACCAACGGCGACACCTTCCTGGGCGGCGAGGACTTCGACCAGCGCCTCATCGACTACCTGGCCAAGCGCTTCGCGGATGCGAACAACGGCCTGGACCTGCGCAAGGACCGCATGGCGCTGCAGCGCCTGAAGGAGGCCGCCGAGCGCGCGAAGCACGAGCTGTCCAGCGCGCCGGAGACCGAGGTCAACCTCCCCTTCATCACCGCGGACGCGAGCGGCCCCAAGCACCTCACCGAGACGCTCGAGCGCGCCACGCTCGAGGACATGGTCACCGACCTCATCGAGCGCACCATCGAGCCCTGCCGCATCGCGCTCAAGGACGCCGGGCTCACCGCGCAGCAGGTGAACCAGGTGCTGCTGGTGGGCGGCATGACCCGCATGCCGCGCGTGCAGGCGCGGGTGAAGGAGTTCTTCGGCCGCGAGCCGCACAAGGGCATCAACCCGGACGAGGTGGTCGCCGTGGGCGCCGCCATCCAGGGCGGCGTGCTCAAGGGCGAGGTGAAGGACGTGCTGCTGCTGGACGTCACGCCCCTGTCCCTGGGCGTCGAGACGGCCGGCGGCGTCTTCACCAAGATCATCGACAAGAACACCACCATCCCCTGCAAGAAGGGCCAGGTGTTCAGCACCGCGGTGGACAACCAGCCGCTGGTGAGCGTGCACGTGCTGCAGGGCGAGCGCGAGATGGCGGCGGACAACAAGACGCTCGCGCGCTTCGAGCTGGTGGGCATCCCGCCCGCGCCGCGCGGCGTGCCGCAGATCGAGGTCTCCTTCGACATCGACGCCAACGGCATCGTGCACGTGAGCGCCAAGGACCTGGGCACCGGCAAGCAGCAGGCGGTGCGCGTGGTGAGCAACTCGGGCCTCAGCGAGACCGAGATCCAGGGGATGATCGCGGACGCCCAGGCGCACCAGGGCGACGACAAGAGGAAGAAGGAGCTCGCCGAGCTGCGCAACAACGCGGACGGGCTCATCTACACCACCGAGAAGAGCCTCGAGGAGTACGCGAACCTCCTCACCGAGAAGGACCGCGAGGAGATCAAGGTGGACCTGGAGCGGCTCAAGGCCCAGCTGCCCATCGACGACGCGGTGAAGCTCAAGGAGGTGTTCCAGCGCCTCGAGGGCAGCGCCTACCGCATCGCGGACGCCATCTACGCGGACCAGCAGAAGGCGGGCGGCTAGCGACCGGGAGGGGGGCGCGGTGCAGAGCCTGCGCGCGAAGCTTGGGGCAGGGGCGGCGCTGCTCGCGCTGCTCACCGCGCTCGCCTGCGCGCAGCTGCTCGCCACCCGCCGCGCCGTGCTGCAGGTGCCCGCCGAGCAGCTGCGCAGCGCGCAGGTGCTCGAGGCGCTGCTCACCGTGAGCACCCAGGGCAGCACCTACGTCGCCCGCGTGGGCGAGGCGCTCACCACGGACGTGCCGGACCTGGACGCCGTGCGCGAGGCGCGCGCCGCGCTCGCCGCCGCGCTCGCCCGGCTCGAGCAGGTGGCGAGCCCCGCGGACCGGCCGAGCTACCGGCCCCTGCGCGAGGCCTTCGAGGCGCTGGATGGCCAGGCGCGCGGGGCGCTCTTGCCCGGGCAGATGCGCCACCGCGCCGCGCTCGACGGAGAGCTCGCGCTGGTGGAGGCGACGTACGAGCAGGACTGGACCCCGGCGCTCGCCGTGGCGGTGGGGGCGGCGCGCGCGGACGCCGCGCGCGTGCAGGCGAGCACGGCCGCCCGCGCCTCCGGGCTGCTGCGGCTGGTGCTGCTGCTGCCCGCGGGCCTGGTGCTCGCACTGCTGCTGCTGTGGGGCTGGGCGCTGCGGCCCCACCTGCGCGCGCTGCAGCGGCTCGGCGAGGAGGCGCAGCGGCTCGCGCGGGGCGAGGGCGGCGTGCGCGTGCCCGTGCAGCGCGCGGACGAGCTGGGCGTGCTCGGCTCCGCGCTCAACCGGCTGGCGTGGCAGCGCGAGGGGACGGCTCCCCCTCTCCCGGAGGACGAGGGGGAGCGCGGGGGCACTAGTAGCGCTTGAGCGGGTCGTCGTCCGGGGCGCGGAAGCCCGAGCGGGTGCGGTCCGCGTCCTCCACGTCCCCTTCGGTGCGCACGTCCACCTGCTCGCGCCGCACCGTCTCCGCCACGCGCCGCTCCTCCTCGATGGCGTCCTTGTGGACGACCACCTCCTCCTTGATGAGGGCGCGCTTCTCCACCTCCACCTGCTCCTCGCGCAGCGGCACCACGATGGTCTCGTCCTTGAAGGACGCACTCATCGCCGGGCGGCCCGGCTCCACGTTGCGCCGCTCCACGCGCACGCGCTCCTTGCGCACCGGGACGCTCACCTCCTGCTCCTCGCTCACCACCTCCTTCGTGATGCGCACCTGGCCCGCCTCGCGCTCGCGCTTCACCACGTCCAGCTCCTCGCGCGCCACGGGCACTGCGATTTCACGGTCGTTGTCGCCAACCGTGCGCTGCGTGCCGGAGCGCGCCGCCTCGCGCTCGAAGCCGCGGCCCTCGCCCGTGCCCACGCCGAAGCCCGCGCCGGCGCCCAGCGTGTCGGAGCGGCGCTCATCGACGCGGCCGGTGTCCAGCGAGTCGCGGCCGAGGTCCGTGCCGATGCTGCCTGCGCTCGCGGTCATGCCGGTGGCGCCCAGGGCCATGCCCGGCAGAGGGGTCGCCTCGCGCGCGGTGTCGCGGGAGTCCCAGGCCCCGGTCGTCGCGGCGGTAGAGGCCGACACGCCGGTGTCGCCGATGCCCACCGCGCCCGGGCCCACGCCCGCCCCGCCGCCGGTGCCCGCGAGGTAGCCCGCGTCGCCCGCGCCCGGGCGCGCCTCCTTCTGCTCGAGGCTCAGCGCGCGCAGGCTGTCGCGCCCGTGGGCGAGCACCAGCTCGCCGTCGCGCACGCCTGCCACCTCGCTCAGCTGCACCCGGTAGTCCTTCGGGAAGAACAGCCCCTTCTCGATGTGGAAGGAGTCCTCGCCCACGGAGAAGACGCGGCCCAGCTTCTCGCCGTCCTGGCTGCGCACGACCATGCCTTCCTTCACCTGCGAACGCTCGAACATCGCGGCTCTCCTTCTCGGGGGGAAATGTCCTGGAGCCCTGGTAGGCCTGGGTCCCTGAAGGTGCGCAGCGGGGGCCCCTCCGGGAAACCTCCGGGGCAGGCGAGCGCCGGTCCTCCGCTCGCTCCAGGGACGAGCGGGGGGAGGCCTGCTGGCGCAAGGCGGGCGTCCCTTCCTCCGCCAGCCCGCAGGTCCAACCCTTTGGGGCAGGGACACGTGCGCCAGGAGGGCGGATGGAGCGGGATATCCAGGAGGGAATGGTCGTTCGCAGCGAGAGCGGTGAGAAGCTCGGCACCGTCACGCGCTGCGGAGACAGGGACTTCGTCGTGGAGAAGGGGCTGCTCTTCACCCGCGACTTCCTCGTCCGCTACGACGAGGTGACGGAGATCCGCGACCGCGAGGTGCTGCTCAGCCGCGCGGCGAGCGAGGCGGTGCAGCGCCAGCGCGAGCAGCGGGCCGGGGCCACCGGAGGGCAGCGGACGGCGGGCCCGCGCGAGGACGTGGTGCCCCTGGGCACCTTCGGAAAGCCCCAGGACATCATCGTGGAGCTCGCCGCCGAGGAGGCCCTCCCGCGCACCGTCGTGCGCCCCTCGGGCAGCCTGCGCATCCACAAGGTGGTCCGCACCGAGATGAAGGAGTTCCGCATCCCGGTGCGCCGCGAGGAGCTGCACATCGAGAGGGTGGCGGTGGACCGGGCCGCCGATGAGCGCAGCGCGGCGGCCGCCCCCGGGGCGCGCGCGGAGTCCGCGGCCTCGCTGCAGGGCCTGCGCGACGGGACCGTCTTCGAGGAGGCCACGGTGGTCATCCCCCTGCACGAGGAGCGGGTGGAGTTCACCAAGACGGCGCACGTCTGGCAGGAGGTGCACGTGCACAAGGCCGCCGCGGAGGAGCTCACCCAGGTGCGCACCGAGCTGCGCCGCGAGGTGGCCGAGGTGAGCGAGAGCGGCCAGGTCAGCCACGACGGGCCCCTCGATGGATTGCACTGAAGGGCTGCACTGAGAGTGGGGGCCCGCACGCCGCGCTGCGGCAAGGCTGTCGGGAAGAAGCGCTGCGGCCGGCGGTTGCGCGCTTGACCCACCTGCGCTTTCCCTCTTAGAAGACGCGGGCTTTACCACTCGGAGGAAGCCCGCATGCGCCGCCCCGTTCCGTTGGTCCTCGCCGCCCTCCTGCTGGGCGCCCTGGCCTGTGAGAAGAAGGCGCAGGCGCCCTCGGCTCCCAACCCCGGCGCCTCCGGTGCCCCGAGCGCCGCGGGCGGCGCGCCCGCTCCGGCCGGCACCCTGCTGCTGGGCGTGGCCACCGCCCTCACCGGCGGCCAGGCCACCTTCGGCATCTCCACGCGCAACGGCATCGAGCTCGCGATCGCCGAGGCCAACGAGGCGGGCGGCGTGAAGGGCCAGAAGCTCGCCACGCGCGTCTACGACACGCAGGGCAAGCCCGAGGAGGCGGCCAGCGCCGTCACCCGGCTCATCAACCAGGACCACGTGGCGCTCATCCTGGGGGACGTGGCCAGCAGCAACTCGCTCGCCATGGCGGAGAAGGCCCAGGCGGCGAAGGTGCCGATGATCACCCCGTCCAGCACCAACCCGGACGTGACGAAGAAGGGCGACTACATCTTCCGCGTCTGCTTCATCGACCCCTTCCAGGGCTTCGTGATGGCGAAGTTCGCGCGCGAGAACCTGAAGCTCTCCAAGGTCGCCGTGCTCAAGGACAACCGCAGCGCCTACAGCGAGGGGCTCGCGGACGTGTTCGTGCGCAAGTTCACCGAGATGGGCGGCAAGGTGGTGGCCACCGAGAGCTACAGCCAGGGCGACACCGACTACCGCGCGCAGCTCACCGCCATCAAGAAGCAGAAGCCGGACGCCATCTACGTGCCCGGCTACTACAGCGAGGTGGGCATCATCGCGCGCCAGGCGCGCGAGCTCGGCCTCAACGTGCCGCTGATGGGCGGCGACGGCTGGGACAGCGAGAAGCTCTTCGAGCTGGGCGGCAGCGCGGTGGAGGGCAGCTACTTCTCCAACCACTACTCGAGCCAGGACCCGAACGAGCGCGTGCAGAAGTTCGTGCAGGCCTACAAGGCCAAGTACGGCGGCGTGCCGGACGCGCTCGCGGCGCTCGCGTACGACGCGGCCCGCGTGGCGGTGGACGCGATCAAGCGCGCCCCGGACACGAAGCCCGCGAGCCTGCGTGACGCCATCGGGCAGACGAAGGACTTCGCGGGCGTGGCGGGCACCATCACGCTGGACGAGAACCGCAATCCGGTGAAGAGCGCCGCCGTGCTCAAGGTCGGCGATGGCACCTACGAGTTCGTCACCACCGTGGCTCCCTGATGTCCCAGCTCCTGCAGCACCTGATCAACGGCCTGGCCGCCGGCACCATCTACGCGCTCGTCGCGCTCGGCTACACGATGGTGTACGGCGTGCTGAAGCTCATCAACTTCGCCCACGGCGACGTGATGATGGTGGGCGTCTACTTCGGCTACTCCACCGCCTTCATGCTGGGCAGGGCCGCGCGCCAGAGCCTGTGGGGCGTGGCGCTGGTGTTCCTCGCCGCCATGGTGGGCTGCGCGCTGCTCGGCTTCCTCATCGAGCGCTTCGCGTACCGGCCCCTGCGCGAGAAGCCGCGGCTCACGGCGCTGATCACGGCGATCGGCATCTCGTTCACGCTGAGCTACGGCTTCCAGCTGGACCTGGGGCCGCTGCCGGGCGCCAGCCCCCGCGCCTTCCCGCAGATCATCAAGCCCAACGAGTGGTTCATCATAGGTGACCGGGACGTGGTCATCTGGAACTGGCAGGTGCTGAGCCTCGCCATCGCGGTGGGGCTGATGCTGCTCCTGCAGTTCCTGGTGTTCCGCACCCGCTTCGGGCGGGCGATGCGCGCGGTGTCCTTCGACCACCGCACCGCGGCGCTGATGGGCATCCCCACCGACCGCATCATCGCGCTCACCTTCATGCTCAGCAGCGCGCTGGCGGCCGGGGCGGGCCTGCTCTACGCCATCAAGGACACCAGCGTCTCTCCGCTCATGGGCCTGTACGTGGGGCTCAAGGCCTTCGTGGCGGCGGTCATCGGGGGCATCGGCAACGTGCCGGGCGCCGTGGTGGGCGCGCTGCTCTTGGGCCTGGTGGAGGAGTTCGTGGTGGGCTACGCGGCGAGCACCTGGCGCGACGCGGTGGCCTTCGGCTTCCTCATCCTCGTCCTGCTCGTGAAGCCGGGTGGCCTCTTCGGCCGCGTGGCGGCGGAGAAGGTCTAAGCGGTGGTGCGCTCCATGGACGACGGTTCCCGCATCCCCGCCTCGCTCCGGGGCCTGTTCCCCTTCCTCATCGCGCTGCCGGTGCTCGCGCTGCTCGAGTGGCTGAGCGGCGACGCCCCCTTCGCCACGTACCTGTTCTCCATCGTGGGGGTGAACGTCATCCTCGCGGTGAGCCTGAACATCGTGAACGGGATGACGGGGCAGTTCTCCATCGGCCACGCGGGCTTCATGGCGGTGGGCGCGTACGTGGCGGGCGTGACCAGCCTCGCGCTCAAGGAGCAG
Organism: Aggregicoccus sp. 17bor-14; assembly: GCF_009659535.1. Lineage (NCBI taxonomy): Bacteria > Pseudomonadati > Myxococcota > Myxococcia > Myxococcales > Myxococcaceae > Aggregicoccus > Aggregicoccus sp. 17bor-14. The sequence goes on from NZ_VJZZ01000002.1 coordinate 295,699, forward strand.
GCGCTCAGCTTCCTGCCGGTGGCGGCGAGCGACCAGGTGTTCTTCGTGGTGGCGCTGCTGGTGGGCGGCATCGCGGCGGCCCTCTGCGGCTTCCTGGTGGGCCTGCCCAGCCTGCGCCTGCGCGGCGACTACCTGGCCATCGTGACGCTGGGCTTCGGCGAGATCATCCGCGTGATCGTGCAGAACACGGAGGCCTTCGGGCGCGCGCTGGGCCTCAGCGGCATCCCGCAGAGCAGCAGCGTGTTCATGGTGGGCTTCTGGGTGTTCCTGGTGGTGCTGGTGGCGCGCCGCATCGCGGGCAGCAGCCACGGGCGCAGCCTGTGGGCCATCCGCGAGGACGAGGTGGCGGCCGAGGCGATGGGCGTGAACACCACCGCGTACAAGGTCCGCGCCTTCGTCATCTCGTCCTTCTTCGCCGGGGTGGCGGGCGGCCTGTTCGCGCACTTCGTGCCCATCATCAACCCGGGCTCCTTCACCTTCGTGAAGAGCATGGAGATCGTGGTGATGATCGTGGCCGGCGGCCTCGGCTCCACCACGGGCGCCATCGTGGCGGCGGTGTTCCTCACGCTCTTGCCGGAGGCGCTGCGCTCGGGCTTCACCATGATGGGCGCCGAGGGCAGCCTCGCGCAGAAGGTGGACCAGATCCGCATGCCCATCTACGGCCTGCTGCTGGTGGTGCTGATGCTGGTGCGGCCGCAGGGCCTGTTCGGCACGCGCGAGATCTGGGACGTGCTGCCGCGCTGGCTGCCGCGGCGCCGCGGCGCGAAGGGGGTGCCCCAGTGAGAGAGGCGACCAACGCCGCCGGCCCCGCGCTGCTGGAGGCGGACCAGGCGAGCATCCAGTTCGGCGGCCTCAAGGCGCTGAGCAACTTCAGCCTCGCGGTGCGCTCCGGAGACCTGCAGGGGCTCATCGGGCCCAACGGCGCGGGCAAGACCACCGCCTTCAACGTGCTCACCGGCGTGTACCGGCCCACCAGCGGGGAAGTGCGGGTGGTGGGGCAGCGGGTGAACGGGCGGCAGCCGCACCAGATCAACCACCTGGGGCTCGCGCGCACCTTCCAGAACATCCGGCTCTTCAAGAGCCTCTCCGCGCTGGACAACGTGAAGGTGGCCTGCCGCTCGGACGTGGCGAGCGGCGCGGTGCACGGGGACCTGAGCATGAAGGCGCGCATGGGCGCGGCCCTCACCAACTACCGCGACTGGTGGCGCGCCATGCTGCTCACGCCCGGCTTCCAGGCGGAGGAGCGGCGCATCACCGAGCGCGCCGAGCGGCTGCTCGAGGTGATGGGGCTCGCGCACCGGCGCGACGAGGAGGCGAAGAACCTGCCCTACGGCGAGCAGCGGCGCCTGGAGATCGCGCGCGCGCTGGGCACCGGGCCCAAGGTGCTGCTCCTGGACGAGCCTGCGGCCGGCATGAACACGCGCGAGAAGGCGGACCTGATGGTCCTCATCCGCAAGCTGCGCGACGACTTCAAGCTCGGCATCCTGGTCATCGAGCACGACATGAAGCTGGTGATGGGCATCTGCGAGCACATCACGGTGCTCGACCACGGGGAGATCATCGCCCGCGGCGCGCCGCAGGCGGTGCGCAGCGACCGCAAGGTCATCGAGGCCTACCTGGGCGACAACTACCTGGAGACGCACGGCGGCACGGGGGCGGCACCGTGAGCGCGTCCATGAGCCCGGAAGGCGGCACGAAGACGCTGGGTGAGCGCAAGGCCTTCCCGGACCTGCTCGCCGTGGAGGACCTGCGCGTCTCCTACGGCGCCATCACGGCGCTGCGCGGCGTGAGCCTCACCCTGGGCAAGGGCGAGGTGGTGGCGCTCATCGGGGCGAACGGCGCGGGCAAGACCAGCACCCTGCGCGCGGTGAGCGGCATGCTCAAGCCCGCGGGCGGGCGCATCCGCTTCGCCGGCGAGGACACCACCGGCATGAAGGCGCACCAGCTGGTGCCCCGCGGCATGGCGCACGCGCCCGAGGGCCGCGGCATCTTCCCCAACCTCACCGTGCAGGAGAACCTGGAGCTCGGCGCCTACCTGCGCCGCGACACCCAGGCCATCTCGGAAGACCTGGAGAAGAACTTCAGCCTCTTCCCCGTGCTGCGCGAGCGGCGCCGGCAGCTGGCCGGCACGCTCTCGGGCGGCGAGCAGCAGATGCTCGCCATCGCGCGCGCACTGCTCAGCCGCCCGCAGCTGCTGCTGCTGGACGAGCCTTCGCTCGGCCTCGCCCCTCAGGTGACGGAGAAGATCTTCGGCACCCTGCGGGACGTGAACGCCACCGGGGTGAGCATCCTGCTCGTGGAGCAGAACGCGCACCTGGCGCTCAACCTCGCCCACTACGCCTACGTGCTGGAGACGGGCGAGGTGGCGATGGCGGGCGCGGGCCGCGCGCTGCTGGAGAGCCCCGAGGTGCGCCGGGCGTACCTCGGAGAATAGGGACTTCCGCCAGTCGTCAGACGGAAGCATTCTGTGTCGCGAAAGTGGCCACCCTTGCCCCGTTTCGTCTAGGGTGGCCCACTGGTTCCACTTCTACCCAGGGAAGCGCGCCCCATGATCCAGAAGTTCCGCCTCCTCGCAGCCATCACCGTCCTCGGCGTCGTCGCCGCCTGTGCCACGAAGCCCAAGGGCCAGGCGTCCTCCACCATCGAGGAGATCCCGAACGAGCCCGGCGCCAACGGTGCCCCGGCCGAGGGCGCCGCGCCTCCTGCCGGCACCCAGCTGGTGGAGCTCGCGGCACCCGAGGGCTTCAAGGTGCAGATGCCCGCCAACCCCCAGGTGAACCACAACAAGACGCCCACCGCCGCGGGTGAGGTCACCGTGGGCAGCTGGTCCACCCAGACCGACGGCGTCGTCTACTCGGTGAGCACCGCGGACTACCCCGAGTCGGTCATCGCCTCCATCTCGCCCGCCGCCTTCCTCAACGGCGTGCGCGACGGCGTGGTGAAGCAGCTCAAGGGCGGCACCCTCAAGAGCGAGGAGGAGGTCACGCTCGACGGCTACCCCGGCAAGTCCTTCGTCGCCGAGAGCAACCAGGGCGAGGCCAAGGTGCGCACCTACCTCGTCGGCCCGCGCCTCTACACGCTGGTGACCGTGTACAACCCCAGCGTCGGCGCGCCCCAGGCGGACACCTTCCTCGGCTCGCTGCAGCTGGTGAACCCGCCCCCGGCCATCCCCTTCCGCGGCAAGGGCGCCGCGGGCGCGGACGCCGGCACGGCGGACGGCGCCGCGATGGACGCGGACGCGGGCACCGCCGCTCCGGACGCGGGCACCCCCGCGCCGGCGCCCAAGAAGCGCCGCCACTAGGCTCCGCGCCTCCTCGAGGCTGCTCCCGGGCCTCCTCTCCGCACGCGGAGGGGAGGCCCGTTGCGTTTCCGCCCCCGCCCCGGCCCCTGGCCCGCAGAGCAGCCAGGGAGGCGAGGGCCGGGGCTCCGCGAGCCCACCCGCCCAGGGCGCGCCTTAGCTTCCCCGTAGGCGGGGGCAGGGGTTCGGCGCCCGGAGGGGGCAGGACACATGACGGGGTTGATGGCGGGGCTGGTGGCCACGATGCTGGCCGCCTCGACGCCGCTGGTGCCGGTGGGCGGCGGCAACGCGCTGACGCTGCCGGCGCACCGGCACCTGGTGCGGCTGGAGCTGGGCAACGGCCGGTCGGCGGTGCTCTTCGCGCTGCAGCAGGAGGGCGCGGGCGGGCGGGGGCTCTCCTTCTACCGCTCGGACGACGGCGCCCGCACCTTCCGCTTCCTCGCTCCCATCCAGCCGGACGCGAGCCATACCGACCGCGCGGACCTGGTGGCGGTGGGCCCGGACGTGGCGCTCGTCTACAGCTACGAGGGGCCCAGCCTGGCCAACTCGGATCGCCACGACGTGTACTTCCAGTGGTGGCGCTACGACGCCGCCCAGGACACCTGGGTGCCGCGCCCCGCGGTGCGGGTGTTCGACGCGAGCGCGAGCCAGGCCTACTCGCGCGCCGAGCTCGCGCGCGACTCGCAGGGCCGGCTGTGGGTGCAGGCCTTCCGGCTCGAGGCGGACGGCGGCAGCACCGCGGTGCTCTCCGTCTCCACGGACGGGGGCGCGAGCTTTCTGCGCCAGGCGGACCTGGGGCGCACGAAGCGGCGCGGCGGCGGGCGCCTGCTCAGCCTCGGCTCGCGGATGATCTTCCTCTGGGCGATGCACGACGGCTTCGAGCCCACGCGCATGCGGCTGCGCAACGACTCGGACCCGGTGGGCAGCTGGGGCCCGCAGCAGGACGCCTTCAGCGACGGCATCTACCACGGCGCCGCCCTGAGCGCGGTGGCGGACGGGCGCGGCGGCATGCACCTCGTCTACAAGGACGAGAGCGAGCGGCTGCAGTACCGCTCCTTCAACGGCAGCAGCTTCGGCGCGCGCACCCAGGTGGACAGCTACAGCGACTGGGCGCTGCAGCCGGCCGTCACCCGCGTGGGCGACGAGCTCTTCATCTTCTTCAACTCCCCGCGCGCGGTGGGCACCAACTACCAGTTCCAGGTGCGCACCCTGCGCAACGGCGCGCTCGGGCCCGTCACCACGCTGGACTCGGCGGCCGTCTTCAAGGGCTACCCCAACGCCATCGACGTGCTGCCCACCAGCGTGGGCGAGGTGCCCGCCTTCTTCGGCTACGGCGCGGAAGGGGGCACCGTGAACCGCGTCGCCCAGCCGCGCACGCCCACCGGCGGTGAGCCACCTCCGACCGATGGCGGCACGCCCGATGCCGGCACGCCGACGACGGACGCGGGCACGCCGGGCGGCGGCGCCACGCCTCCGCTCTCGGGCAGCCTGCTATTCGCGGACGACTTCGGCCGCACGGCGTCCGACCTCGGCGCGCAGTGGAGCCAGGTGGCCGGCGCGTGGCTCACCAACGGCAGCGTCGCGGGCAGCGACCGCGACGCGGCGAACCTCGCGCTCGCCCCCGCCTCGGCCTGCCGCGACTGCGAGGTGGAGGCGCGGATGCAGAGCTTCGGCGTCTCCGAGGTCGGCCTCGCCCTGCGGGCCCAGGGGGCCTCGCGCTACGGCGCCGTCCTGCGCACCGACGGGCGCGTGGAGCTGCGCCGCTACACGAGCACCACCGCCTTCACCGTGCTCGGCTCTGCCGCGAGCGGGCTCTCCAGCGCGAGCGAGGCCTTCACCCTGAAGCTCTCCGCGCAGGGCGCAGGCCCCGTGCAGCTCACCGTCAGCGTCAACGGCACCTCGCGCCTCGCCCTCACCGACGCGAGCAGCAGCGCGCTCGGGGCCGCGGGCAGCGCGGGCCTCGCCACGCTGCGCGCCGGCATCTGGTTCGATGCCTTCCGGGTGCGCGCCCTCGAGGGCGCGGCGCCCGCGCCGGACGCGGGGACGCCGCTGCCCGATGCCGGGACGCCCGATGCAGGCACGCCGCCGGATGCCGGGACGTCCGATGCGGGAGGCTCGCTGGATGCGGGAACGCCGCCTCCCGATGCCGGCACCGCGGATGCGGGCACGCCGCCCGCGGGGAGCCTCGTGTTCGCGGACGACTTCGGGCGCAGCGCGAGCAGCCTGGGAGCGCAGTGGAGCCAGGTGGGGATGTGGCTGACGAACGGGAGCGTCGCGGGCAGCGACCTCGACGGCGACGACGTGGCGCTCGCCACCCCGTCCACCTGCGGCGACTGCGAGGTGGAGGCGCGGATGCAGGGCTTCGGCGTGCCCGAGCTGGGCCTCGTGCTGCGCGCGCAGGGCAGCGCCCGCTACCAGGCGGTGCTGCGCAGCAGCGGGCAGCTCGAGCTGCGGCGCTACCAGGGCAGCACCTTCACCGTGCTCGCCACGGGCGCGAGCGGCCTCGCGGACCCCAAGGCGCCCTTCACACTCGCCCTCTCGGCGCGCGGCGACGAGAGCGTCGCGCTCGGCGTCAGCGTGAACGGCGTCGTGCGCCTGAGCGCCACGGACGCGAGCAGCGCGGCCCTGCGCGGCCCCGGCACCGCGGGGCTCGCCACCCGCAGCGCGGGCGTGTGGTTCGACGCCTTCCGCGTGCGCACGCTCGCGCCTCCCTGAGTGGGCGCGCTCGCGGCTTGCCGGCCGCGCGCTCGCGGCGCTAGGGAGAGGGGGCACCCCGAGCGGTGCAGAGAGGCAGGCCCTCCGTGTGGAACCCCACGCAGTACGAGCGCTTCCGCGAGGCGCGGCGCCGTCCCTTCTTCGAGCTGCTCGCCCGCGTCGAGCACGCGGCGCCCCGGCAGGTGGTGGACCTGGGCTGCGGCACCGGAGACCTCACGCGCACGCTCACCGAGCGCTGGCCCGAGGCGCAGGTGCTCGGCGTGGACGGCTCGGAGGCGATGGTCGAGCGCGCAGGTGAGCAGGCCCTGCCCGGGCGGCTGCGCTTCGCGCTCGGAGACCTCGCCACGTGGACACCCGCGCGGCCGCGCAGCGTGGACGTGCTCGTCACCAACGCGGCGCTGCACTGGGTGCCGGACCATGGCCCCCTGCTCGCGCGGCTCGCGGAGCACCTCGCGCCCGGAGGGGTGCTGGCGATGCAGGTGCCGGCCAACTTCGAGGCGCCCTCGCACCGCCTCGTGGAGGCGCTGAAGGCGGACCCGCGCTTCGCGCCTGCGCTGCACGGCGTGGCGAGCGGCCGGGTGGAGCCGCTCGCCTGGTACGAGGCGCGGCTCGCCGTGCTGGGCGCGCGCGTGGACGCCTGGGACACCACCTACCTCCAGGTGCTGCCCGGCGAGGACGCGGTGCTCGAGTGGCTGCTGGGCACCACGCTGCGCCCCGTGCTCGGCGCGCTGGGGGAGGAGGGGGGCCGCGCCTTCGTCGAGGCGCTGCGCCCGCGGCTGCGCGAGGCCTACCCGCCCGCGCCCCGCGGCACGCCCTTTCCCTTCACGCGCCGCTTCGCCGTGGCGCACTTCCCCTGAGCGCGGGCGTTCCGGGCCGCCTCCAGGAGCGGGTGCCGGGCAATACACAGCGTGCGCCCCAGCGGAAGGTGTCCCACAGTGCAGAGGGGCGTGCGCGTCTGGTACCTTCCCGCGTTCATTTCACGCCCCGTCCGGGCCCCAGGAGCCGCCGTGCGCACGACCCTGCTCAAGCTCTGCACCCTTCCCCTGTTGCTCTCGCTGGGATGCGCGAGCACGACCGCGGACGGTGGCGTCGACGAGGGAGGCGTGGACCCTGGCGGCACCGGCGTGGACGCCTCGGTGGCCGGGGTGTGGAACCGCTTCGGCAGCGAGTATGGCCTCCAGACGGACGTGGCGTACGGCAGCATCGCGGGCGAGGTCACCGAGCGCGTGTTCATGTGCGAGCTGCCCCCGTCGCCCACCGCTGGGCTCTACAAGGGTCGGCTGGTGAGCGCGCACCGCATCCAGTGGGACGCCGAGCACGGCCTGCCCGACTACGAGGTGGTGTTCGAGGGCAGCACGATGCACTTCCTGCCGCAGAACGGCACCAACACCTTCCTCGGCAACTACAAGCGCGGCACCTGGACGGCCGGGGCGTGCGAGCTGAAGATGGAGGGCGGCAAGCTGGTGGACGCCTCGCGCACCGGCTACGTCTACGCGCCCTCCAACTCCAGCGCCAACCCCCGGGTGATCAGCATCAAGGCGGGCGGGGTGACCCTGCCCGTGAAGGCCTCGGTGGAGGGCGCCTGCAACACCGCGCCGAAGATCCCGGGCAGCGCGGGCACCGCCGACATCCCGGTGGTCATCACCCTCAGCGGCACGGGCGTGGATGGCTCCTACACGCACACCGTGAACACGGTCCTCTCCCCCTCGCGCCTCACCCAGCCCTGCAACCGGCTCGTCGTGATGATTGGCTGCGGCGCGCTCGAGGCCTGCGTCGACGTGGACAACAGCCCTCCGCCCCCGGACCCGGCCGCCGGGCTCTCGTGCAACACGGGCGCGCTCGGCAGCAGCTTCGACCTCGCGGCGACCACCTTCCCGAGGAACGTGGTGGTGGCGGACCTCAACGGCGACGGCCGCCCGGACGTGGCGGGCATCGGGGGCTACGGCGTCAGCGTGTGGCTCAACCAGGGCGGCGGCGCCTTTGCCCCGGAGGTCGTGTACGCGCTGAGCTTCGGCCGGGAGCTCGCCGCCGCGGACGTCAACGGTGACGGCCGGGTGGACCTGGTGGGCACCGGGCGGGACACTTCCGCGCGGGCCGCCGTGGGCGTGCTGCTGAACCGGGGGAGCGGCGCCTTCAACGCGCCGGTGCTCTACACCGTCGGCGACAGCAGCGGCGGAGAGCCGCCGCGCCGGCTCATCGCGACGGACCGCACGGGCGATGGCCGGCCGGACCTCGTCATGCTGCGCAACTCGGATAACGCGTATCCGGATGGCGCGCTCACCCTGATGACCAACAGCGGCTCGGGCACCTTCAGCGTCTCGGCGAACGTCACCGGGCCCGGGCTCTACGACCTGGACGCGGCCGACCTCAACGCAGACGGCAAGGCGGACGTGGTGGTCAGCACGGGGCAGGGGGTCGGCGTCTACCTCACGCAGGCCAACGGCGCGCTGGGCGCGCGCGTGGACTCCGGCAGCCCCACCGTGAGCCTCGTGCGCATCGCGGACGTGAACGGGGACGGCAAGCCGGACGTGGTCGCTCCCACGTCGGACACGACGCAGGTGCTGCTGAACCCGGGCACCGGCGTCTTCGGTGCGGCGAAGCTCACCTCGCAGTCCTTCGCGGCCCAGAACATGGTCGCCGCGGACGTGAACGGGGACGCCAAGCCGGACCTCGTGGGCTTCCTGCCGGGTCAGCCCGGCAGCATCCTGATCTCGCTCGGGCGAGGCGATGGGAGCTTCGCAGGGGTCACCGTCTACGGCTCGACGACCACCAGCGCCGCGGGGCTCGCGGTGGCGGACCTGACCGGAGACGGCAAGCGCGACGTGGTGGTGACCACCGACCCGAACGGCGTGGCGGTCATCACCAACGCCTGTCCGTAGCCTGCGCAGGCGCGCCCCCAAGGGCGCCAACTGCGTCGCCTCGCCCACGTGAACGAGGATGGTCCGGACGCCGGTGGATTCGTCAGGTACGCCAGCACCCGGCGCTCGCCACCGCAGCGTGTGCGGGAGGCCGGTGGGCTCAGCCTGCGTTGGGAAGGTCGACGTTCGCCTGCAGCGTCTCCTCGCGGGAACCCTGGCCGGCGGGCTTTCGCTGGACAGGGAGGCGAGGAGGTGTGGGCCTCCGTGCAGCGGATGCGTCACAGGAGCTGCTGGTACACGATGAAGCCGCTTCGCGTGGCGACCTGGTCGTAGAGGGCCCGGGCGGTGGCGTTGGTCTCGTGCGTCTGCCAGTACAGCCGGCGGCACCCGAGCCTCGCGGCTTCGTCGTGGACCGCCTGAATCAACGCCCGCGCCACGCCCTTTCCCCGGGCCGCCGGCGCCGTGAACAGGTCCTGCAGGTAGCAGCTGGGGACGAGCTGGAGGGTGCTGCGGTGCAGCAGCGCGTGAGCGAGCCCCAGCAGCGACCCCGACGCCTCTGCCACCCAGGCGAGCATGGGCTCGTAGGGGTCGAAGAAGCGCGACCAGGTGGTGCGCGTGACCTCCATCGGCAGCGCGGTCGTGCCCTCCCTCCCGTAAAAGGCGTTGTACCCATCCCAGAGGGCCTTCCAGGCCTCGAAGTCGTCCGGCGACGCCCGGCGGATGATCAGGTCGTTCGTCACGAGGTGCTCCCTTCGGCCACGACGTTGCGGAGCGCAGCGTTTCCACGAGGAGTCCGGGAGGGGAACCCGGCGAGGTTCTCGCGCACCGCTCTCCCTGCCTTGCTGCCTCCGTCCCGCCTGCCCTGGGCGGGACGCTCCAGGGCGAGGCCGACAGCACACCTGGGCGCGACCGGCCCGGGCGAGGGGGACGGCCTCCGGGCTGTCCAGCGCCTCAGGGCCAGTGCGCGATCCAACCGTCCTCGCCCACCACCCAGAGGTTCTCGGGGCTCGTGCCGGCGAGGTCGCGCAGCCTCACGCCCGACAGCGGGGCGCCCACCTGGCGCCAGGTGCTGCCGTCGAACTGGAACACGCGGCTCTGCTGCGGCGTCGCGCCGCTCGCGGGCGTATAGGCCACCGCGTAGAGCGCGTTGCGACCGAAGGCCACCAGCGCCACGAGGTCGCCCTCGCTCGCGCTCGCCAGCGGCCCTGCGACCTGCACCGTGCTCGCCCCGTCGAAGCGCATCACCGTGTTGGCGTCGCCGACGGCGTACGCGAGCTTCGGGTGCAGGGCCCACACCGCGCGCAGCAGCTGGTCACCCTGGTCGGTGCCGTTGCCCACCGGGGCGAAGAAGTTGTTCACCGTGTCGAACTGATAGATGCGCCCCTTCGTCCCGGGCGTGCCTCCGACTGCCAGGAGGTTCGAGCGCGCCGTTCCGTGGACGTCGTAGAGCGGGAAGGTGTGGTCCTTCGTGGTGGCATTGTTGCCGTTCTCGGCGCCGTCCCAGACGACCGAGCGGCCCGGCAGAGCGTTCTGGCCGGTCGGCACGGGCCGCACCTCGCCCACCGCGTACACGTCCTGGCCGCCCGTCTTCGGAATGCCGAAGATGCCGCGGGAGTAGCTCGAGGACTGGCCCCAGCTGCCGCTGTTACAGGTGCCCTGCGCGATGTTGTAGACGCCCAGGCGCAGCTCGCCTCCGAGGAAGAGCTTGCCGCTCGAGGCATCCGCCCACACGCCCTGCCACTCGCCCACGCAGCTCTGCGCGGTGGGGCCGAAGCTCGAAGCGCCCGGCACGCGCAGCAGCACCTGGCTGCCCTGGCCGGCCACCGCGACGCCCCCGTTGCCGAAGAGGCTCACCGAGTACCACTGGGCCGTCGTCCCGCCGGCGGACTCGCGCTGCCAGGGGTCGGTGTCCGCGCGGCAGGCGAGCTGCTCGTCGACGCTGCCGTTGCAGTTGTTGTCCTTGTGGTCGCACAGCTCGGGGGCGCCGGGCTTCACGAAGGGGTCGCCGTCGTCACAGTCGTCGTTGCTCGTGACGAAGTCCGGCCCGAGGCACTCGTTCACCGCCGCCACGCCCGCCTTGCCGCGCGTGTCGCGGTCATCGTCCGGATAGGCGGGCACCTTCGCCGTCCCGACGCACTGGGTGCCCGTCTTCGCGGCGTTGCAGGCGAGCTTGCCGGCGCAGGGCTGCCCGCCCACGTTGCACGAGGCCCCCAGGTTGAAGCCCTCGTCCACGACGCCGTCGCAGGTGTTGTCCTTGCCGTCGCAGAGCTCGCCCGTGGTCTGCTTCTTCACCGTGGCGTCGCCGTCGTCGCAGTCGGTGTTGTTCGCCACCCAGCCGGCCGTCTCGTTCGCGCAGCGCGGCTCCGCGGCGGCCCTGCTGCTGCCCTGGCCGTCGCCGTCCGCGTCCGGGTAGAGCATGACGGGCGTGGCGGCGTTGCAGGCGGCCGTGCCGTCCGCGAGGCAGGCGCGTGCGCCCGCGCAGCTCTTGCCGTTCACCACCGCGCTCGTGCATGCGGCGCCGACGTTGAAGCCCTCGTCCTTCGCGCCGTCGCAGTTGTTGTCCACGCCGTCGCAGCGCTCGGCCGCGTTGGGGTTCACCTTGTTGTTGCCGTCGTTGCAGTCCAGCGCGTTGGCCACGTAGCCCGCCGGCTGCAGGCAGGCCGTCTTGCCCGGCGCGGTGCTCGAGCCGAAGCCGTCCCCGTCCGTGTCCGGGCGCCACTGGCCCTGCGTCTCGGTGCAGCTGCGCGTGCCGTCCGCCGCGCACGCCCACGCGCTCTGGCAGCCCGCGGCCGTGGTGCACAGCTGCCCCACGCTGAAGCCCTCGTCGCGCTGCCCGTCGCAGTTGTTGTCCACGCCATCACAGCGCTCGGTGCCGTCCGGAGAGACATTGGCCGCGTCGTCGCGGCAGTCGCTGCCGCCGCTCGCCGCCTCCACGTAGCCGTCGCCGTCCGCGTCGCGCGCGCTGAGCGCGAGCGTGAGCTGCGTCACCTGGCCCTCCACCACCGCGGCCTGGCCATCGGTCCTCGCCACCGCCGTGCCCACGCAGCCCTCGCGCTCAAAGGCCTCCACGCGCAGCTGCAGGGTGCTGCCCCAGCTCGGGTCGCGGAACACGGCGAGCTTCACCTCGCCGCCCGTCGCCTCGCCCTTGCCCGCCACGTCCGTGCTGTGCGCGGGGGCGCCCTGGCCCGCCGCATCCACGGCGCTCACCCGCAGGCAGCGCGGGCGGAAGCCGGAGTAGGCCACCGTGAGGCTCACTGCGCCCTCGCGCGGAGGGGTGGAGGAGCAGGCCGCGAGCAGGAACAGGCAGACGGCCGGGAGGACGCGCGAGCGGGGAGCGTGCACGCTCCCAACGCTCGGCCGGCCGCCCCTCCCGAGTCAAGACGGCGACCCCATTTCGCAACGGCCCGCAGCCGCATGCCGGCATCTTTGCAATGCGGGAGGAATGCACCTCAGGGCGCGTAGTCGCTGTAGACGCGCTGCAGCGCAGGATCTGCCGCGAGGCTCGCCGGCGTGACGAGCTCGAGCCCGAGCGGCACCGTCCCGCCGTAGCGCTCGCGCAGCGCGGGGCCGAGCGCGCGCAGGTCCAGGCGCTCAAGCCGCTCGCGCTGGCCCAGCGTGAGCCCCGCGCCGCGCGCGTAGGCCTTGTGCACCAGCTCCGAGCAGTACAGCGCCTCGTCACCCCAGCCGAAGCGCGCGTCGTAGGGCTTGCCCAGGTGGCGGCGCGCCTCGCGCAGCACCGCCTCGCGCGCCTGCGGGGCGAGCCCCGGGTGGCGCAGCACGAGGAGCCGGCCCCCCTCGCCCCGCGCGCGCCAGCGCTCGAAGGGCGTGCGCTGCACCGGCTGCACCGCCTCGAGCACGAAGGTGCCCTGCGCCGTCACCTCCACCAGCCCCACGTGCGAGAGCGGGCTGTGCGTCGCCGCCTGGATGGCCGCGCTCTGGCGCGAGCGCGAGGTCTGGAACACGAGGTCGCCGCTCTGCAGCGGTGGCAGTGCCGCCGGGCGCGGCTGGCAGGCCGCGGCGTGGGCGGTGAGACACGCGAGCAGCAGCAAGGCGCGGAGCGGGAAGAGGGGAGAGGACATGCCGGCGGGGCAGTGCAGGCCGGGTGCCAGCGGCGCTCATCCCTCACCCCTACCCTCTCCCAGGGGAAGAGGGGACGGTTTCGCTCGACTGCACTCCACTACGGCGAGGGGCCGGTGAGCGGCGCCTCGACGAGGCGGTGGTAGGCGCCCGCGCGGCTCTCGAAGAGCACGAGCTGGTCCACGCCGGCCTCGCCCCAGTCCTCGCCCGCGAGCGCCTCCACGCACGCCGTGAGGGCGGCGTCTCCGCGCGGGTCCTTCGCGCGCGCGAGCGTCAGGTGTGCCGTGTACGGGCGCGACTCCGGCGTGAAGCCCAGCGGCGTGAGCGCACGCGCCACGTCCGCCTGCAGCGCGCCCAGCGCCGCGGTGTCCCCGCACACGTCCGCCCAGAGCACGCGCGGGCGTGCGTGGGAGCCGAAGCTGCCGCCTCCCGCCGCGCTGAGGCGGAAGGGCGCGTGGCGCGCGGCCACCTCGCGCAGCGCGGCCTCCAGCGCCGGCACGCGCTCGGGTGGGGTCTCGCCGAGGAAGGCGAGCGTGAGGTGCAGCCCCTCGAGCCGCGCCCAGCGCGCGCGCGGCGCGAGCGCCCGCAGCCGCGCCACCGCGGCCTCCGCGCGCGAGGTGACCTGCTCGCCCAGCGTCACCGCGACGAAGAGCCTCATGCCGCACGGCTCCGGCGCGGCCACAGCGCGTAGAGGAAGAAGGGCAGGAACAGCAGCGTCTCCACGAGCAGCACGTACAGCCCGCGCGCCGAGAGCATGCCTGCACCGATGGGCGCCACCGGCAGCGGGCGCAGCGGCGCGAAGAAGCGTGCGTTGCTCGCGGGCCACAGCAGCGCCGCGCCGAGGCCTCCGTCGGTGAGCGTGTCCAGCAGCCCATGGCTCGCCACCGCGACGAAGGTGAAGAGCCCGGCGCGGGCCGCACCCGGCGCGCGCAGCAGGCGCACGAGCAGCGCCGCGAGCAGCCCGAGCAGGGCGGCGAGCGCGAGCGAGTGGCTCGCGCCGCGGTGGCCCCAGGGGGCCGCGTAGGGGATGCCCAGCCGGAAGGCGACCACGTCCGCATCCGGCAGCAGCGCGAGCGCGCCCAGCAGCGCGAGCGGGACGAGGCCGCCGCGCGCGCGCCCCGTGTAGCGCCGCCCCAGTGCCATCCCCACCGCCACGTGCCCGATGCTCGCCATGCTCCGGAAGGTTAGACCCCGCGAGGCCGGAGGACCACGCCGCGCTCACCTCGCTGCTGGGCTGCAGACCTGGCGGACGAGGCCCCGCAGCCAGCGGTGCGCGGGGTCCGCGTCCTGGCGCGGATGCCAGAGCAGGGAGACGTGGAGCTCGGGCACCGGGAAGGGCAGCGGGAAGCCGAACATCCCCGTCCGCAGGCTCGCGGTGTGGCGCTCTGGAACGGTGGCGACGAGGTCGCCCCCGCGCGCGAGCGCGAGCGCGGCCGAGAAGCCGCCCACCACCGCGACGATGCGGCGCTCCAGGCCGAGCGCCGCGAGCGCCTCGTCCACCGGCCCCCTGTCCCGCCCGCGCCGCGAGAAGTGGACGTGCCGGCCGCCCGCGTAGCGCGCAGGGCTCACCCGGCCCCGGCTGAGCGGATGTCCCTTGCGCACCACGCCGATGAAGCGGTCCCGGAACAGGCCCTGCGCACGGAGCTCCGGTCCCATGTCCTGCCCCACGACTCCCGTCTCCAGGTCGATGCTCCCGTCGCGCAGCGGCGTGCTGTCCTTGTCCACCTTCGGCACGAAGCGCAGCCGCACCCCGGGCGCCTCCGTCTGCACGCGTGTGAGCAGCCGCGGGCCGAAGCTCTCCACGAAGCCCTCGCTCGTGCGCAGCGTGAAGGTGCGCACCAGCCGCGAGAGGTCCAGCTCCTGCGCGGGCCGCAGCAGCGCCTGGGCGTCCTGCACCAGCGGGCCCACCCGCTCGCGCAGCTCGAGCGCGCGCGGCGTGGGGACGAGCCCGCGGCCCGCCCGCACCAGGA